>NZ_CP125957.1:5535000-5852500 GCF_030064125.1 Pseudomonas sp. G2-4 | reverse complement strand
ACGGTTACCACGGTGTGATTCATGACTGGGGTGAAGTCGTAACAAGGTAGCCGTAGGGGAACCTGCGGCTGGATCACCTCCTTAATCGACGACCGCAGCTGCTTCATGAGCTCCCACACGAATTGCTTGATTCATTGAAGAAGACGAAAGAAGCAGCCAAAAGGGTTGTGGCTTGGTTGGTTAGAGCGCACCCCATGCTCTGTGGTAAAGAGCAGGGTGAGGTCGGCCTTAGTAGCTCGAAATTGGGTCTGTAGCTCAGTTGGTTAGAGCGCACCCCTGATAAGGGTGAGGTCGGCAGTTCGAATCTGCCCAGACCCACCAATTTTGTGTGGGAAACGCCTGTAGAAATACGGGGCCATAGCTCAGCTGGGAGAGCGCCTGCCTTGCACGCAGGAGGTCAACGGTTCGATCCCGTTTGGCTCCACCACTACTGCTTCTCTTGTAAAGCTTAGAAATGAGCATTCCATCGGTTCGATGGTGAATGTTGATTTCTAGTCTTTGACTAGTTCGTTCTTTAAAAATTTGGGTATGTGATAGAAAGATAGACTGGACGTTACTTTCACTGGTAACGGATCAGGCTAAGGTAAAATTTGTGAGTTGCTCTTAAGTGAGCAAGCGTACGAATTTTCGGCGAATGTCGTCTTCACAGTATAACCAGATTGCTTGGGGTTATATGGTCAAGTGAAGAAGCGCATACGGTGGATGCCTTGGCAGTCAGAGGCGATGAAAGACGTGGTAGCCTGCGAAAAGCTTCGGGGAGTCGGCAAACAGACTTTGATCCGGAGATGTCTGAATGGGGGAACCCAGCCATCATAAGATGGTTATCTTGTACTGAATACATAGGTGCAAGAGGCGAACCAGGGGAACTGAAACATCTAAGTACCCTGAGGAAAAGAAATCAACCGAGATTCCCTTAGTAGTGGCGAGCGAACGGGGACTAGCCCTTAAGCTTCTTTGATTTTAGCGGAACGCTCTGGAAAGTGCGGCCATAGTGGGTGATAGCCCTGTACGCGAAAGGATCTTAGAAGTGAAATCGAGTAGGACGGAGCACGAGAAACTTTGTCTGAATATGGGGGGACCATCCTCCAAGGCTAAATACTACTGACTGACCGATAGTGAACTAGTACCGTGAGGGAAAGGCGAAAAGAACCCCGGAGAGGGGAGTGAAATAGATCCTGAAACCGTATGCGTACAAGCAGTGGGAGCCCACTTTGTTGGGTGACTGCGTACCTTTTGTATAATGGGTCAGCGACTTATTTTCAGTGGCGAGCTTAACCGAATAGGGGAGGCGTAGCGAAAGCGAGTCTTAATAGGGCGTCTAGTCGCTGGGAATAGACCCGAAACCGGGCGATCTATCCATGGGCAGGTTGAAGGTTGGGTAACACTAACTGGAGGACCGAACCGACTACCGTTGAAAAGTTAGCGGATGACCTGTGGATCGGAGTGAAAGGCTAATCAAGCTCGGAGATAGCTGGTTCTCCTCGAAAGCTATTTAGGTAGCGCCTCATGTATCACTGTAGGGGGTAGAGCACTGTTTCGGCTAGGGGGTCATCCCGACTTACCAAACCGATGCAAACTCCGAATACCTACAAGTGCCGAGCATGGGAGACACACGGCGGGTGCTAACGTCCGTCGTGAAAAGGGAAACAACCCAGACCGTCAGCTAAGGTCCCAAAGTTATGGTTAAGTGGGAAACGATGTGGGAAGGCTTAGACAGCTAGGAGGTTGGCTTAGAAGCAGCCACCCTTTAAAGAAAGCGTAATAGCTCACTAGTCGAGTCGGCCTGCGCGGAAGATGTAACGGGGCTCAAACCATACACCGAAGCTACGGGTATCACTTAGGTGATGCGGTAGAGGAGCGTTCTGTAAGCCTGTGAAGGTGAGTTGAGAAGCTTGCTGGAGGTATCAGAAGTGCGAATGCTGACATGAGTAACGACAATGGGTGTGAAAAACACCCACGCCGAAAGACCAAGGTTTCCTGCGCAACGTTAATCGACGCAGGGTTAGTCGGTCCCTAAGGCGAGGCTGAAAAGCGTAGTCGATGGAAAACAGGTTAATATTCCTGTACTTCTGGTTATTGCGATGGAGGGACGGAGAAGGCTAGGCCAGCTTGGCGTTGGTTGTCCAAGTTTAAGGTGGTAGGCTGGAATCTTAGGTAAATCCGGGATTTCAAGGCCGAGAGCTGATGACGAGTTACCCTTTGGGTGACGAAGTGGTTGATGCCATGCTTCCAAGAAAAGCTTCTAAGCTTCAGGTAACCAGGAACCGTACCCCAAACCGACACAGGTGGTTGGGTAGAGAATACCAAGGCGCTTGAGAGAACTCGGGTGAAGGAACTAGGCAAAATGGCACCGTAACTTCGGGAGAAGGTGCGCCGGTGAGGGTGAAGGACTTGCTCCGTAAGCTCATGCCGGTCGAAGATACCAGGCCGCTGCGACTGTTTATTAAAAACACAGCACTCTGCAAACACGAAAGTGGACGTATAGGGTGTGACGCCTGCCCGGTGCCGGAAGGTTAATTGATGGGGTTAGCTAACGCGAAGCTCTTGATCGAAGCCCCGGTAAACGGCGGCCGTAACTATAACGGTCCTAAGGTAGCGAAATTCCTTGTCGGGTAAGTTCCGACCTGCACGAATGGCGTAACGATGGCGGCGCTGTCTCCACCCGAGACTCAGTGAAATTGAAATCGCTGTGAAGATGCAGTGTATCCGCGGCTAGACGGAAAGACCCCGTGAACCTTTACTATAGCTTTGCACTGGACTTTGAATTTGCTTGTGTAGGATAGGTGGGAGGCTTTGAAGCGTGGACGCCAGTTCGCGTGGAGCCAACCTTGAAATACCACCCTGGCAACTTTGAGGTTCTAACTCAGGTCCGTTATCCGGATCGAGGACAGTGTATGGTGGGTAGTTTGACTGGGGCGGTCTCCTCCTAAAGAGTAACGGAGGAGTACGAAGGTGCGCTCAGACCGGTCGGAAATCGGTCGTAGAGTATAAAGGCAAAAGCGCGCTTGACTGCGAGACAGACACGTCGAGCAGGTACGAAAGTAGGTCTTAGTGATCCGGTGGTTCTGTATGGAAGGGCCATCGCTCAACGGATAAAAGGTACTCCGGGGATAACAGGCTGATACCGCCCAAGAGTTCATATCGACGGCGGTGTTTGGCACCTCGATGTCGGCTCATCACATCCTGGGGCTGAAGCCGGTCCCAAGGGTATGGCTGTTCGCCATTTAAAGTGGTACGCGAGCTGGGTTTAGAACGTCGTGAGACAGTTCGGTCCCTATCTGCCGTGGACGTTTGAGATTTGAGAGGGGCTGCTCCTAGTACGAGAGGACCGGAGTGGACGAACCTCTGGTGTTCCGGTTGTCACGCCAGTGGCATTGCCGGGTAGCTATGTTCGGGAAAGATAACCGCTGAAAGCATCTAAGCGGGAAACTTGCCTCAAGATGAGATCTCACTGGGACCTTGAGTCCCCTGAAGGGCCGTCGAAGACTACGACGTTGATAGGCAGGGTGTGTAAGCGCTGTGAGGCGTTGAGCTAACCTGTACTAATTGCCCGTGAGGCTTGACCATATAACACCCAAGCAATTTGTGAACTCGAAAGAGGCCAGATTGCGGTGTGTGAAGACGACACGAACCGAAAGTTCGAAGCTGCTCACAAAGCAACACACAAACTATCGCATACCCATTTGCTGGAACGTGACCGCAAGGCACGCGCCGGCTACCGAATTTCTTGACGACCATAGAGCATTGGAACCACCTGATCCCATCCCGAACTCAGCAGTGAAACGATGCATCGCCGATGGTAGTGTGGGGTTTCCCCATGTGAGAGTAGGTCATCGTCAAGATTAAATTCCGAAACCCCTATCTGCTGACGCAGGTAGGGGTTTTGTTTTGCCCGCAGGAAAGACATTTTGTGTTTCTATGCAACTGTCTTGCGCATAGCTATCATGCGGGCCTCATTATCAGGGCGCCGTTCGCATGCTCACGTTGCTAAAACTTCTGAAGGATGGTCGCTTCCATTCGGGCCAGGCGCTGGGTGTTGCGCTGGGTATCAGCCGCAGCGCTGTATGGAAGCAGCTGCAGCACCTGGAAGCAGAGTTAGGGTTGTCTGTTCACAAGGTTCGAGGCCGGGGGTATCAGTTGGCGAAGCCTCTGCTGCTTTTGGAGGCGGCTGAGATCGGCGCGCAAGGGCTCCGTGAATGGCCTATTCATATATTTGACTCCGTCGACTCCACTAACGCAGAAGCGCTGCGCGCCATAGAGCGCGGAGTGGCGGCTCCCTTCATGGTGTTGGCTGAACGGCAGATAGCTGGTCGTGGCCGTCGCGGCCGTAAGTGGGTCAGTCCTTTTGCCGATAACCTCTATTTCAGTCTGGTATTGCGCATTGATGGCGGCATGCGGCAGATCGAAGGGCTCAGTCTTGTGGTGGGGCTTGCTGTCATGCACGCTTTGCGTGATATGGGGATTGTGGAAGCGGGACTTAAATGGCCTAACGATGTCCTGGTCGGTGAGAAAAAAATCGCAGGTATTTTGCTTGAGTTGGTAGGGGATCCTGCGGATTTCTGCCACGTTGTCCTGGGTGTAGGGATCAATGTGAATATGCAATCGACCGACGAGGTCGATCAGCAGTGGACATCCATGTGTCTTGAGGCGGGTAGGGATTTTGACCGGAATGAACTGGTGGCTCGTTTGGGCGCGAAGCTTCAACAATATCTGAGGCTTCATCATGCGTCAGGGTTTGCTGCGATCCAGTTGGAATGGGAGCGATACCATCTGTGGCAGGGGCGGGCTGTATCATTGATTGCCGGCATCAATCAAATTGACGGCGTTGTGATGGGTATTGACCGCCAGGGTGCGCTGCGGTTGAAGGTGGATGGCGTGGAAAAAATCTTTAGCGGTGGTGAGCTCAGTTTGAGGTTGCGTGATGATTCTTGAGCTCGACTGCGGCAATAGCTTTATCAAATGGCGTGTCCTTCAGTCCGATGGTCTTACCCCGGTCGAGGGAGGGGTGGTCAGTTCTGACAGCGATCTGTTGGCGAGTTTGAGTTGCGCAAAAAAATTCCAGCTCAAGAAATGTCGCCTGGTTAGTGTGAGAACTCCGGAAGAGACTGACTCCTTAGTTGCTTCGCTGGTTGATGTTTTTGGCGTGTCCGTGGCTCGTGCCGTCCCCGCTCGGGAGATGGCGGGAGTAAGCAATGGCTATGAGGATTACGAGCGGTTGGGGCTCGATCGCTGGTTAGCGCTGCTCGGTGGGTTTCATCTTGCTTCTGGGGCCTGCCTGGTGCTCGATTTTGGTACGGCTATCACCGCGGATTTTGTAGCTGCTGATGGTGGGCATCTTGGGGGGTTCATTTGTCCAGGTATGCCTTTGATGCGTAATCAATTGCGTACCCATACTCGACGCATTCGTTATGACGATACCGCCGCCGAACGAGCCCATGAGAGTCTGGTTCCTGGTCGCACGACTGTTGAAGCGGTCGAGCGTGGTTGCATGCTGATGCTCAGGGGGTTTGTCCTGACGCAGCTTGAGTTGGCTCGGGAATATTGGGGGAGCAATTTCGTGGTGTTTCTCACGGGAGGAGACGCCAATTTGGTTTCTGGGGTTGTTCCTGATGCCAAGGTGGTGCCTGACCTGGTTTTTGTTGGATTGGCAATGGCCTGTCCTTTATCCTGAGGTTTCTATGCGGTGGCTGTTCCTGTTATTGCTGGTTTTGAATGTCTTTTACTACGTCTGGCATCAACAGGAGGCCCCGCTTCGCGCAAAGGATGTTACGCCGTTGAGTTTGTATCGGGGCTCGCAGCAGGATATTCATCTCTTGAGCGAAACAGCTGATGCCCTGGTGAAGCGTGATTTGGGAAAAGCCGCTGAAGCGCAAAAGACGTGTGTCTATCTGGGTGGTTTTGCTCGCCCGGAAATGGCGAGGCAGCTGGAGCAGAGACTGACGGTATTGGGGGTTGGGACTCGTCCCGCTGCGTTGGGCTCGCCGAACTCGCCCGAAGGGGGAGGGTTTTGGGTTCAGGTTCCTCCGGATAGCGCGGGGAAAGTGAGTGAGGCGCTGCTTCAAAACCTTTCTAAAGAATTCAATGAGTTAAAACATAAAATAATGCCTTGCGAAGGGGTTGCACCGGCAGGATAGTTTGCATAGAATGGCGCCCGCTTCGCAGTGAAGACCTTTCACGGTTAACGATGCGAAGCGTAGTCAACGCAGCTAACCTCAGGTTTTTAATGAGAAAATGCTTGACAGAAGGTCGGCATAATATAGAATGCCGGCTCGCTTAGGAGGGGTTCCCGAGCGGCCAAAGGGATCAGACTGTAAATCTGACGTCTACGACTTCGAAGGTTCGAATCCTTCCCCCTCCACCATTTTAGCGTGAGCTGCAAGCTCCGCGGGTATAGTTTAGTGGTAGAACCTCAGCCTTCCAAGCTGATGATGCGGGTTCGATTCCCGCTACCCGCTCCAAGTTTGCAGGTTGTGCATAGTGTTTCGCTCTTGTAGCTCAGTTGGTAGAGCACACCCTTGGTAAGGGTGAGGTCAGCGGTTCAAATCCGCTCAAGAGCTCCATATAACAAGGCAGATATGAAAATATCTGCCTTTGTTTTAATGGCTTGTGTGACTTGCTAAATTCTTCTCCTGAGGGTGATTTCGATGGCTAAGGAAAAGTTCGAACGTAATAAGCCGCACGTCAACGTTGGTACTATCGGTCACGTCGACCATGGTAAGACCACGCTGACCGCTGCTCTGACTCGGGTCTGCTCCGAAGTTTTCGGTTCGGCCAAGGTTGACTTCGACAAGATCGATAGCGCCCCGGAAGAGAAAGCTCGTGGTATCACCATCAATACCGCTCACGTTGAATACGACTCGGCCGTGCGTCACTACGCACACGTTGACTGCCCTGGTCACGCTGACTATGTGAAGAACATGATCACCGGTGCTGCCCAGATGGATGGTGCGATTCTGGTTTGCTCGGCCGCTGATGGTCCGATGCCGCAAACTCGCGAGCATATCCTGCTGTCCCGTCAGGTAGGCGTTCCGTACATCGTTGTCTTCCTGAACAAGGCTGACATGGTTGACGACGCTGAGCTGCTGGAGCTGGTTGAGATGGAAGTGCGCGATCTGCTGAGCACTTACGATTTCCCAGGTGACGACACTCCGATCATCATCGGTTCGGCCCTGATGGCTCTGAATGGTCAAGACGACAACGAGATGGGTACTACTGCCGTCAAGAAGTTGGTCGAGACTCTGGATAGCTACATCCCAGAGCCGGAGCGTGCAATCGACAAGCCGTTCCTGATGCCAATCGAGGACGTATTCTCGATCTCGGGTCGCGGCACTGTTGTGACTGGTCGTGTTGAGCGTGGCATCGTCCGCATCCAGGAAGAAGTTGAGATCGTCGGTCTGCGTGATACTCAGAAAACTACCTGCACCGGTGTTGAAATGTTTCGTAAGCTGCTCGACGAAGGTCGTGCTGGCGAAAACTGCGGTGTGTTGCTGCGTGGCACCAAGCGTGATGATGTCGAGCGTGGCCAGGTTCTGGTCAAGCCGGGCACCGTCAAGCCGCACACAAAGTTCACGGCAGAGGTTTACGTTCTGAGCAAGGAAGAGGGCGGTCGTCATACTCCGTTCTTCAAAGGCTACCGTCCACAGTTCTACTTCCGTACGACTGACGTGACTGGTAACTGCGAGCTGCCAGAAGGTGTTGAGATGGTAATGCCGGGTGACAGCATTCAAATGACTGTCACTCTGATCAAAACCATCGCGATGGAAGATGGTCTGCGTTTCGCTATCCGTGAAGGCGGTCGTACCGTCGGCGCAGGCGTCGTAGCCAAAGTCATCGAGTAAACAGTTGTAATGTCTTTTTCGGGCCGGCATAATGGTCGGCCTGATTTTGTTTTAGGTCAGTAGCTCAATTGGCAGAGCGACGGTCTCCAAAACCGTAGGTTGGGGGTTCGATTCCCTCCTGACCTGCCAGATTCACTTGGTGTGTCTGGCTTTCTTTTCACAGGATCTTCATAGATGACTCCTAAAGCTGAAGCTCAAGGCTCTCGCTTCGATCTGCTCAAGTGGCTAGTAGTAGCCGCTTTGGTGGTTGTTGGCGTTGTTGGCAATCAGTATTACTCTGCTTCGCCGATCCTGTACCGTGTACTCGCATTGCTTGCCATTGCTGCTGTTGCTGCCTTCGTTGGTTTGCAAACAGCCAAGGGTAAGTCGTTCTTTGTACTCGCGAAGGAAGCTCGCACTGAGATTCGTAAAGTCGTATGGCCGACTCGCCAAGAAACCACGCAGACCACGTTGATCGTTGTGGCTGTTGTTCTGGTAATGGCGTTGCTGTTGTGGGGGCTTGATTCCCTGCTCGGCTGGCTTGTTTCCTTGATTGTTGGCTAAGGGTGTCCCGTGGCTAAGCGTTGGTACGTTGTGCATGCTTACTCGGGTTACGAGAAGCATGTTATGCGCTCGCTGGTAGAGCGCGTCAAGCTGGCTGGCATGGAAGATGGCTTTGGCGAGATTCTGGTCCCCACTGAAGAAGTGGTTGAGATGCGTAATGGCCAGAAGCGCAAAAGTGAACGCAAGTTCTTTCCGGGCTACGTGCTGGTACAAATGGATATGAACGAAGGGACTTGGCACTTGGTCAAGGATACCCCTCGGGTGATGGGCTTCATTGGCGGAACCGCTGATAAGCCTGCGCCGATTACCGATAAAGAGGCAGAAGCGATTCTGCGTCGTGTCGCTGATGGTAGCGATAAGCCGAAGCCGAAAACGTTGTTTGAACCAGGTGAAGTTGTACGCGTCACCGATGGTCCATTCGCCGATTTTAACGGCACGGTTGAAGAAGTTAACTACGAAAAGAGCCGGATCCAAGTGGCTGTGCTCATTTTCGGTCGCTCTACTCCGGTAGAGTTAGAGTTCAGTCAGGTCGAAAAGGTCTGATTGAACAGGCATCCCAACCCCGCAGCCCTAGGCTGTGGGGTTTTGTCGTCACTGGGATAAACGCGCAAGTAACCGGGGAGCCTTTATAGGCGTTCGAACCCGTAATTGGAGTGCCTCATGGCCAAGAAAATTACCGCTTACATCAAGCTGCAAGTGAAGGCCGCTCAGGCTAACCCAAGCCCACCCGTTGGTCCTGCCCTGGGTCAGCACGGTGTGAACATCATGGAATTCTGCAAGGCTTTCAACGCCCGTACTCAGGGTCTTGAGCCAGGTTTGCCGACTCCAGTGATCATCACTGTATACAGCGACCGCAGCTTCACTTTCGAAACAAAGAGCACCCCTGCTTCGGTTCTGCTGAAGAAGGCTGCAGGTTTGACCAGCGGTTCCGCTCGTCCAAACACCGTTAAGGTTGGCACCGTTACCCGTGCTCAGCTGGAAGAAATCGCGAAAACCAAAAACGCGGATCTGACTGCAGCTGATATGGATGCAGCCGTGCGTACTATCGCCGGTTCTGCTCGTAGCATGGGCCTTAACGTGGAGGGTGTGTAATGGCTAAGCTGACCAAGCGTCAAAAGGCTATCGCCGGCAAAATCGAAGCAGGCAAGGCCTACAACTTTGTAGATGCCGCCGCTCTGCTGGCCGAGCTGTCGACTGTCAAGTTCAGCGAGTCGTTCGACGTTGCTGTAAACCTGGGCGTTGACCCTCGTAAATCCGACCAGGTCGTTCGTAGCGCTACCGTGCTGCCACACGGCACTGGCAAGACCGTTCGTGTTGCTGTTTTCACCCAGGGCCCAGCAGCTGAAGCTGCTCTGGCTGCTGGTGCTGATCGCGTCGGTATGGACGATCTGGCTGCCGAAATGAAAGGCGGCGACCTGAACTATGACGTAGTGATCGCATCCCCGGATGCCATGCGCGTTGTGGGTCAGTTGGGCCAGATCCTCGGTCCACGTGGTCTGATGCCTAACCCTAAAGTCGGCACCGTAACGCCAGACGTAGCCACCGCGGTTAAAAACGCCAAGGCTGGTCAGGTTCGTTATCGCACCGACAAAAACGGCATCATTCACACTTCCGTTGGCAAGATTGGCTTCGACGCCGTCAAGCTGAAGGAAAACGTTGAAGCCCTGATCGCTGATCTGAAGCGTATCAAGCCGGCTTCTTCGAAAGGTATCTACGTCAAGCGCGTTACCCTGAGCACCACTATGGGCCCAGGTCTGGTCATCGATCAGAGCTCGCTCGACGCGTAAGACTCGGATTGGCGCAAGCGATTGCGCCAATTGAAAAAATTGGGGTCCCTGCCTGGCGGGGGCTGTCCAAGACCGTAGGCGACGCAAGTCTTAAACCTCAAGCCTACGCAGATGGTGCTCCCGGTTCCTTACCGAATCAGACACCAAAACGACATTCGGTTTCGACCGGATGAAACGGTAACAAGCAGGAGTTAAACCCGTGGCAATTAATCTCGAAGACAAGAAGGCCATCGTCGCTGAAGTCAACGAGGCTGCCAAAGTCGCTCTGTCCGCTGTCGTGGCTGATGCCCGTGGCGTAACAGTAGGCGCAATGACCGGACTCCGTAAAGAGGCCCGTGAAGCTGGCGTTTATGTACGTGTCGTACGTAACACCCTGCTCAAGCGCGCCGTTGCTGACACTGAATACAGTGTCCTCAACGACGTGTTCACTGGCCCGACTCTGATCGCGTTCTCCAAGGATCATCCAGGCGCTGCTGCCCGTTTGTTCAAGGAATTCGCCAAGAGTCAGGATAAGTTCGAGATCAAGGCAGCTGCGTTCGAGGGCAAGTTCCTCGCAGCTAACCAAATCGACGTACTGGCAACACTGCCGACCCGCAACGAAGCCATTTCGCAGCTGATGAGCGTGATTCAAGGCGCTACCAGCAAGCTGGCTCGTACTCTGGCTGCAGTTCGCGAGCAAAAAGAAGCTGCCGCAGCCTAAGGCTGAGCATTTTCTCTCGCGCTTTTTTGTTTATTTCGATGGCCGCGTAGGCCGTCCCCCAATTCAGGAAATACAGCAATGTCTATCTCCCAAGACGATATCCTCAACGCCGTAGCTGAAATGTCCGTTCTGCAGGTTGTTGAGCTGATCAAAGCTTTCGAAGAAAAATTCGGCGTTTCCGCTGCCGCTGCTTCCGCCGGTCCAGCTGCTGCTGCCGCCGTTGTTGAAGAGCAAACCGAATTCAACGTCATGCTGACCGAAGCTGGCGAGAAGAAAGTTAACGTGATCAAGGCAGTACGTGAACTGACCGGTCTGGGCCTGAAAGAAGCCAAGGCTGTAGTTGACGGCGCTCCTGCCATGGTTCTGGAAGCTGTTTCGAAAGACGCAGCTGACAAAGCCAAAGCAACTCTGGAAGAAGCAGGCGCTAAAGTCGAGCTGAAGTAAGCATCGACTTTGCGTCTCCAGCCCGAGCGTTAAGCGACAGGCTGATGGCTGGTGGCTCATGCCACCGGCCTTTTTCCGTTATTGCCAGCCGACTGGGTCGGTGCCGATAACGAGCTGTAACCACCCGATGTGGTGGCGCAAACCATGGGGTTTGCACGATTTTCTGGCTGCTCCCGTCGGGAGGGGCCAAACAAGCAGGTGACCAAGCTGGGGAACGCTGATGGCTTACTCATATACTGAGAAAAAACGTATCCGCAAGGACTTTAGCAAGTTGCCGGACGTCATGGATGTGCCGTACCTCCTGGCCATCCAGCTGGATTCGTATCGTGAATTCTTGCAAGCGGGAGCGACTAAAGATCAGTTCCGCGACGTGGGCCTGCATGCGGCCTTCAAATCCGTTTTCCCGATCATCAGCTACTCCGGCAATGCTGCGCTGGAGTACGTCGGTTATCGCCTGGGCGAACCGGCATTTGATGTCAAAGAATGCGTATTGCGCGGTGTAACTTACGCCGTACCTTTGCGGGTAAAAGTGCGCCTGATCATTTTCGACAAAGAATCGTCGAACAAAGCGATCAAGGACATCAAAGAGCAAGAAGTCTACATGGGTGAAATCCCCCTGATGACTGAGAACGGTACCTTCGTAATCAACGGTACCGAGCGTGTAATCGTTTCCCAGCTGCACCGTTCTCCGGGCGTGTTCTTCGACCACGACCGTGGCAAGACGCACAGCTCCGGCAAACTGCTTTACTCCGCGCGCATCATTCCTTACCGCGGCTCGTGGCTGGACTTCGAGTTCGACCCGAAAGACTGCGTATTCGTGCGTATCGACCGTCGTCGCAAGCTGCCTGCATCGGTACTGCTGCGTGCGCTCGGCTATACCACCGAAGAAGTATTGGACGCGTTCTACACCACCAACGTCTTCCACGTGCAAGGTGAAAACCTTAGCCTGGAGCTGGTGCCTCAGCGTCTGCGCGGTGAAATTGCGGTCCTCGATATCCTGGATGACAAAGGGAAGGTTATTGTCGAGCAGGGTCGTCGTATTACCGCTCGCCACATCAACCAGCTGGAAAAGGCCGGGATCAAGGAGCTGCAGGTGCCTCTGGACTACGTCCTGGGTCGCACCACCGCCAAGGTCATCGTGCATCCGGCTACCGGCGAAATCCTGGCAGAGTGCAACACCGAGCTGAACACTGAGATCCTGGCGAAAATCGCCAAGGCCCAGGTCGTTCGCATCGAAACGCTGTACACCAACGACATCGACTGCGGCCCGTTCATCTCCGACACGCTGAAGATTGACTCCACTGGCAACCAACTGGAAGCCTTGGTCGAAATCTACCGCATGATGCGTCCTGGCGAGCCGCCAACCAAGGATGCAGCCGAGACCTTGTTCAACAACCTGTTCTTCAGCCCTGAGCGCTATGACCTGTCAGCGGTCGGCCGGATGAAGTTCAACCGTCGTATCGGTCGTACCGAGATCGAAGGTTCGGGCGTGTTGAATAAAGACGACATCGTTGCGGTGCTCAAGACTCTGGTCGACATCCGTAACGGCAAAGGCATCGTCGATGACATCGACCACCTGGGTAACCGTCGTGTTCGCTGCGTAGGCGAAATGGCTGAGAACCAGTTCCGTGTTGGCCTGGTGCGTGTAGAGCGCGCGGTCAAGGAACGTCTGTCGATGGCTGAAAGCGAAGGCCTGATGCCGCAAGACCTGATCAACGCCAAGCCAGTGGCTGCGGCGGTGAAGGAGTTCTTCGGTTCGAGCCAGCTGTCCCAGTTCATGGACCAGAACAACCCGCTGTCCGAGATCACCCACAAGCGTCGTGTCTCTGCACTCGGCCCGGGCGGTCTGACCCGTGAGCGCGCAGGTTTCGAAGTTCGTGACGTACACCCGACTCACTACGGTCGTGTATGCCCGATTGAAACGCCGGAAGGTCCGAACATCGGTCTGATCAACTCCCTGGCTGCCTATGCGCGCACCAACCAGTATGGCTTCCTCGAGAGCCCATACCGTGTGGTGAAAGACGCTCTGGTCACCGACGAGATCGTCTTCCTGTCCGCCATCGAAGAAGCCGATCACGTGATCGCTCAGGCTTCGGCCACGATGAACGACAAGAAAGTCCTGATCGACGAGCTGGTAGCTGTTCGTCACCTGAACGAGTTCACCGTCAAGGCGCCGGAAGACGTCACCTTGATGGACGTATCGCCGAAGCAGGTAGTTTCGGTTGCAGCGTCGCTGATCCCGTTCCTCGAGCACGACGACGCCAACCGTGCGTTGATGGGTTCGAACATGCAGCGTCAAGCTGTACCCACCCTGCGCGCTGACAAGCCGCTGGTAGGTACCGGCATGGAGCGAAACGTAGCCCGTGACTCCGGCGTTTGCGTCGTGGCTCGTCGTGGTGGCGTGATCGACTCCGTTGATGCCAGCCGTATCGTGGTTCGTGTTGCCGATGACGAAGTTGAAACTGGCGAAGCCGGTGTCGACATCTACAACCTGACCAAATACACCCGCTCCAACCAGAACACCTGCATCAACCAGCGTCCGCTGGTGAGCAAGGGTGATCGGGTTCAGCGTAGCGACATCATGGCCGACGGTCCGTCCACCGATATGGGTGAGCTGGCACTGGGTCAGAACATGCGCATCGCGTTCATGGCATGGAACGGCTTCAACTTCGAAGACTCCATCTGCCTGTCCGAGCGTGTTGTTCAGGAAGATCGCTTCACCACGATCCACATCCAGGAACTGACCTGTGTGGCTCGTGACACCAAGCTTGGTCCAGAGGAAATCACTGCAGACATCCCGAACGTGGGTGAAGCTGCACTGAACAAGCTGGACGAAGCCGGTATCGTTTATGTAGGTGCTGAGGTAGGCGCAGGCGACATCCTGGTGGGCAAGGTCACTCCGAAAGGCGAGACCCAGCTGACTCCGGAAGAAAAACTGCTGCGTGCCATCTTCGGTGAAAAAGCCAGCGACGTTAAAGACACCTCCCTGCGCGTGCCTACCGGCACCAAGGGTACCGTTATCGACGTACAAGTCTTCACCCGTGACGGCGTCGAGCGTGATGCTCGTGCACTGTCCATCGAGAAGACTCAACTCGACGAGATCCGCAAGGACCTGAACGAAGAGTTCCGTATCGTTGAAGGCGCAACTTTCGAGCGTCTGCGCTCCGCTTTGGTTGGCCATAAGGCCGAAGGCGGCGCAGGCCTGAAGAAAGGTCAGGAAATCACCGACGAAGTTCTCGACGGTCTTGAGCATGGCCAGTGGTTCAAGCTGCGCATGGCTGAAGATGCTCTGAACGAGCAGCTCGAGAAGGCCCAGGCCTATATCGTTGATCGCCGCCGTCTGCTGGACGACAAGTTCGAAGACAAGAAGCGCAAACTGCAGCAGGGCGATGACCTGGCTCCGGGCGTGCTGAAAATCGTCAAGGTTTACCTGGCAATCCGTCGCCGCATCCAGCCGGGCGACAAGATGGCCGGTCGTCACGGTAACAAGGGTGTGGTCTCCGTGATCATGCCGGTTGAAGACATGCCGCACGATGCCAATGGCACCCCGGTCGATGTGGTCCTCAACCCGTTGGGCGTACCTTCGCGTATGAACGTTGGTCAGATCCTTGAAACCCACCTGGGCCTTGCGGCCAAAGGTCTGGGCGAGAAGATCAACCGTATGATCGAAGAGCAGCGCAAGGTCGCTGACCTGCGTAAGTTCCTGCACGAGATCTACAACGAGATCGGCGGACGCAACGAAGAGCTGGACACCTTCACCGACCAGGAAATCCTGGACTTGGCGAAGAACCTGCGCGGCGGCGTTCCAATGGCTACTCCGGTGTTCGACGGTGCCAAGGAAAGCGAAATCAAGGCCATGCTGAAACTGGCAGACTTGCCAGAAAGCGGCCAGATGCAGCTGTTCGACGGCCGTACCGGCAACAAGTTCGAGCGCCCGGTTACCGTTGGCTACATGTACATGCTGAAGCTGAACCACTTGGTAGACGACAAGATGCACGCTCGTTCTACCGGTTCTTACAGCCTGGTTACCCAGCAGCCGCTGGGTGGTAAGGCGCAGTTCGGTGGTCAGCGTTTCGGGGAGATGGAGGTCTGGGCACTGGAAGCGTACGGTGCTGCATACACTCTGCAAGAAATGCTCACAGTGAAGTCGGACGATGTGAACGGCCGGACCAAGATGTACAAAAACATCGTGGACGGCGATCACCGTATGGAGCCGGGCATGCCCGAGTCTTTCAACGTGTTGATCAAGGAAATTCGTTCCCTCGGCATCGATATCGATCTGGAAACCGAATAACACGTGACGCGAATCGAGAGCGGGGCTGTTTGGCCCGCTCTCTGCTCCGCCAGGAGGAAAGGCCTTGAAAGACCTACTGAATTTGCTGAAAAACCAGGGTCAAGTCGAAGAGTTCGACGCCATCCGTATTGGATTGGCCTCGCCTGAGATGATCCGTTCGTGGTCGTTCGGTGAAGTTAAAAAGCCGGAAACCATCAACTACCGTACGTTCAAACCCGAGCGTGACGGCCTGTTCTGCGCCAAGATCTTTGGCCCGGTAAAGGATTACGAGTGCCTGTGCGGTAAGTACAAGCGCTTGAAGCACCGTGGTGTGATCTGCGAGAAGTGCGGCGTTGAAGTTGCGCTGGCAAAAGTTCGTCGTGAGCGCATGGCCCACATCGAACTGGCCTCGCCGGTTGCCCACATCTGGTTCCTGAAATCGCTGCCGTCCCGTATCGGCCTGCTGATGGACATGACCCTGCGTGATATCGAACGCGTTCTCTACTTCGAGAGCTATGTCGTTATCGATCCAGGCATGACCACCCTTGAAAAAGGTCAGCTGCTGAACGACGAGCAGTACTTCGAAGCGCTGGAAGAATTCGGCGACGATTTCGATGCCCGCATGGGTGCCGAAGCTGTCCGCGAACTGCTGCACGCTATCGACCTGGAGCACGAGATTGGCCGTCTGCGCGAAGAAATTCCGCAAACCAACTCCGAAACCAAGATCAAGAAGCTGTCCAAGCGTCTGAAGTTGATGGAAGCCTTCCAGGGTTCCGGCAACCTGCCAGAGTGGATGGTGCTGACCGTTCTGCCGGTTCTGCCGCCAGACCTGCGTCCACTGGTTCCGCTCGATGGCGGTCGTTTCGCGACTTCTGACCTCAACGATCTGTATCGTCGAGTGATCAACCGTAACAACCGCTTGAAGCGCCTGCTTGATCTGTCCGCTCCGGACATCATCGTGCGCAACGAAAAGCGTATGTTGCAAGAAGCTGTCGACGCACTGCTCGACAACGGTCGTCGTGGCCGCGCTATCACCGGTTCCAACAAGCGTCCTCTGAAATCCTTGGCCGACATGATCAAGGGTAAGCAGGGTCGTTTCCGTCAGAACTTGCTCGGTAAGCGTGTTGACTACTCCGGTCGTTCGGTAATTACCGTAGGCCCGACCCTGCGTCTGCACCAGTGCGGTCTGCCTAAGAAAATGGCTCTGGAACTGTTCAAGCCGTTCATTTTCGGCAAGCTGGAAATGCGTGGTCTCGCTACCACCATTAAAGCGGCGAAGAAAATGGTCGAGCGCGAGCTGCCAGAAGTCTGGGACGTTCTCGCTGAAGTGATTCGCGAACACCCAGTGCTGCTCAACCGTGCACCGACCCTTCACCGTCTGGGTATCCAGGCGTTTGAACCGGTACTGATCGAAGGTAAAGCCATCCAGCTGCACCCGCTGGTCTGTGCTGCGTACAACGCCGACTTCGACGGCGACCAAATGGCCGTGCACGTGCCGCTGACGCTGGAAGCCCAGCTCGAAGCGCGCGCGTTGATGATGTCTACCAACAACATCCTGTCGCCAGCCAACGGTGAGCCAATCATCGTTCCGTCGCAGGACGTTGTATTGGGTCTGTACTACATGACTCGTGAAGCGATCAACGCCAAGGGCGAAGGTCGTGTGTTCGCGGATCTGCAGGAAGTTGACCGTGTGTTCCGTGCCGGCGAAGCCGCACTGCATGCCAAGGTCAAAGTGCGGATCAACGAAACCGTCAACGACCGTGATGGTGGCAGCGTGACCAACACCCGTATCGTCGACACCACTGTCGGCCGTGCGCTGTTGTTCCAGGTTGTGCCAAAAGGCTTGTCCTACGATGTCGTCAACCTGCCGATGAAGAAAAAGGCGATCTCCAAGCTGATCAACCAGTGCTACCGCGTGGTTGGTCTGAAAGAGACCGTGATCTTCGCTGACCAGTTGATGTACACCGGCTTTGCTTATTCGACCATTTCCGGCGTTTCCATCGGTGTTAACGACTTCGTTATCCCGGATGAAAAAGCCCGCATCATCGGTGCTGCTACCGAAGAAGTGAAAGAGATCGAAAGCCAGTACGCTTCCGGCCTGGTAACCCAGGGCGAGAAGTACAACAAGGTGATCGACCTCTGGTCCAAGGCGAACGACGAAGTATCCAAGGCGATGATGGCCAACCTCTCGAAAGAGAAAGTCATCGACCGTCATGGCAATGAAGTCGACCAAGAGTCCTTCAACTCCATGTACATGATGGCCGACTCGGGCGCACGGGGTTCTGCTGCGCAGATCCGTCAGCTCGCCGGTATGCGTGGCCTGATGGCCAAGCCGGACGGTTCCATCATCGAGACCCCGATTACCGCGAACTTCCGTGAAGGTTTGAGCGTACTTCAGTACTTCATCTCCACTCACGGTGCTCGTAAGGGTCTTGCGGATACCGCGTTGAAAACCGCGAACTCCGGTTACCTGACTCGTCGTCTGGTAGACGTCGCCCAGGATCTGGTCGTGACCGAGATCGATTGCGGCACTGAGCACGGCCTGGTAATGACACCGCACATTGAAGGCGGTGACGTTGTAGAGCCGCTGGGTGAGCGCGTATTGGGTCGTGTCATTGCCCGTGACGTATTCAAGCCAGGTACCGAGGACGTCATCGTTCCTGCCGGCACCCTGGTTGACGAGAAGTGGGTCGAGTTCATCGAGCTCAACAGCATCGACGAAGTGATCGTGCGCTCGCCGATCAGCTGCGAAACCCGCTACGGTATTTGCGCCAAGTGCTACGGTCGCGACCTGGCTCGTGGTCACCAGGTGAACATCGGTGAAGCGGTCGGCGTTATCGCTGCCCAGTCCATCGGTGAGCCGGGTACCCAGCTGACGATGCGTACGTTCCACATTGGTGGTGCGGCAAGCCGGACCTCTGCAGCCGACAGCGTTCAGGTGAAGAATGGCGGTACTGTCCGTCTGCACAACCTGAAGCACGTTGAGCGCGTGGACGGTCACCTGGTGGCTGTATCCCGTTCCGGTGAGCTGGCGATCGCTGACGACTTCGGTCGTGAGCGCGAGCGTTACAAGCTGCCGTACGGTGCTGTGATTTCGGTCAAGGAAGGTGACAAGGTCGACGCTGGCGCTATTGTGGCCAAGTGGGATCCGCACACCCACCCAATCGTGACCGAAATGAAAGGTACCGTGACCTACGTGGGCATGGAAGAAGGCATCACGATCAAGCGTCAGACTGACGAATTGACCGGTATGACCAACATCGAAGTACTTGACGCGAAAGATCGTCCAGCTGCCGGCAAGGACATCCGTCCTGCCGTGAAGATGGTCGACGACAACGGCAAGGATCTGTTGCTGCCAGGCACTGACGTAATCGCTCAGTACTTCCTGCCAGCCAACGCCCTGGTCGGTGTTGCGGACGGTGCGCGGATCGCGATCGGTGATGTTATCGCCCGTATCCCGCAGGAAACTTCGAAAACTCGCGACATCACCGGTGGTCTGCCGCGTGTTGCCGACTTGTTCGAAGCCCGTCGTCCGAAAGAAGCCTCGATTCTGGCTGAAGTCAGCGGCACCATCGCGTTCGGTAAAGAGACCAAGGGCAAGCGCCGTCTGGTCATCACGCCGAACGACGGTAGCGATCCGTACGAAGAGCTGATTCCGAAGTGGCGTCACCTGAACGTCTTCGAAGGCGAACAGGTAAACCGCGGCGAAGTGATCTCCGACGGCCCGAGCGATCCACACGACATCCTGCGTCTGCTGGGTGTGAGTGCGCTGGCCAAGTACATCGTGAACGAGATCCAGGATGTTTATCGTCTACAAGGCGTGAAGATCAACGACAAGCACATCGAGACCATCCTGCGTCAGATGCTGCGTAAGGTCGAGATCGCTGAATCCGGCGACTCGAGTTTCATCAAGGGCGACCAGATGGAGCTGACTCACGTACTGGTAGAGAACGAGCGCCTGGCTGCGGATGACAAGTTCGTATCCAAGTTCACTCGCGTGCTGCTGGGTATCACCAAGGCGTCGTTGTCCACCGAATCGTTCATCTCGGCGGCTTCCTTCCAGGAAACCACCCGCGTACTGACCGAAGCGGCGGTAACCGGCAAGCGCGACTACCTGCGCGGCCTGAAAGAAAACGTGGTCGTGGGTCGTCTGATCCCGGCCGGTACCGGTTTGGCCTATCACAGCGAACGCAAGCGTCGCCGCGAAGCAGACAAGCCGTTGCGCGTCAGCGCCAGTGAAGTGGAAGCTGCACTGACCGAAGCACTGAACTCGAGCGGTAACTGAGTTCGGCAGTAATTGAGTGCCTGGCCCTGGTCATCCCGTTCGCCGAATCGCGACAAATTGTCGAGATCCGGCGGGCGGGGAGGTCGGGGCCTTGCCTTGACTGGGAACAAGATCCTCTTTAGACTCTTGATCCCCTAAATTTGGCGGGAATTCGTTCCTGCCATTTTGCTTTTCTTGTAAGACAATAGCGTCGCAAGACAACAGTGGAGCTAGTAGATGGCAACTATCAACCAGCTGGTACGTCAGCCGCGTAAGCGTATCGTCGAGAAATCCGACGTACCTGCGCTGCAGAACTGCCCGCAACGTCGTGGCGTATGCACCCGTGTGTATACCACCACGCCGAAAAAACCTAACTCGGCACTGCGTAAAGTATGCCGTGTGCGTCTGACCAACGGTTTCGAGGTTTCCTCGTACATCGGCGGTGAAGGCCACAACCTGCAAGAGCACAGCGTGGTCCTGATCCGCGGCGGTCGTGTAAAAGACTTGCCAGGTGTTCGTTACCACACCGTTCGCGGTTCTTTGGATACTTCCGGCGTCAAAGGTCGTAACCAGGGTCGTTCGAAGTACGGTACCAAGAAGCCTAAGTAGTAGCGGCTTTTGGTAAAAAACTGATTTTATTTTTTTTGAGTCGATAAGAGTAAGGTCGGAGGCGTCCCGCAAGGGCACCGATTCCGAGCGAACCTGAAGACCGTTTGAGGGCTTATCAATGCCAAGACGTCGCGTAGCAGCCAAACGAGAGATTCTGGACGATCCGAAATACGGAAGCCAGATTCTCGCCAAGTTCATGAACCACGTAATGGAAAGCGGCAAGAAAGCCGTTGCCGAGCGTATTGTTTATGGCGCACTGGACAAAGTTAAGGAACGCAAGAACAGCGATCCCCTGGAAATCTTCGAGAAAGCTCTCGACGCCATCGCTCCGCTGGTCGAAGTGAAGTCGCGCCGTGTAGGCGGTGCTACTTACCAGGTTCCGGTCGAAGTTCGTCCGTCCCGTCGTAACGCCCTGGCAATGCGCTGGTTGGTAGACTTCGCCCGCAAGCGCGGCGAGAAGTCCATGGCTCTGCGCTTGGCTGGCGAACTGTTGGACGCTGCTGAAGGTAAAGGTGCTGCAGTTAAGAAGCGTGAAGACGTGCACCGTATGGCTGAAGCCAACAAGGCTTTCTCGCACTACCGCTTCTAATTTTAGCGTCACTCAATTTGCGAGGGCTTTATGGCTCGTACTACACCGATTAACCGCTACCGTAACATCGGTATCGTTGCTCACGTGGATGCTGGTAAAACCACCACCACTGAGCGCGTCCTTTTTTACACTGGCAAAAGTCACAAGATGGGCGAGGTGCATGATGGCGCCGCGACCACCGACTGGATGGTGCAGGAGCAGGAGCGTGGTATTACCATTACTTCTGCTGCCATTACCGCTTTCTGGAAGGGTTCTGAGAAGCAGTACAAGGACGAGCACCGCTTCAACGTCATCGACACCCCGGGTCACGTGGACTTCACCATTGAAGTAGAACGTTCCCTGCGCGTGCTCGACGGCGCTGTGGTTGTGTTCTGCGGCACCTCGGGTGTTGAGCCTCAGTCGGAAACCGTATGGCGTCAGGCCAACAAATACGGCGTTCCGCGTCTTGTTTATGTGAACAAGATGGACCGTGCGGGCGCCAACTTCCTGCGCGTGATCGCTCAGATCAAGCAGCGTCTGGGTCACACTCCGGTGCCGATCCAGTTGGCTATCGGTTCCGAAGACAACTTCCAGGGTCAGATCGATCTGATCAACATGCAAGCGGTCTACTGGAACGACGCTGACAAGGGTATGGTTCCTGTTCGCAAGGACATCCCTGCAGAGTTGCTGGAAGAAGCCGAGAAGTGGCGCGGCAACATGGTTGAGGCTGCGGCCGAAGCCAACGAAGAACTGATGAACAAGTACCTCGAGGGTGAAGAGCTCACCAACGAGGAAATCAAGGCTGCTCTGCGTCAGCGTACTATCGCTGGTGAGATCGTCCTGGCTGTTTGTGGTTCTTCCTTCAAGAACAAGGGTGTTCCCCTGGTTCTCGACGCCGTGATCGACTTCCTGCCTGCGCCGACCGACATTCCTGCCATCAAGGGTACTGACCCGGATGACGAGACTATCGAGCTGGAGCGTCATGCAGACGACAGCGAGCCGTTCTCGGCTCTGGCGTTCAAGATCGCTACTGACCCATTCGTGGGTACCTTGACCTTTGTCCGGGTTTACTCGGGTGTGTTGAACTCCGGCGACGGCGTGATCAACTCTGTAAAAGGCAAGAAAGAGCGCGTGGGTCGTATGGTGCAGATGCACGCAAACGCCCGCGAAGAGATCAAGGAAGTGCGCGCTGGTGACATCGCGGCCTTGATCGGCATGAAGGACGTCACCACGGGTGAGACTTTGTGCAACGGCGACAAGCCAATCATCCTTGTTCGCATGGACTTCCCGGAGCCGGTTATTTCGGTTGCCGTTGAGCCAAAAACCAAGGATGACCAGGAAAAAATGGGTATCGCTCTGGGCAAGCTTGCTCAGGAAGATCCATCTTTCCGCGTTAAGACTGATGAAGAGACTGGTCAAACGATCATCTCTGGCATGGGCGAGCTGCACTTGGACATCCTGGTTGACCGGATGCGCCGCGAGTTCAACGTCGAAGCCAACATCGGCAAGCCTCAGGTTTCCTATCGTGAGCGCATCACGAAGAACTGTGAGATCGAAGGCAAGTTCGTTCGCCAGTCCGGCGGTCGTGGTCAGTTTGGCCATTGCTGGATTCGTTTTGCACCCGCTGACGAAGGTCAGGAAGGTTTGCAATTCGTGAACGAAGTCGTAGGTGGTGTGGTTCCTAAGGAATACATCCCGGCGATCCAGAAGGGTATCGAAGAGCAGATGAAGAACGGCGTTGTTGCCGGCTATCCGCTGATCGGCCTGAAGGCAACTGTGTTCGATGGTTCTTACCACGACGTCGACTCCAACGAGATGGCGTTCAAGGTGGCTGCTTCCATGGCAACCAAGCAACTGGCCCAGAAGGGCGGTGGTGAGTTGCTCGAGCCGATCATGGCGGTAGAAGTCGTAACGCCTGAAGACTACATGGGTGATGTCATGGGCGACCTTAACCGTCGTCGTGGCATGATTCTGGGTATGGAAGATACGGTTTCCGGCAAGGTTATTCGTGCCGAGGTTCCGTTGGGTGAAATGTTCGGTTACGCGACCGACGTTCGTTCCATGTCTCAGGGTCGCGCAAGCTACTCTATGGAATTCAAAAAATACAATACAGCTCCGTCGCATATCGTCGAAACTGTTACCAAAAAACAAGGCTGATTCAGCCCCTTTAGGCTAGGAGTTAATTGTCGTGGCTAAAGAAAAATTTGATCGTTCCCTACCGCACGTCAACGTTGGCACCATTGGTCACGTTGACCACGGTAAAACCACCCTGACTGCTGCTCTGACTCGCGTCTGCTCCGAAGTTTTCGGCTCGGCCGTTGTTGCTTTCGACAAAATCGACAGCGCTCCGGAAGAGAAGGCTCGTGGTATCACCATCAACACCGCGCACGTTGAGTACAACTCTTCGATTCGTCACTACGCTCACGTTGACTGCCCAGGTCACGCTGACTATGTGAAGAACATGATCACCGGTGCTGCCCAGATGGACGGCGCGATCCTGGTTTGTTCGGCCGCTGATGGTCCGATGCCACAAACCCGTGAGCACATCCTGCTGTCCCGTCAGGTTGGCGTTCCGTACATCGTTGTCTTCCTGAACAAGGCTGACATGGTTGACGACGCTGAGCTGCTGGAACTGGTTGAGATGGAAGTGCGCGATCTGCTGAGCACTTACGACTTCCCAGGTGACGACACTCCGATCATCATCGGTTCGGCTCTGATGGCTCTGAACGGCCAAGACGACAACGAAATGGGTACCACCGCTGTCAAGCGCCTGGTAGAAACTCTGGACAGCTACATCCCAGAGCCAGTTCGTGTTATCGACAAGCCATTCCTGATGCCAATCGAAGACGTATTCTCGATCTCGGGTCGCGGTACTGTTGTAACCGGTCGTATCGAGCGCGGTATCGTCAAGGTTCAGGATCCACTGGAAATCGTTGGTCTGCGTGACACTACCGTCACCACCTGCACCGGTGTTGAAATGTTCCGTAAGCTGCTCGACGAAGGTCGTGCTGGCGAGAACTGCGGCGTTCTGCTGCGTGGTACCAAGCGTGACGACGTTGAGCGTGGCCAGGTTCTGGTTAAGCCAGGTTCGGTCAAGCCGCACACCAAGTTCGAAGCTGAAGTGTACGTTCTGAGCAAGGAAGAAGGCGGCCGTCACACTCCGTTCTTCAAAGGCTACCGTCCGCAGTTCTACTTCCGGACCACTGACGTGACCGGTAACTGCGAACTGCCGGAAGGCGTTGAAATGGTAATGCCAGGCGACAACATCAAAATGGTTGTCACCCTGATCAAGACCATCGCAATGGAAGACGGTCTGCGTTTCGCTATCCGTGAAGGCGGTCGTACCGTCGGCGCTGGCGTCGTAGCCAAAATCATCGAGTAAGCTCTTTTCGAGTCAGCTTCGATGAGTTGAAAAAGCCTCCGCCTAGCGGGGGCTTTTTTATTGGGTTGACACCTATATGGGTCGTCTATAGAATTGCGCCTCCTTTTAACGGGCGTATTGCGCTCGGTGGGAATAGCAGCCGGAGTCTGAAATCCAATGCAAAATCAGCAAATCCGTATCAGGTTGAAGGCTTTTGACCATCGCCTGATCGACCAATCCACCCAGGAAATCGTGGAAACCGCGAAACGTACTGGTGCTCAAGTGCGTGGTCCAATTCCACTGCCTACCCGTAAAGAGCGGTTCACCGTTCTGGTCTCCCCGCACGTCAACAAAGACGCGCGTGACCAGTACGAGATCCGTACTCATAAGCGCGTTCTGGACATCGTCCAGCCAACGGATAAAACCGTTGATGCTCTTATGAAGCTTGATCTTGCGGCCGGTGTGGAAGTGCAGATCAGCCTCGGCTAAGACTCGGTCTTAGTCGTGTAACGCTCTGAAATGGGCGGCCATAGCGGGTGAAAGCCCCGTACACTCATGAGGTTTACAACATGACTATTGGTGTAGTCGGTCGTAAATGCGGTATGACCCGTATTTTCACCGAAGAAGGTGTCTCCATTCCGGTCACGGTCATTGAGATCGAGCCGAATCGCGTCACCCAGTTCAAAACTGAAGAGACCGATGGCTATCGTGCAGTGCAAGTCACTGTCGGCGAGCGTCGTGCTTCGCGTGTAACAGCTGCTCAGGCTGGCCACTTCGCCAAGGCGAACGTTGCCGCTGGTCGTACCGTAATGGAATTCCGTCTTGAAGAAGGCGAGTACCAGGCCGGCGATCTGATCAACGCTGAAATCTTCGCTGCTGGTCAACTGGTTGATGTAACCGGTCAGTCCAAAGGTAAAGGCTTCCAGGGTACGATCAAGCGTTGGAATTTCCGCGGGCAAGATAACACCCACGGTAACTCCGTATCCCACCGCGTTCCAGGCTCTATCGGCCAGTGCCAGACTCCTGGTCGTGTATTCAAGGGCAAAAAAATGTCCGGTCATATGGGCGCTGAGCGCGTGACCGTGCAGTCCCTCGAAGTAGTGCGCGTGGACGCTGAACGCAATCTGTTGTTGGTCAAGGGCGCTGTTCCTGGCGCTACTGGCGGCAACTTGGTTGTACGTCCAGCAGCCAAGGCTCGCGGTTAAGGGGAAGCTGACATGCAATTAAATGTAAATGACGCTCAAGCGATCGAAGTTTCCGAACTGACATTTGGCGGCGAATTCAACGAGACGCTGGTTCACCAAGCAGTCGTGGCCTACATGGCCGGCGGCCGTCAAGGTAGCAAGCAGCAAAAGACCCGTTCCGACGTTTCTGGTGGCGGTAAGCGCCCATGGCGTCAGAAAGGTACTGGCCGTGCTCGTGCCGGTACTATCCGTAGCCCAATCTGGCGTGGCGGCGGTACCACTTTCGCAGCTCGTCCTCAGGATCACTCCCAGAAGCTGAACAAGAAGATGTATCGCGCAGCAATGCGTTCCATCCTTGCTGAGCTGGTGCGTACTGATCGTCTGGTCGTGGTTCAGGACTTCGCTGTTGAAGCGCCGAAAACCAAAGATCTGCTGAACAAGCTGAATGGCATGGGCCTGACTGACGTCCTGATCGTGTCTGACGCTGTTGATCAGAACCTGTACCTGGCTGCTCGTAACCTGCCACACGTTGATGTCCGTGACGTGCAAGGTTCCGATCCAGTTAGTCTGATCGCATACGACAAGGTGTTGATCACCGTGTCGGCCGTGAAGAAATTCGAGGAGCTGCTGGGATGAACCAGGAACGCGTATTTAAAGTTCTGCTTGGCCCGCACGTTTCCGAGAAGGCTACGGTTCTGGCAGACAAGAAAGGCCAGTTCGTTTTCAAGGTTGCGACTGACGCAACCAAGCTGGAAATCAAGAAGGCCGTCGAAAGCCTGTTCAGCGTGAAAGTGGAGCGCGTGACTACCCTGAACGTTCTGGGTAAAAGCAAGCGCACTGCTCGCGGTCTGGGCAAGCGTAATGACTGGAAGAAGGCAGTTATCTCCCTTCAGCCAGGCCAAGATCTCGATTTCAGCAGCAGTGCTGAGTAAGGAAGGGGTGCATCATGGCAATCGTTAAATGCAAACCGACTTCCCCTGGCCGCCGTTTTGTGGTCAAGGTGGTCAATCAGGAGCTGCATAAAGGCGCTCCTCACGCACCGCTGCTCGAGAAAAAATCGAAGACTGGTGGTCGTAACAACAATGGCCGTATTACCACTCGTCACATCGGTGGTGGTCATAAGCAGCATTATCGTCTGGTCGACTTCCGTCGCAACGACAAGGATGGCATCGCTGCCACCGTCGAGCGTATCGAATACGATCCAAACCGTACTGCTCACATCGCTCTGCTGCTGTACGCAGATGGCGAGCGTCGCTACATCATCGCCCCTAAAGGCGTGAGCGCTGGCGACCAGCTGATCGCAGGTGCCTTGGCACCGATCAAGCCGGGCAACGCTCTGCAACTGCGCAACATCCCAGTTGGTAGCACCGTACACGGCATCGAATTGAAGCCAGGTAAAGGCGCGCAAATCGCTCGTTCCGCTGGTGCTTCGGCTCAGCTGATCGCTCGTGAAGGTGTCTACGTGACCCTGCGTCTGCGCTCTGGTGAGATGCGTAAAGTACTGGCTGAATGCCGTGCGACCCTGGGCGAAGTCTCGAACTCCGAGCACAGCCTGCGTTCGTTGGGTAAAGCTGGTGCCAAGCGCTGGCGTGGCGTTCGCCCAACCGTTCGTGGTGTTGCCATGAACCCGGTTGACCACCCACATGGTGGTGGTGAAGGTCGTACCTCTGGTGGTCGTCATCCGGTATCGCCATGGGGCTTCCCGACTAAGGGCGCGAAGACTCGTGGTAATAAGCGTACCGACAAAATGATCGTCCGTCGTCGCAAGTAAATAGAGGGATACGACAGTGCCACGTTCTCTGAAAAAAGGTCCTTTTATTGATCTTCACCTACTGAAGAAGATCGAAGTGGCGGCGGAAAAGAACGATCGCAAACCAGTTAAGACCTGGTCGCGTCGTTCGATGATCCTGCCACAAATGGTCGGTTTGACCATCGCAGTACACAACGGTCGTCAGCACGTCCCCGTTCTCGTGAACGAAGACATGGTCGGCCACAAACTGGGCGAGTTTGCCGGTACCCGCACATACCGTGGGCACGTGGCTGACAAGAAAGCCAAGCGTTAAGGGGTTAGGAAATGGAAGTAGCCGCTAAGTTGTCGGGCGCTCGAATCTCCGCCCAGAAAGCCCGCTTGGTCGCCGACCAGATCCGCGGGAAGAAGGTGGGCGAAGCGCTCAACCTGTTGGCTTTCAGCAGTAAGAAAGCCGCCGAGATCATGAAAAAAGTGCTGGAGTCGGCCGTAGCCAACGCCGAGCATAACGAAGGCGCAGACGTTGATGACCTGAAAGTCAGCACCGTTTTCGTCAACGAAGGGCGTTCGCTGAAGCGTATCATGCCGCGTGCCAAAGGCCGTGCTGATCGCATCGTCAAGCGGTCTTGCCATATCACTGTCAAGGTTGCTGACAAGTAACGGAGTCGAAGAGATGGGTCAGAAAGTACATCCCATTGGCATTCGCCTGGGAATCGTCAAGGAGCACACCTCCGTCTGGTACGCAGACGGTCGGACTTATGCGGACTATTTGTTCGCTGATCTGAAGGTGCGTGAGTATCTCCAAGACAAACTAAAAAGCGCGTCCGTAAGCCGTATCGATATCCATCGTCCGGCTCAGACTGCACGTATCACCATCCACACCGCTCGCCCAGGTATCGTTATCGGGAAGAAGGGTGAAGATGTTGAGAAACTGCGTCAGGACCTGACCAAGCAAATGGGTGTGCCTGTGCACATCAATATCGAAGAGATCCGTAAGCCGGAGCTCGACGGTATGCTGGTTGCGCAGAGCGTAGCTCAGCAGCTGGAGCGTCGCGTAATGTTCCGTCGCGCTATGAAGCGCGCTGTACAGAACGCAATGCGCATTGGTGCCAAAGGCATCAAAATCCAAGTGAGCGGTCGTCTCGGCGGTGCTGAAATCGCACGTACTGAATGGTATCGCGAAGGTCGTGTGCCTCTGCACACCCTGCGTGCCGACATCGACTATGCCAACTACGAAGCTCACACCACCTACGGTGTGATCGGTGTAAAGGTTTGGATCTTCAAAGGCGAAGTAATTGGTGGTCGCCAAGAAGAGCTGAAACCACAAGCACCAGCGCCTCGTAAAAAAGCTGCTAAGTAAGGGGTACGCCAAATGTTGCAACCAAAGCGTACGAAGTTCCGCAAGCAGATGACCGGTCACAACCGTGGCCTGGCATTGCGCGGTAGCAAAGTCAGCTTCGGCGAGTTCGCGCTGAAGTCTGTAGCTCGTGGTCGTCTCACCGCTCGTCAGATCGAGTCAGCGCGTCGTGCTCTGACCCGTCACGTAAAACGTGGCGGCAAGATCTGGATCCGTGTATTCCCGGACAAGCCTATTTCCAAGAAGCCACTCGAAGTTCGGATGGGTAAAGGTAAGGGTAACGTCGAATACTGGGTTGCCCAGATTCAGCCAGGCAAAGTCCTGTATGAAATCGAGGGTGTAACTGAAGAGCTGGCGCGTGAGGCTTTTGCCCTGGCTGCTGCAAAGCTGCCGCTCGCCACCGCCTTTGTTAAACGGACGGTGATGTGATGAAAGCGAATGAACTTCGTGAAAAATCAGCACAGCAGCTGAACGAGCAACTGCTCGGCCTGCTGCGCGACCAGTTCAATCTGCGTATGCAGAAAGCAACTGGCCAGTTGGGGCAGTCTCATCTGCTCTCGCAAGTTAAGCGTGACATCGCTCGCGTGAAAACTGTGCTCAACCAGCAGGCAGGTAAGTAATCATGGCTGAAGCCGAAAAAACTGTCCGTACGCTGACTGGCCGTGTTGTCAGCGACAAGATGGACAAAACCATCACCGTTCTGATCGAGCGTCGCGTTAAGCACCCGATCTACGGTAAATACGTTAAGCGTTCGACTAAGCTGCACGCGCACGACGAAACCAATCAGTGCCACATCGGCGACAAAGTCACTATTCGTGAAACTCGTCCTTTGGCCAAGACCAAGTCTTGGGCGCTGGTTGATGTTCTCGAACGCGCTGTGGAAGTCTAAGGACTAGGGGTCGGAGAAATTATATGATTCAGACTCAATCCATGCTCGATGTGGCCGATAACAGCGGCGCTCGCCGCGTTATGTGCATCAAGGTGCTGGGTGGCTCCCATCGTCGTTACGCTGGTATTGGTGACATCATCAAAGTTACCGTGAAGGAAGCAATTCCTCGCGGTAAGGTGAAAAAAGGCCAAGTGATGACTGCTGTTGTAGTCCGCACTCGTCACGGCGTTCGCCGTGCAGATGGCTCCATTATCCGCTTTGATGGCAACGCTGCTGTTCTTCTGAACAACAAGCAAGAGCCGATCGGCACCCGTATCTTTGGGCCAGTGACCCGTGAACTTCGTACTGAGAAGTTCATGAAGATCGTCTCGCTCGCCCCAGAAGTGCTGTAAGGAGATCCGACATGCAAAAGATTCGTCGTGACGACGAGATCATCGTGATCGCCGGCAAAGACAAAGGTAAGCGCGGTAAGGTGCTGAAGGTTCTTGCTGACAACCGTCTGGTTGTTGGTGGTCTGAACCTGGTCAAGCGTCATACCAAGCCTAACCCGATGTCGGGCGTACAGGGCGGTATCGTCGAGAAAGAAGCGCCACTGCACGCTTCTAACGTCGCCATTTTCAACGGCGAAACCAACAAGGCTGACCGCGTTGGTTTCAAAGTAGAAGACGGTAAGAAAATTCGTGTCTTCAAGTCGACCCAAAAAGCGGTTGATGCTTGAACACTGCTAGGTAGAAGACCATGGCACGACTAAAAGAGATTTACCGGAAGGAAATCGCACCGAAACTTAAGGAAGAACTTAAGCTTTCGAACGTGATGGAAGTTCCGCGCGTTACCAAAATCACCCTGAACATGGGTCTGGGCGAAGCGATCGGTGACAAAAAAGTCATCGAGCACGCTGTTGCTGACCTGGAAAAGATCACCGGTCAGAAAGTCGTTGTGACTTACGCTCGGAAATCCATCGCTGGCTTTAAAGTCCGTGAAGGTTGGCCGATCGGCGTCAAAGTGACCCTGCGCCGCGAGCGTATGTACGAGTTCCTGGATCGTCTGCTGTCGATCTCCCTGCCTCGGGTTCGCGACTTCCGCGGCCTGAATGCCAAGTCCTTCGATGGGCGTGGTAACTACAGCATGGGCGTTAAAGAGCAGATCATTTTCCCGGAAATCGATTACGACAAGATCGATGCTCTCCGCGGTCTGGACATTACCCTGACCACCACTGCTCGGACGGATGACGAAGGTCGCGCACTGCTGCGCGCATTCAAATTCCCGTTCCGCAACTGATTGGAGTAGGAAAATGGCCAAGAAGAGCATGAAAAACCGTGAGCTGAAGCGTCAGCTCACCGTTGCCAAGTACGCCACCAAGCGTGCAGCGCTGAAAGCTATCATCGTCGATCTGAACGCAAGTCCAGAAGCGCGTTGGGAAGCTACCGTAGCCCTGCAGAAGCAGCCACGTGACGCAAGCGCCTCGCGCATGCGTAACCGCTGCCGCCTGACTGGTCGTCCGCACGGCGTGTACCGCAAGTTCGGCCTTGGCCGTAACATGCTGCGTCAAGCTGCAATGCGTGGTGACGTTCCAGGTCTGGTTAAAGCCAGCTGGTAAGCACGATCGAAGTCTCGGTGTTCAGAGTCGCAAGATCCTGACCACCGGTGACCTTGAACTTGAATCAAGCCCCTCATGGGGCTTGATTCATTTGTGGGGTGTGTCTAGAATACCCGGCTCGCCTGAGCCCGTGCTTTTTTCGCACGGATGCACTCGGCGACACGTACTAGCCGCAAGGCTAATTTTTTGTGTATTAGGAGCGTCTAGCCCATGAGTATGCAGGACCCGTTAGCGGACATGCTAACTCGTATCCGTAATGCCCAGATGGCTGAAAAGTCCGTCGTAAGCATGCCATCTTCTACGTTGAAGGTAGCTGTTGCCAAAGTCCTGAAGGACGAAGGTTACATTGCGGGTTATCAGATCAGCAGCGAAATCAAGCCACTGCTGTCCATCGAGCTGAAGTACTTCGAAGGCCGTCCGGTCATCGAGGAAGTGAAGCGCGTTAGCCGTCCAGGCCTGCGTCAGTACAAGTCCGTCGATGATCTGCCAAAAGTTCGTGGCGGTCTCGGTGTGTCTATCGTCTCCACCAACAAAGGTGTGATGACGGATCGTGCTGCGCGCGCTGCCGGTGTCGGCGGCGAAGTTCTTTGCACTGTGTTCTAAGGGGGGATAAGCATGTCACGCGTCGCTAAGAACCCCGTTAAGCTGCCAGCCGGTGTCGAAGTCAAATTCGCAGGCCAACAGCTTTCGGTGAAGGGTGCCAAGGGCACTCTGCAACTGAACATCCATTCGTCCGTTGAGATCGTTGAAGAAGCTGGTGAGCTGCGTTTCGCTGCTCGCAATGGCGATCAACAGACTCGCGCAATGGCTGGTACCACTCGTGCGTTGGTAAACAACATGGTCCAAGGCGTAAGCCAAGGCTTCGAGCGTAAGCTCCAGCTGGTCGGTGTTGGTTACAAAGCGCAAGCAAAAGGCACAGTGCTGAACCTGGCTCTTGGCTTCTCGCACCCAGTGGATTATGAACTGCCGGAAGGCATCACCGCTGAGACTCCTAGCCAGACCGATATCCTGATCAAGGGCATCGACAAGCAGCTGGTAGGTCAAGTGGCCGCCGAGATCCGCGACTTCCGTCCACCAGAGCCGTACAAAGGCAAAGGTGTGCGCTACGCGGACGAAGTCGTCCGTCGTAAAGAAGCCAAGAAGAAGTAGGGCATAGCAAATGACCGACAAAAAAGTTACTCGACTGCGTCGCGCTCGCAAAGCACGCCTGAAAATGCACGAACTCGAAGTCGTGCGTCTCTGCGTGTTCCGCTCGTCGCAGCACATCTACGCCCAGGTCATTTCGGCCGACGGCAACAAAGTCCTGGCAAGTGCCTCGACTTTGGATAAAGAACTGCGTGATGGTGCCACTGGCAACATCGACGCGGCCACTAAGGTTGGCCAGCTGGTCGCTACGCGTGCAAAAGCCGCTGGCGTCTCGCAGGTGGCTTTCGACCGCTCTGGCTTCAAGTACCACGGCCGCGTCAAGGCGCTGGCTGATGCTGCTCGTGAAGCTGGGCTGGAGTTCTAAGTTATGTCAAATAACGACCAAAAGCGCGACGAAGGCTACATCGAGAAGCTGGTTCAGGTTAACCGTGTAGCCAAAACCGTTAAAGGCGGCCGTATCTTCACTTTCACCGCGTTGACCGTGGTGGGTGATGGTAAAGGGCGCGTTGGCTTCGGCCGTGGCAAGTCGCGTGAAGTGCCTGCTGCGATCCAGAAGGCAATGGAAGCTGCTCGCCGCAACATGATCCAAGTTGATCTGAACGGCACCACTCTGCAGTACGCAATGAAGTCTGCCCATGGCGCTTCGAAGGTGTACATGCAGCCTGCTTCTGAAGGTACCGGTATCATCGCTGGCGGCGCTATGCGTGCTGTCCTCGAAGTTGCTGGCGTTCAGAACGTTCTGGCCAAGTGCTACGGCTCGACTAACCCGGTAAACGTGGTTCACGCCACTTTCAAGGGTTTGAAAGCAATGCAGTCTCCTGAATCCATTGCCGCCAAGCGTGGCAAAAGCGTCAAGGAGATCTTCTGATCATGGCTACCGTAAAAGTAACGCTGATCAAAAGCATGACCGGCCGCATCCCTAACCACAAACTGTGCGTTAAGGGTCTGGGTCTGCGTCGCATCGGTCACACTGTAGAAGTCCAGGATACTCCCGAGAATCGCGGGATGATCAACAAGGCTTACTACATGCTGCGTGTCGAGGGTTAATCGATGAAACTCAATGATCTGAGTCCAGCGCCGGGTTCCCGTCGCGAAAAGCATCGTCCGGGCCGTGGTATCGGTAGTGGTTTGGGCAAGACCGGTGGCCGTGGCCACAAAGGTCAGACCTCCCGCTCCGGTGGCACCATTGCTCCAGGCTTTGAAGGCGGTCAACAGCCGCTGCATCGTCGTCTGCCGAAGTTCGGTTTCGTTTCCCTGAAGGCCATGGACCGCGCAGAAGTGCGTCTGTCCGAACTGGCTAAAGTGGATGGCGACATCGTCACCGTGCAGTCCCTGAAGGATGCCAACGTGATCAACCAGAACGTACAGCGTGTGAAAATCATGCTGTCGGGCGAAGTTGCTCGTGCTGTCACCATCGGAAAGGGAATCGGCGCCACCAAAGGTGCGCGTGCGGCTATCGAAGCAGCTGGCGGCAAGTTCGAGGAATAAATGGCTAAGCAAGGTGCTCTCTCTGCGCTCGGCAAAGGCGGTATGTCTGAACTCTGGGCTCGTCTGCGTTTTCTGTTCCTGGCGATTATCGTCTACCGAATAGGCGCACACATCCCGGTTCCAGGTATCAACCCGGACCGACTCGCGGACCTGTTTCGACAGAATGAGGGGACCATTCTTAGCTTGTTCAACATGTTTTCCGGTGGCGCGCTGGAACGGATGAGCATCTTTGCACTGGGGATCATGCCGTACATTTCGGCATCGATCATCATGCAACTGATGACCGCCGTCAGCCCGCAACTGGAGCAGTTGAAGAAGGAAGGTGAAGCTGGCCGTCGCAAGATCAGCCAGTACACCCGCTACGGCACTGTCATTCTCGCTCTCGTTCAAGCCATTGGCATGTCCATTGGCTTGGCGGGGCAGGGTGTTTCGTTCACTGGTGACTTTAGCTTCCATTTCGTCGCGGTAACCACGTTTGTGGCGGGTGCGATGTTCATGATGTGGCTGGGTGAGCAGATTACTGAGCGTGGTGTTGGCAACGGTATCTCGATGTTGATCTTCGCAGGTATCGTCGCCGGTCTTCCGAGAGCGATCGGGCAGTCTTTCGAGTCTGCGCGTCAGGGTGATATCAACATTTTCGCCCTGGTTGCCATCGGTTTGCTGGCAGTAGCGATTATCGGTTTCGTGGTGTTCATTGAGCGTGGTCAGCGGCGTATTGCCGTTCACTACGCCAAGCGTCAGCAAGGCCGCAAGGTGTTTGCTGCGCAGACTAGCCACTTGCCGTTGAAGGTGAACATGGCCGGCGTAATTCCGGCTATTTTCGCGAGCAGCATTCTGCTGTTCCCGGCTTCGTTGGGTGCCTGGTTCGGCCAGTCTGAAGGTATGGGCTGGTTGCAGGACATCTCGCAGTCGATCGCTCCTGGTCAGCCGTTGAATATTCTGCTGTTTAGTGCAGGGATTATTTTCTTCTGCTTCTTCTATACGGCGTTGATGTTCAATCCGAAAGACGTAGCGGAAAACCTGAAGAAGTCCGGTGCCTTTATTCCGGGCATCCGTCCAGGTGAGCAGTCTGCGCGCTACATTGATGGCGTTCTGACTCGCTTGACCATGTTCGGTGCTCTTTACATGACGGCCGTCTGTCTGTTGCCCCAGTTCCTGGTGGTTGCGGCAAACGTACCGTTCTACCTTGGCGGGACCTCGTTGCTGATCGTGGTCGTGGTTGTGATGGACTTCATGTCCCAAGTACAATCGCACCTCGTTTCGCACCAGTACGAATCCCTGATGAAGAAAGCCAACCTGAAGGGCTACGGCAGCGGCATGTTGCGCTGAGTAGCGTCCATAAGGTTCGAGGAGTTGGTGATGAAAGTTCGTGCATCGGTGAAAAAGCTGTGCCGTAACTGCAAGATTATTCGCCGCGAAGGTGTTGTTCGGGTAATTTGCAGCGCGGAACCGCGTCACAAACAGCGCCAAGGCTGAGTGTGATTGTGCTTTAAGCCCGGCAGCTAGTGCGCTGCCGGGTTGATTATTTGTTATTACAGCGATATTATCTCGCGCCCTATTTCTTGGCTTCCGGGGCGTAGGTAGCTGTCAATTGGAGTCCCACTGAATGGCCCGTATTGCAGGCGTTAACATTCCAGATAACAAGCATACTGTTATCTCGCTGACCTACATCTATGGTGTTGGTCGCACTACTGCACAGAAAATTTGTGCAGTGACTGGGGTCAACCCAGCGGCAAAGATCAAAGATCTGAGCGACGAGCAGATTGAACAGCTGCGTGGCGAAGTGGCGAAGTTCACCACTGAAGGTGACCTGCGTCGCGAAATCAACATGAAAATCAAGCGCTTGATGGACCTCGGTTGCTATCGCGGTCTGCGTCATCGTCGTGGTCTTCCAGTGCGCGGTCAGCGTACCAAGACCAACGCGCGTACCCGTAAAGGTCCGCGTAAGCCGATCCGCAAGTAATCGCCCCAGCGAATCGACAGGAATTTAATCATGGCAAAACCTGCTGCTCGTCCTCGTAAAAAAGTTAAAAAGACAGTGGTTGATGGCATCGCCCACATCCATGCTTCTTTTAACAACACCATCGTGACCATTACCGACCGTCAAGGTAACGCTCTCTCTTGGGCTACCTCTGGTGGTTCGGGTTTCCGCGGTTCCCGCAAGTCCACCCCGTTCGCTGCTCAAGTAGCTGCTGAACGTGCTGGTCAAGCTGCGCTGGAATACGGCCTGAAAAACCTCGACGTCAACGTCAAAGGTCCAGGTCCAGGTCGTGAATCCGCAGTCCGCGCTTTGAACGGCTGTGGCTACAAGATCGCCAGCATCACCGACGTGACGCCAATCCCGCACAACGGGTGCCGTCCGCCGAAGAAGCGCCGCGTGTAATCCAGGAGATTGTAAAGAATGGCTCGTTACATTGGTCCAAAATGCAAACTCGCTCGTCGCGAAGGCACCGATCTCTTCCTGAAGAGCGGCGTGCGCGCGATCGAATCGAAGTGCAACATTGAAGCAGCACCTGGTATCCACGGCCAACGCCGCGGTCGCCAGTCCGATTACGGCACCCAACTGCGTGAAAAGCAGAAGGTCCGTCGTATCTACGGCGTTCTCGAGCGTCAATTCAGCGGCTACTACAAAGAAGCTGCTGGCAAGAAAGGCGCAACTGGCGAAAACCTGTTGCAGCTGCTCGAATGCCGTCTGGACAACGTTGTATACCGTATGGGTTTCGGTTCTACTCGTGCCGAATCCCGTCAGCTGGTATCGCACAAGTCGATCAGCGTTAACGGTCAGACCGTAAACGTTCCGTCCTACCAGGTTCGTGCTGGTGACGTGGTTGCTGTTCGCGAGAAAGCAAAGAACCAACTTCGCATTGTCCAAGCTCTCGATCTGTGTGCCCAACGTGGCCGCGTAGAATGGGTAGAAGTAGACACTGAGAAGAAGTCGGGCGTTTTCAAGAACGTTCCTGCTCGCAGTGATCTGTCCGCCGACATCAACGAAAGCCTGATTGTCGAGCTCTACTCCAAGTAAGGGCTAGAAAATAGGTGCATCCATGCAGATTTCGGTAAATGAGTTCCTGACACCCCGCCATATTGATGTGCAGGTTGTCAGTCCAACCCGCGCCAAGATCACACTCGAGCCTCTCGAGCGTGGTTTCGGCCACACCCTGGGCAACGCGCTGCGACGCATCCTGTTGTCCTCAATGCCCGGCTGTGCAGTAGTCGAGGCCGAGATTGACGGTGTGCTCCATGAGTACAGCGCCATCGAAGGTGTACAGGAAGATGTAATTGAAATCCTGTTGAACCTTAAAGGTCTGGCTATCAAGCTGCACGGTCGTGACGAAGTTACGCTGACCTTGTCGAAGAAGGGTTCGGGGGTGGTTACCGCTGCCGATATTCAGCTGGATCATGATGTCGAGATCGTTAACCCCGATCACGTAATCGCTAACCTGGCGTCTAACGGCGCCCTGAACATGAAGCTCACAGTAGCTCGTGGTCGTGGTTATGAACCGGCAGACTCGCGTCAGAGCGATGAAGACGAAAGCCGCAGCATTGGTCGCTTGCAGCTTGACTCTTCGTTCAGCCCGGTTCGCCGTATCGCATACGTGGTGGAAAACGCCCGTGTCGAACAGCGTACCAACCTGGACAAGCTGGTTATTGATCTGGAAACCAACGGTACCCTGGATCCTGAAGAGGCTATTCGCCGCGCTGCAACCATCCTGCAACAGCAGTTGGCTGCGTTCGTCGACCTTAAGGGTGATAGTGAGCCAGTGGTTGTTGAGCAGGAAGACGAGATCGATCCGATCCTGCTTCGCCCGGTTGACGATCTGGAACTGACTGTACGTTCGGCTAACTGCCTTAAGGCGGAAAACATCTACTACATCGGTGACCTGATTCAGCGCACCGAAGTAGAGCTGTTGAAGACTCCGAACCTTGGCAAGAAATCCTTGACTGAAATCAAGGACGTTCTGGCCTCCCGCGGTCTGTCCCTCGGCATGCGCCTCGACAACTGGCCGCCTGCAAGTCTTAAGAAGGACGACAAGGCGACTGCCTGATCGTCGTAATCACCGAACGTTGTGTTTGGTAAGGAATGAACCATGCGTCATCGTAAAAGTGGTCGTCACCTGAGCCGCACCAGCTCGCACCGCAAGGCCATGTTTCAAAACATGGCGGTGTCGCTGTTCGAGCACGAGCTGATCAAAACTACACTGCCGAAAGCCAAAGAACTGCGTCGCGTTGCTGAGCCGCTGATCACTCTGGCCAAGACAGATAGCCTGGCTAACCGCCGTCTGGCTTTCGACCGTACTCGTTCGAAAGCTATCGTTGGTAAGCTCTTCAACGACCTGGGCAAGCGTTATGCTACCCGTGAGGGTGGCTACCTGCGCATCCTCAAGTGCGGTTTCCGCGCTGGCGACAACGCGCCTATGGCGTACGTCGAGTTGGTTGATCGTGCTACCAGCGGTGAAGCTGTATCCGCTGAGTAAGTCGGCAACATACAAAAAACCGGGCCTAGTGCCCGGTTTTTTGTGCCTGATGGAAAAGCAACCAAGCCGTTTCGTCAGGCTTCGCTATCGGCCAGCCATCGGTGTTAGATAATAACTATCGATGCCCATGATTTAATGAATTTGGATACTGTCATTAATATGATCAATACTCCTTTCCAGCCGATTAGCCGGCAGTTCGAAGACCGACCTAGGAAGATTGAGCATGAGCCAGACCAAAACGCTTACGACCGCTAGCGGCGCTCCTGTCGCCGACAACCAGAATTCTCGCTCCGCCGGCCCGCGCGGCCCGCTGTTGCTCGACGATTTCCACCTGATCGAGAAGCTTGCTCACTTCAACCGCGAGAACATTCCTGAGCGCCGTGTGCACGCCAAAGGCTCGGGCGCCTACGGCACATTTACCGTCACTCGGGACATCACGCAGTACACCAGCGCCAAGTTGTTCGAGTCGGTCGGCAAGCAAACCCCAACCTTCCTGCGGTTTTCCACCGTGGGCGGTGAGCGTGGTTCTGCCGACACCGAACGCGATCCGCGTGGTTTTGCCCTGAAGTTCTACACCGAGGAAGGCAACTGGGACATCGTGGGCAACAACACGCCGGTGTTCTTCATCCGTGATCCGTTGAAATTTCCGGACTTCATCCACACTCAGAAACGTCTGCCGCAAAGCAACCTGAAAAGCGCCCAGGCGATGTGGGATTTCTGGTCGCACTCGCCTGAGGCGCTGCACCAAGTCACCATTCTGTTCTCCGATCGTGGCATTCCTGACGGCTACCGCCACATGCACGGCTTCGGCAGCCACACCTACAGCCTGATCAGTGCTCAGGGCGAGCGTCATTGGGTGAAGTGGCACTACAAGACCAAGCAAGGGATCAAGAATCTCCCACCGGCTGAAGCAGCACGCCTGGCGGGGACTGACCCAGATTATGCCCAGCGTGACTTGTTCAATGCGATCGAGCGCGGTGACTTTCCGAAATGGAGTGTCTGCATCCAGATCATGACTGAGGCTCAGGCCGCGGCTCATTACGAGAACCCGTTCGACGTGACCAAGACTTGGTCGCAGAAAGAGTTTCCGTTGATTGAAGTGGGTGAACTCGAACTCAACCGTAATCCGCTGAACTACTTTGCCGAGGTCGAGCAGGCGGCGTTCGGGCCGAGCAACATGGTGCCGGGCGTTGGTCTGTCGCCGGATCGCATGCTGCAGGGCCGGGTATTCGCCTACGCCGATGCACACCGCTACCGTGTAGGGACCAATCACCAGCAATTGCCGGTGAATGCTCCGCGCAGTCCGGTCAATACCTACCAGCGTGATGGTGCCATGGCGTTTGGCAGCAACGGCGGGGCGGCACCGAACTATGAGCCGAACAGCTACGTGGAAGCGCCGAAACAGGCTCCACGCTATGCCGAGCCGGCCTTGGCCCTCAGTGGCGCGGCTGATCGTTACGATCATCGCGAAGACACTGACTACTACAGCCATGCCGGTGCGCTGTTCCGTTTGATGAGCGACGAGCAGAAAGCGTTGCTGATCAACAATATCGCCGGCGCGATGGCCGGTGTATCGGCGGATGTCGTTGACCGTCAGCTCCAGCATTTCTTCAGGGCGGATGCCGCTTATGGAGAAGGGATAGCAAAGGCGTTGGGCGTACAGCTTAACTAAGTCTAAACGAGAAGCAGAACCGCCCTCATTTGGGCGGTTTTTGCGTTTTTTAACCTGGTTTTCTCGGATTTTCTTCGCTTTTATTGCGATCGGCGAGTGACCTCTCCCCCAGGTTGGTTCAAACTAGAGCCTTCAAAGCTTGTGGAGATGTAGGGCGATGCAAGGTCACCCAGATGTAATCGATTACCTCAACACGTTGCTGACAGGCGAACTGGCAGCCCGTGATCAATATTTCATCCACTCGCGGATGTACGAGGACTGGGGGTTCACCGAGCTCTACGAACGTATCAACCATGAGATGGAAGAAGAAGCCCAGCACGCCGATGCATTGATGCGCCGGATCCTGATGCTCGAGGGCACGCCGCGGATGCGTCCGGATGACCTGGACATCGGCACCACCGTGCCCGATATGCTCGCCGCCGACTTGCGCCTGGAATACAAGGTACGCGCTGCGCTGTGCAAAGGCATCGAGCTTTGCGAGCAGCACAACGACTACGTGACCCGTGAGATCCTGCGTATCCAGCTTAACGACACCGAGGAAGACCATACCTACTGGCTCGAGAAGCAGTTGGGTCTGATCAAGTTGATTGGCCTGGAAAACTACCTGCAATCACAGTTCTGATTACAGCCTCGCTGCCACAGAAAAACAAAAAGCCCCTGTCATCGATGAGATGACAGGGGCTTTTTCGTGCTCGGGGAAAATCAGTCCCGATCACGCTCCAGCAACGGCTTGAGGTAGTAGCCGGTGTAGGACTGCTTCATCTCGGCCACTTGCTCGGGTGTGCCTACGGCGATGATCTGGCCACCCTTGGAGCCGCCTTCCGGCCCCAGGTCCACCAGCCAGTCAGCGGTCTTGATGACGTCCAGGTTGTGTTCGATCACCACCACGGTGTTGCCGTGGTCCCGCAGGCGATGCAGCACGTCGAGCAATTGCTGGATATCCGCGAAGTGCAGGCCGGTGGTCGGTTCGTCGAGGATGTACAGGGTCTTGCCGGTGTCGCGCTTGGAAAGCTCGCGGGACAACTTGACCCGCTGGGCTTCCCCGCCGGACAACGTCGTCGCAGACTGCCCGAGCTTGATGTACGACAGGCCCACATCCATCAGCGTCTGGAGCTTGCGTGCCAGCGCGGGCACCGCGTCGAAGAACACCCGCGCTTCCTCGATAGTCATCTCGAGGGTTTCGTGGATGCTCTTGCCCTTGTACTTGATCTCCAGGGTTTCGCGGTTGTAGCGCTTGCTCTTGCACACATCGCACGGCACGTAGATGTCCGGCAGGAAGTGCATCTCCACCTTGATCAGGCCATCGCCCTGGCAGGCCTCGCAACGCCCACCCTTGACGTTGAAGGAGAACCGTCCCGGACCGTAGCCTCGGGAGCGAGACTCAGGCACGCCGGCGAACAGTTCGCGGATCGGTGTGAACAACCCGGTGTAGGTCGCCGGATTGGAGCGCGGCGTACGACCAATCGGGCTCTGGTCGATGTCGACCACCTTGTCCAGGTGCTCCAGGCCCTTGATGCTGTCGTGGGCGGCAGCTTCCAGGGTGGTGGCGCCGTTCAGGGCCGTGGCGCTGAGGGGGAACAGGGTGTTGTTGATCAGTGTCGATTTGCCGGAGCCGGACACGCCGGTGACGCAGGTCAGCAGGCCGATCGGGATTTCCAGGTCGACGTTGCGCAAGTTGTTGCCGCGGGCGCCCTTGAGGGTCAGCGACAGCTTCTTGTTGCGTGGTGTGCGCTTGGCCGGAACCTTGATCTTTACCCGGCCCGACAAGTATTTACCGGTCAGGGAATCGGGGTGCGCCATGACTTCGGCGGCCGTGCCCTGGGCAACGATATGCCCGCCATGCACGCCCGCGCCCGGGCCGATGTCCACCACGTAATCCGCCAGGCGAATCGCGTCTTCGTCGTGTTCGACCACGATTACCGTGTTACCGATGTCCCGCAGGTGCTTCAAGGTCCCGAGCAGTCGGTCGTTGTCGCGCTGGTGCAGGCCAATGGACGGCTCGTCGAGGATGTACATCACCCCCACCAGGCCGGCGCCGATCTGGCTGGCCAAGCGGATACGCTGGGCTTCGCCGCCGGACAATGTGTCCGCGCTGCGATCGAGGGTCAGGTAATCCAGGCCGACGTTCACCAGGAACTGCAGGCGCTCGCGGATTTCCTTGAGGATCTTGTCGGCGATTTCGCCACGACGGCCGGTGAGTTTCAAACCGCCGAAATAATCGGTAGCATCGCCGATCGGCAGGTTGGTCACCGCCGGCAGGGTCTTCTCGCCGACCCACACATGCCGTGCTTCGCGACGCAAGCGGGTGCCACGGCAATCGGGGCAGGGCTGGGTGCTGAGGAACTTGGCCAGCTCTTCGCGCACGCTCGCCGACTCGGTCTCGCGATAGCGCCGCTCCAGGTTCGGCACGATGCCTTCGAACGGGTGGGAGCGCTTGACGATGTCGCCGCGGTCGTTCAGGTATTTGAAGTCGACATTCTGCGAGCCGCTGCCGTGCAGGATGAATTTCTGCTGATCGGCGGGCAATTCATTGAACGGCTTGTCCAGGCTGAACTTGTAGTGGGTCGCCAGCGACCCGAGCATCTGGAAGTAATAGACGTTACGCCTGTCCCAGCCGCGAATTGCACCTTCAGCCAGGGTCAGCTCGCCATTGACCAGGCGCTTGGTGTCGAAGAACTGCTTGACCCCCAGGCCATCGCAGGTCGGGCAGGCGCCAGCCGGGTTGTTGAAGGAGAACAGCTTAGGTTCCAGCTCACTGATGGCGTGGCCGCAGATCGGGCAGGCGAAGCGCGCGGAGAAGATGATTTCTTCGCCAGGCTCGTCGTCCATCGGCGCCACCAGGGCAATGCCGTCGGCCAGTTTCAGGGCTGTCTCGAAGGACTCGGCCAGCCGCTGTTGCAGGTCGGCGCGGACCTTGAAGCGGTCGACCACGACATCAATCGAATGCTTCTTCTGTTTATCCAGTTTCGGCAGTTCGTCCAGCTCGCACAACTTGCCGTTGACCCGGGCCCGCACGAAACCCTGGGCGCGCAGTTCTTCGAAGACCATCAGGTGCTCGCCCTTGCGCTCGCGAATCACCGGCGCCAGCAGCATCAGCTTGCTGCCTTCCGGCTGGGCCAGCACCAGATCGACCATCTGGCTGACGGTCTGGGCTTCCAGGGGGATGTCATGGTCGGGGCAGCGGGGGATACCGACTCGCGCATACAGCAAACGCAGGTAGTCGTAGATCTCGGTGATGGTGCCCACCGTCGACCGGGGGTTATGGGAAGTGGATTTCTGTTCGATGGAGATGGCCGGCGACAGGCCTTCGATGGTGTCGACGTCGGGTTTTTCCATCATCGACAGGAACTGCCGGGCATAGGCCGACAGCGATTCGACATAGCGTCGCTGGCCTTCGGCGTACAGGGTGTCGAAAGCCAGGGATGATTTGCCGGATCCGGACAGGCCGGTGATGACGATCAGTTTGTCCCGGGGCAGGGTCAGGTCGATGTTCTTCAGGTTGTGGGTACGGGCCCCACGAATCAGGATCTTGTCCAAAGTGGCCTCGCTCGGCGGGCGTCGAAAACGTAGGAGTATACGGGCAAATACTGGATGGATGCACACTATTGAAGTGCGATTGCAGCCATACATGAAGACTGCGCGGCAAACGGTCGCCATATACCCCCTCAATCGATGGGACTGGTAGAATCGCCGCCGGTTCACATGAGGTTTTTCCATGCACGATCCCCACAGCGAACGCATGAGTAGTGGTGAGACCCGCGCGGCAAGCGGTCTGGCCCTGGTGTTCGCCTTCCGTATGCTGGGCATGTTCATGGTGTTGCCGGTACTGGCGACCTATGGCATGGACCTGGCGGGCGCGACCCCGGCTCTCATTGGGCTGGCGATTGGCGCTTACGGCCTGACCCAGGCAATTTTCCAGATTCCCTTCGGGATGATCTCCGACCGTATTGGCCGGCGCCCCGTCATTTATCTGGGGCTGATCGTCTTCGCCCTCGGCAGCGTGCTGGCGGCCAATGCCGATTCGATCTGGGGCGTGATCGCCGGACGAATCCTGCAAGGCGCCGGGGCTATTTCCGCAGCCGTCATGGCGCTGTTGTCAGACTTGACCCGCGAACAACATCGGACCAAGGCCATGGCTATGATCGGCATGACGATCGGTCTGTCATTCGCTGTCGCCATGGTTGTAGGACCGTTGCTGACTCGCGCTTTTGGCTTGTCGGGCCTGTTCCTGGCCACCGGGGCCATGGCGTTGGTGGGCATCCTGATCGTGGCGTTCATGGTGCCGCGTTCCACCGGACCGTTGCAGCACCGTGAATCCGGGGTGGCCCGGCAGGCACTTATGCCGACGCTCAAGCACCCGGACCTGTTGCGCCTGGACTTGGGCATTTTCGTGCTCCACGCCATGCTGATGTCCAGCTTCGTGGCCTTGCCGCTGGCGCTGGTCGAGAAAGCCGGCCTGCCCAAAGAACAGCACTGGTGGGTCTACCTCACCGCGTTGCTGATTTCGTTCTTCGCCATGATCCCGTTTATCATCTATGGCGAGAAACGACGCAAAATGAAACGAGTTTTGCTCGGTGCCGTCATGACGCTGATGCTCACTGAGCTATTCTTCTGGCAGTTCGGCGATAGCTTGAGGGCTCTGGTGATCGGCACGGTGGTGTTCTTCACCGCGTTCAATCTGCTGGAGGCGTCGCTGCCGTCGCTGATCAGCAAGGTTTCACCAGCGGGCGGCAAGGGCACGGCGATGGGGGTTTATTCCACCAGCCAGTTCCTGGGATCAGCGTTGGGGGGGATTCTCGGCGGCTGGCTGTTCCAGCATGGCGGTTTGTCGGTTGTGTTCCTGGGATGCGCCGCGCTGGCTGCACTTTGGCTGCTTTTTGCTGTTACCATGCGCGAACCTCCGTATGTGACGAGCCTGCGCTTGCCGTTGTCGCCCGAAGCCATCCGCGAAGCAGGCCTGACCGAGCGCCTCAAGGCCGTCGTTGGAGTAACCGATGCAGTGGTGGTCGCCGACGAAGCGGCCGTTTATATCAAACTGGACACCGAATTATTGGATCGCGCGACGCTTGAGCGCCTGGTGAACAACCCGGCCCCGAACGCGTGCGAAGCCTAGGAGAACGTTATGGCCCGTGGGGTTAACAAAGTCATATTGGTCGGTACTTGCGGCCAGGATCCCGAAGTTCGCTACCTGCCGAACGGCAACGCCGTGACCAACCTGAGTCTGGCGACAAGCGAACAGTGGACCGACAAGCAGACCGGCCAGAAGGTCGAGAAGACCGAATGGCACCGCGTGTCGATGTTCGGCAAGGTGGCTGAGATCGCCGGTGAATACCTGCGCAAGGGTTCGCAGGTGTACATCGAAGGCAAGCTGCAGACCCGCGAGTGGGAAAAAGACGGTATCAAGCGTTACACCACCGAGATCGTGGTCGACATGCAAGGCACCATGCAACTGCTGGGCGGCCGTCCACAGGGTGACCAGCAACAAGGTGGCAACAACTACCAGCAATCGGCCCCAGCCCCACGTCAGCAGGCGCCTCGCCCACAGCAGTCGGCGCCACAGCCACAACGCGAGCGCCCGGCGGCCCCACAACAAGCCGCGCCGCAACCGGCGCCGGATTTCGACAGCTTTGATGACGATATTCCGTTCTGATTCCTGCCTGAGACTATTGCTCAGGTAGTTCCCTGAAAGCCCCAAGCGCTCTGCACTTGGGGCTTTTTATTTGTCTGGCGCAAACCGAATCGTGACTTGGGGACACTGGCAAACCCGCCCTTGCTCACAAATCCAGATCCAATACCTCCTGCATCCTCTCGCCAACCGACTGACTCAACCACGCAGCATGAAACGCCATGTCCTGATCCGTCAGGTCCACCCAAAACCGAAGTGCGATGTCCTTGCCATTGCCCCCGGCGAAGCCCACCACGAAATGACAAACGTTGCCGTAAGCAGTCGTTTTGTAGGGCTTGATGAAATGGATGTCGCTGTACGGCACGGATTCCTCGGTGGTTTTTCGGGCTGGACGGCGCTGGATGAAGGTGAGGCGTTGCTGACGTTCGTCAAAGCAGAAACCAAGCACCTTGGGCCCGGAGGCGAGCCAGTTGAGCATGCAGACGGCCACAAATGCGCTGATGAACGTGAGCGCCAAAAACAGTGGATCCTCGATCACTCTTGTGTGAATGGGCGACAGGCTCTGTCCGACATGAAACAGCTTCATCGATAACACGGCCAGTCCGTAGACCGGCAAGGCCAGGAACACCGCCACGGCGTACAGCATGGTGCCGAAGTATCCCGGCCGGGATACGTTGCTTGAGCAATCCCAAGTAGGTGGGTGCCGTGGCGCTGATGCAGCGGTGTCGATCGGGACAGGGGAGTCGACCAGGCGCGGCGGGCGTTTGCGTTTCATGCGGCTGGCTCTAGGGGGAAAACTGACCGGCCATTCTTATCGTTATTCCTCAAGTACGCCTAGTGGAAATCACCATCGAGAGTTCAAAAGGAAAAGCCACGCTTCAGTTGCCTAATGCCGTTCCCTTAAGGCAATCGATAAACCCGTGGCGAGGGAGCTTGCTCCCGCTGGGCCGCGAAGCGGCCCCAAAACCTGCCAAATGCGGAGCATCAGATACACCGCACCCGGCAGTTTACGACTGCTTCGCAGCCGAGCGGGAGCAAGCTCCCTCGCCACAGGTCCATCATTTCTCTTAAGTGAACTGCATTGCGCTTCAGTTGCGCGGTTTCTCCCTGCCCTTGAATAATTGATTACCCCTCAGCGGCTGGCCGCCAAAAACTGCTCGGCGCTTACCACGCTCGCATAAGCAAACCCCAGCGCCGCCATGAACGCCGCATGCACCTGGGCGGCTGGAACGACGACGCCATTGAATTCCAGGTCGAGGGTGGCGCAGGCATCGTGGATTACCGTGACGTCGTAGCCCAGGTCTGCCGCCGCCCGCACGACGCCATCGACGCACATGTGGCTCATGCTGCCGACGACCACCAGTTGTTCGATGCCGTGGTGGTCGAGGATGGCTTGCAGTTCGGTCTCGCGAAACGAATTGACGAAGTGCTTGAGCACCACCGGTTCTTCGGCGCGGTTGAGCACCTTGGGATGCAGCTTGGCGCCTTCGGAGCCCGGCGTGAAGAATGGCGCGTCGTCGTCGGTGAACTCGTGGCGGATGTGCACCACGTGATCGCCTGCCTGGCGGAAGGCTTCGATCAAGCGTGCGGCATTGTCAGCGGCAGCTTCGGCACCGACCAACGGCCATTTTCCTTGGGGGAAGTAGTCGTTCTGGATATCGACTACGATGAGCGCTTGCTTGGACATGAGGGCTTCCTTGATCAGGTGGATGTGGCGCCAGTATTGGCTTTTGCCATCGGTTCGAGGATTGGCCGCAACGACAATAGGCGAGGGAAAACTGACAATGACGCAGCAAAGGGCCGTCGCGGAGCTCGGGGTGCTGATCTATCCCGGCGCGCAATTGGCGGCGGTGCACGGTTTGACCGATCTGTTTGCGGTGGCGCAGCAGATCGCCGCAGAGCAGGCCAGCGCGCTGCTGCCGCAGCTGCGGGTGAGTCACTGGCAAGCGGAGGATGATGAGGCGCCGCAGCGCGTTTTCGACAGTGCTACCGGCCCCGCGGGCAAGCTGGTTGCGTTGTTGATTCCGCCATCCCTTGCCGGCTTCAGCGAAGGCCAGGTTTCCCAGGCGTTGATGGATTGGTTGCGTGCCCAGCATGCCGGCGGCACGGTATTGGGCGGTGTTTGCGTAGGCTCGATCCTGCTGGCCGAAAGCGGGTTGCTCGACGGCCGCAGCGCCACCACCCACTGGACCTCGGCCAAGAGCTTCGCCGCGCGTTACCCGAAGATCAAACTCAACGCCGACAAACCCATCGTCGACGACGGCGACTTGATTACCACGGCCGGGTTGATGGCGTGGTCGGAACTCGGGTTGCGCTTGGTGGACCGCCTGCTCGGGCCGAGCATTGCCACGCGCACCGCGCAATTTCTGGTGATCGAGCACAGTGACAGCGCGAGCCAGTGCGGCAGTAACTTTGCCCCTATCCTCGGACATGGCGATGCGGCGATTCTCAAGGTTCAGCATTGGTTGCAGAGCAGCGGCGCGGTAGACGTCTCCCTCGGCGCGATGGCTGAACGGGCCGGTCTGGAAGAGCGCACCTTCCTGCGCCGGTTTCGCGCTGCCACCGGCCTCAAGCCCACCGAATACTGCCAGCACCTGCGCGTCGGCAAGGCCCGGGAAATGCTGGAGCTCACCAATGGCACCATCGATCACATCGCCTGGACCGTCGGCTACCAGGATCCGAGTGCGTTTCGAGCCACCTTCAAGAAAATTACCGGGCTGGGGCCGAGTGATTATCGGGCGAAGTTTGGGGTGAGTCCGCCGGGTGTTTCAAAAAGCTGAGACCGACACCTGTGGCGAGGGAGCTTGCTCCCGCTGGACTGCGCAGCAGGCCCATTGCAAGCGTCGGTTTTATGGGGGCGCTTCGCACCCCAGCGGGAGCAAGCTCCCTCGCCACGGGGATTTGCATTCCATCGTGCAATTTGCGGGATGGCGGACGCAGGTCGTGCAGAATAAAACAGGCCAGGTGCTATCAACTCCCACCAATCCGCCCGTTTCCTTGATCCTCCCGGGCCGAACACCGTTGGCCTGATCCCTGCACCTCCCTTATCTACCGCCGTCGAGCACAGATAAAGGGCATCGCATGACGTCAGTCAATCGCAACAAAGCGGTAATGGCCCACTCGGTCAACCCTCACGCACCGCTCCATGAAGTCGAAACCAATCGCGCACTGGCCCGTTGGCTGGCGCAGATCCTAGGCTTTGAGTACGGCGGCAGTTATGACGACCAGCAACATGCCGGGCGTGATGTATATCTGGTGCCTACGCAAACCTTGATCGGAGCCGAAACTGCGTCGCGCTTGGGCGTCAAGGGCCCGGAGGATTTATGGGGCGGTTATGTCGAGCATGATTTTATCTGCACCAAGGCGATTACCCACGGTCTGTTGAATAAGGATGCCGTGGCGCCCCAAGGCTGGTCGCCACTGTTTGCCAAGCTTACCCGTGGCGCCGTGCTCGATGGCGTGAGTGTCTTCGCACTCAAGGACGCGCGTCCGGCCGCCGAGCATTTGCTGTACTCCGGAGCGATCCGCCTCAAGCCTGTGCATGCTTGTGCCGGGCGCGACCAGCGTGTAATCAAGAGCTTGGCGCAGTTCGATGAAGTCGTTGCCGCGCCGGACGCCCAGGCGCTGTTTCGCGACGGGGTGGTGCTGGAGCAGAACCTCAGTGAGGTCCAGACCCAGAGCGTCGGCCAGAGCTTCATCGACGGCAAGGTCCTCAGCTATTGCGGCGTGCAACACCTGACCCGGGACAGCGAAGGCCTGGAAGTCTACGGCGGCTCGGATCTGCTGGTGGTGCAGGGCGGCTACATCGAATTGCTCAAGCTTGAGCTGCCCGACGACGTGCGTGAGGCGGTGCGCCTGGCCCAGGTCTTCGATGACGCCGCCAACCAGGCCTACCCCGGTTTCTTCGCCTCGCGGCGCAATTACGACATTGCCCAGGGCCTTGACGCCGCCGGCCAGCCCCGGGGCGGTGTGCTGGAGCAATCGTGGCGCATGGGCGGAGCGAGCAGTGCGGAGCTGGCGGCGTTGCAGGTATTCGTCGAGGACCCATCGACCAACGCGGTTCGCGTGTCCTCGGTGGAAACCTACACCGACCAGCCGCTGCCCCCCGGGGCCACCGAGGTGTATCGCGGCGAGGCGCACAATGGAGACTTCCTTCTTAAATACGTAACGGTTCATTCCTATGACGGCTAGAAGCGAAACCATTCAGATCAAGATCGACGATGAACACATGAACGGGACCTTCCTGAGCCCCAAGTCGAAGGTGCCTGGCGTGTTATTCGTGCACGGTTGGGGCGGCAGCCAGGAGCGTGACCTGGAGCGGGCCAAAGGCATCGCCGGCCTGGGTTGCGTGTGTTTGACCTTTGACTTGCGCGGGCACACCGGCGGGGCGGGCATTCCGCTGTCACGGGTGACGCGGGAGGACAACTTGCGGGATCTGCTGACGGCCTACGACCGGCTGCTCGCGCACCCGGCGCTGGACACCTCGGCGATTGCGGTTGTGGGTACCAGCTACGGCGGTTACCTGGCCTCGATCCTGACATCGCTGCGCCCGGTGCGCTGGCTGGCGTTGCGGGTTCCGGCGCTGTACCGCGACGAGCAATGGCACACGCCCAAGCGCGACCTCGACAAGAGCGACCTGCTGGATTATCGCAGCACCCTGGTGCACGCCGACACCAACCGCGCCTTGCATGCCTGCTCGCAGTTCACCGGCGATGTGCTGCTGGTGGAGTCGGAAACCGACGATCACGTCCCCCACGCCACCATCATGAGCTACCGCGCCGCGTGCCAGCAGACCCATTCGTTGACCCACCGGATCATCGACGGCGCCGACCATGCCCTGAGCGACCCTGTCTCACAACAGGCCTACACCTCGATCCTAGTGGACTGGATCACGGAGATGGTGGTGGGAGAACGGTTGAGCATTATTCAGGACCGGTGATTTTGTGGTGCTGGTGTGGGCCCTATCGCGAGCAGGCTCGCTCCCACATTTGATCCGTTGCGAACACATAACTCATGTGCAGTACAAATCCCCTGTGGGAGCGAGCCTGCTCGCGATGAGGCCCGTCCAAGCGACCTATTACCTGGGTCCGGACTTGACCCGCAACGCCTTGGCCTTCGCCTCAATCACCAAATACATCACCACCGTGATCAACAACGGCAAAATGAAGTAGATCGCCCGGTAGGCGATCAGCCCCGCCAACAGGCTGCCCCGGGACACTTCGTGTTGCAGGAGAGCAATGAACACCGCCTCCAATACCCCAAGCCCCGCCGGAATGTGGGTGATGACCCCGGCAATGCTGCTGATCAGCAACACCCCGAGCACCATCGGATAATCCAGTTTGCCTGGCAACAAGGTGAAGATCACCGCCGCCATCAGCGACCAGTTCAGCGCCCCCAGGGCCAGTTGCAGCATGGCCATGCGCAACGACGGCAGGTTGATTTCCATGCCGCGAATCGTCCAGGCCCGCCGCTTGGAAAACCGACAGGCCACCAGATAACCGGCGCTCACCAGCAACAACAGCACTCCCACGCCTTGCAGCGCCCCGCTGCTCAGTTTCCAGCCCGGCGGCATTGTGACCAGGCCGCTGCTGAACACCGCGCCGGCCAAGGTCATGTAGCCGAACCAGTTGGTGGCCAGGCTCAGGCCGAGGATCTTGGCGATGTTGCCGGTGCTGACCCCCAGCCGCGAATACAGTCGATAGCGCATGGCGATGCCGCCGACCCAGGCGCTGAGGTTGAGGTTGAACGCATAGCTGATCACCCCCACCGGCAAGATCTGCCGCCATCCCAGCTTTTGCCGGATGTAGGTGCGGCCGATCAGGTCGAAGCAGGCGTAGGTAATGAAACTGGTAATGGTCAACGCGCCAGCGATGATCAAGGTACGCACCTTGAAGTCCGCCAGGGTGGCGAACACTTCCGACCAGTCGATGCGTCGGGCCAGGGTCGTGAACAGCACGATCAGCAGCAGGAAGAAGGCCAGGGTCAATGGTCTTTTCCAGCGGCTCCAGCGCGACACCGGTTTGGCCTGCTCCGGTGCGTGGGCATCTCCCGGCGCGGTGTGCGCTTCAGAGTGGTTCATGGGGTTCGCTCCGAACCGCCGTCGGCGGCGAAAAAGGTTTCAGACGTGGTTTATGGGCCGGCAGCCAGCCGGCCCAGGCCGGAAAGTGGCGCAAGAAGTGGAACACCATGAAACCGATGGTCATGCGCCACAGCAGGCCCCGGGGGGCTTGATTCTCAGGCATGACGGTGCAGTGGTTGCGGCTCAGATGATCGAGACGCTGGAACAGTTCGCGATTGAATCCCCGGTCACGGATCAGCACGTTGGCTTCCAGGTTCAGGGACAGGCTCAGCGGGTCGAGGTTGCTCGAGCCGACGGTGCTCCAATCCTCATCCACCAACGCGACTTTGCCGTGCAACGGGCGCTCGCAGTATTCGTAGATCACCACGCCGGCTTTGAGCAGGTAGTTGTAAAGCATCCGCGCCGCGAGCTTGGCGATCATCATGTCCGGCTGGCCCTGCAGAATCAGCCGCACCTCTACGCCACGCCGGGCCGCATTACGGATTTCCCGCAGCAACCGGTAGCCAGGGAAGAAATAGGCATTGGCGATCACCACACGCCGCTGGGCGCTGCGCAGTACTTGCAGGTAGACCTCTTCGATGTCGGTCTGATGCTCGTGGTTGTCGCGATAGACCAGGCGCACCTGGCCGTCATGATCGTTGAAAGCCAGCTCGTTGCGACGGCTGCGGCGCCGTTGCCACCAGTATTTGGCCCGCGAAGGCCGGCCGCTCTGCAACAGCGCGAAGTGATGGATATCCACCACCGCCGGGCCTTTGATCTCCACGGAGTAATCTTGCTTGGCCTCGGGGCCGAAATCACCCAGGTGATCAGCGGAAAAATTGATCCCGCCGATAAACGCAATCACCCCGTCCACCACCACGATCTTGCGGTGCAGGCGCCGGAACCAGTTGGTGCGAAACCCCAAGTGCCGGGGGGCGGGATCGAACATTTGCAGGCGCACGCCGGCGCCGCTCAACGACGCCAGGAATTCGGTGGTCAGCTCACCGCAGCCGAAGCCGTCGAGGCTGACGGTGATGCGTACGCCGCGGTGGGCGGCATCCACCAAGAGGTCGCGCAGTTCGTTGCCGACCTTGTCCTCGAACAGGATGAAGGTCTCCAGCAGAATTTCGCTCTCGGCGCGGCGAATGGCTTCGAAAACCCGGGGGAAATATTCCTCGCCGTTTTCCAGCAGCGTGACGCGGTTATTGCCGTGCCAGCCGTATTCGATATCGGTCAGCGCCGGATTGCCCTCGGTGGGCGGAACCTCGATCTGTTCCACCGTCGCCTTGTCCATCGTCGCGCTCATAATTCAATCTCCACCGACAGCGGTGCATGGTCGGACAGGTGCGACCAGGGGCGTACGCTCAACACTTTGGGGTGATGGGCCTTGAGGTTGCGCACGTAGATGCGGTCCAGGCGCAGAATCGGCAGGCGTGCTGGGAAGCTGCGGGCCGGCTTGCCCAGCTGTTCGGCGAACACTTCCCGCAGGCCACAGGGCTCGAGCAACTCACTGGCCTTGCCGCGCCAGTCATTGAAGTCCCCGGCGACGATCACCGGCGCCTCGGGCGGCAGTTCACTCAAACGCTGGCCAAGCAGTTTCAGTTGCTCGACGCGATGACCTTCGCGCAACCCCAGGTGCACGCAAATGGCATGGATTTCCAGCCCGTCGCTGCCCGGCAGACGCAGCACGCTGTGGAGCATGCCGCGGGTTTCATGGCCGCTGATGGACATGTCGATGTTGTCGTGGCGGATGATCTGGAATTTCGACAACAGCGCATTGCCGTGATCGCCCGCCGGGTATACCGCATTGCGCCCGTAGGCGAATTGCGGCCAGAGGCTGTCGGCGAGGAATTCGTATTGCGGCATGCTCGGCCAATTGTTGTAGCGCTGGGGGTGGTGTTCATGGGTGCCGTGCACTTCCTGCAAGAACACGACATCGGCGGACACGCTGCGCACTGCTTCGCGCAGTTCCGGGAGGATGAAACGCCGGTTCAGGGCGGTGAAGCCCTTGTGGGTGTTGACCGTCAGCACGGTGAAACGGTTGATCCGCTCGACGTCCTGGGCCAGGTGCTGGGTCGGATCGTGGGTCGCTTCGGTGGATTCTGGAATGCTCATGGCAATACTCCCTCGGCCGGGCGCTCACCGGGTGTGGTGGCGAGGTCCTTGTCCAGGTCGAAGTGCTCCAGCAAGTGGCGCGCGTCATAGGGCGCGCGGACTTTGATGTCATTGTCGAAATAGCAGAACACTTCCCGGCTCTTGCGCGCCCGGGGTTTCTTTTTCGGGTCGATCAGGTGGGCGTCGGCGGGCTGCTTGCCGTGGCTCCAGGCTTCGATCCGGTCGCCCCAGCGTTTCAACGCCGCGTCGGTATAACCACTGGCGTACAGCTCCTCGGCGCCGTGCAGGCGCAGGTAGACGAAATCACTGGTGACGTCTTCGCGATAGGGCCACTTGCCGGCGGTATCGGCGATCACCAGGGCGATGTCGTAGCGCTTGAGCAAGGTGATGAAGTCCGGGTCGATGAAACTCTCATGACGGATTTCGACGGCATGGCGCAGCGGGCGTTTTTTATCGGTCTTGGTGCTGGCGTGGCCGTCCAGGCGCGGTTCGTGCTCACCGGCCAGGGCGGCAGCGCCTTCGGTGTCGTGGGGCAGTTGCTTGAGAAAGTCTTCGAACAGCTCTGGGTCGAATTTGAAGCTGGGAGGAAACTGCCAGAGGATCGCCCCCAGTTTTTCCTTGAGCTCCAGCACGCCGGAGGCGAAGAAGTTGGCCAGCGGCTTGCGGATATCCCGCAGGCGCTTGATGTGGGTGATGAAACGCGGGGCCTTGACGCTGAACACGAAGCCGGGCGGCGTTTCGGCGTACCACTGGGCATACCGCTCGGGGCGTTGCAGGGCGTAGAACGATCCATTGATTTCGATGCTGTTGACCGCTCGCGAGGCAAATTGCAATTCCCGCTTCTGGGGCAGGCCCTTGGGGTAGAAATCCCCCCGCCAGGGCGTGTAACGCCAACCGGAAATGCCAATGTGTATCGCCGTCATGTGTCCCTCCCGTGCCAATGACCTCGTGCAGCCTGTGTTTTGTGATGACTGCCGGGGGGCGTGGAAAGTTTCGATGGGCTTACCGGCGGTGGGGGCGGGGCGGTCATTGTGGGGAGGGGGTATTCCCACATGAGGGAGAGCACTTTTGTTTTTTGTGGCGAGGGAGCTTGCTCCCGCTGGGGCGCGCAGCGGCCCTGTTTTGGGGCTGCTGCGCAGCCCAGCGGGAGCAAGCTCCCTCGCCACGGGGTTTGGTATTGGTCTTGCGGGCGAACTTGCCGGCCCATAATTGATCAGTTCCTTACCGAACCTGTGTGAAGGAGCCTCGCGTTTTGTCTCGATTGAGTACCGCATTCCTTTTGGTGTTGCTGGCGCTGACCGGCACCAGTGCCTACGGGACCGCCGCTATTCCCGGCACCTCGAAACCCAGTGAGGCCCCCGCCGAACCCGAGCCGCTGGTGCAGGGCGGCTTGTTGGGCGCCATCAGTTCGAGCATCGACGACGTCCAGGACAAACTCGACCTCAACCAGAGCCTGGTGGATGCCTGGCGCTTGCGGGCGGATCGGGCGGCGGATGAGGTGGACCGCCTGGTGGACCAGACCTCCCGTTCATCCTGGCGGGTGGCGGGGGACTTCCTGTTGTTATCGAGCGTCTGGATCGGGGCTTTTGCCTTGATCTGGACTGCGGCGCGGCTGCTGGTGCGACACCTGGGCCCGCGCCGCTGGCTACGCAGCCGCCAGCGGGTCCGGGACCTGCTCGGTTACCTGCTGCCCTATACCGTACCGGCACTGGTCTGCCTGCCGCTGACCCTGTACGTCAGCCATTTCCTCCAAGTCTCGGTGGGGCGTGCCTTGGCGCTGTGTTTCGCCTACGCCACCAGCAGCGGCATCTTCTCCACGTCGGTGCTGCTGTGCGTGATCGTGATGTTCAACGTCGGCCACAAACGCCGGGCAGTGGCGATGATCCGTCGCCTGAGCCCCAGGCCGCTGTTCATGATCGGCTTTCTCGCCGCCCTCAGCGATGCCCTGACCAGCCCGCAGATCGCCCGGCAACTGGGCGGCAACATCACCAGCAGTATCGCGGTATTCACCGGCTTGTTCGCCTCGGTGATCTTCGGCTGGCTGGTGATTCGCCTGCGCCGGCCGGTGGCGCACCTGATCCGCAACCGACCGCTGGCCCAGCGTTTGAAGCAGCCAGCCCTGCAGGAGTCGCTGCGGATCTTTTCCGGGCTTTGGTACTGGCCGATCCTGTTGATGGTGTTGGTCTCGGCGGTAAGCCTGATTGGCGTTGGCGAAGACAACCAGAAGGCCCTGCGCTGCGCGCTGTTCACCACGATCCTGCTGATTGCGATGGTGTTCCTCAGCACGGTGTTCCAGCACATCTTCAAGTCGCCCAAGGCCGAGGCCATCCAGCGTAGCAGCGCCTATAAGGGCCGCCTGTTGAGCTTGCTGCATGCGTTGTTGCGGATCGCCATGGCAGTGGCGTTCATTGAAATCCTCGGACGGATCTGGGGGATTTCGCTGTTCGAGTTCGCCTCGCGCAATGCCATAGGCAGGGCGATCAGTGATTCCTTGAGCCGCATCGGCCTGATTTTCCTGATGACCTGGCTCACCTGGGTGGTGCTCGACACCGCGATCCAGGAAGCCTTGAAACCACCCCTGAACAAACGTGGGGCTCGCCAGCCCAGCACCCGGATCAAGACCATCCTGCCGCTGCTGCGCAATGCGGCGAAAATCATCCTGGTGGTGATCTGCGCGATCACCACCATGGCCAACCTGGGCATCAACGTCGCGCCGTTGCTGGCCGGTGCCGGGGTGGTGGGGTTGGCGATCGGTTTCGGTTCGCAGCAACTGGTGCAGGACGTGATCACCGGGCTGTTCATCATCATCGAGGACACGCTGTCCATCGGCGACTGGGTGGTGCTCGACTCCGGCCATGCCGGGACCGTCGAGGGACTGACCATCCGCACCCTGCGCCTGCGCGACGGCAAGGGCTTCGTGCATTCGGTGCCGTTCGGCCAGATCAAGGCCGTGACCAACCAATCCCGACAATTTGCCTTCGCGTTCTTCTCCGTGCAGTTCACCTATGACACCGACGTGGACCAGGCCATCGAGCTGATTCGCGAAGCCGGGCGCTCGATCTCCGAAGACCCGTTCCTCAAGTTCAACCTGCAAGGGCCGCTGGATGTGTTCGGCGTGGACAAGATGGACCTCAACGGCGTGGTGCTCACGGCGCAGTTCCGCACGGTGTCGGGAGGTCAGTATGCGGTGAGCCGGGCGTTCAACCAGCGCTTGAAGAAGCTTGTGGATAACGCCCCGGCGGTGCATTTTGCGCAGACTTATCCACAGCAGGTGATGTTGCCGCGACGGTTGGTGGAGGAACCGAGGGAAGAGGATGGGGTGCCTGATCAATCTCAATAATGGATCAGGTTTATGGTGGGGGCTGATGACCTCATCGCGAGCAAGCTCGCTCCCACAGGGGATCTTCGGTGGCTGCAAAAATTGCGTTCACCACAGTTCAACTGTGGGAGAGGATGGGGGCCTGATCAATCTCAATAATGGATCAGGTTTATGGTGGGGGCTGATGACCTCATCGCGAGCAAGCTCGCTCCCACAGGGGATCTTCGGTGGCTGCAAAATTGCGTTCACCACAGTTCACTGTGGGAGCGAGCTTGCTCGCGATGAGGCCCGTCCAGACACCCTCAACCTTTCTGGATCAGCTTATTCCTGACCTCAGTCATCCCCAGTCCATCCAACTCCACCCACACCTGCTGCTTGCCAGCGATCTGCGCCGCAACCGGCAACCCATCGCGATACACCAGCCGATTACTCGCCAGCGCCGGCACTTTCGTCCCCGGCAGCAGGGTGCCGGCCAGGTTCAGCGGGTCGACGCCGCACACCGCCACCAGGCTGCTGTCGGTGGGGCGGCGGCGCACTTCGCGCAGCAGCGGGATGGCTTCGGGCAGGGCGAATTGTTCGCCCGCCAGGCCGCTGACGAACCGCCCACCCCGAATCTCGCCCCGCGCCTCCAGGCGATGAAAGGTGCGCAGCAACTCGCGCCAGCTTGGCAGCCAATCCGCTTCCCGCTCCAGCAAGCGCCAGAACACCACGCCGTAACGGCGTAGTAGGGTCATGGCAATGTGTTCCAGTGTTTCGGGCGGTGTCGACGCGGGTCGGTTGCCGTCTACGGGGGTGGGCGCACTACGGCGCAGCAAGGCCCAGCGCCCGGCATCGTCCATGCCGCCGACAAACGCCCCGCGCCCGCGCCGACTGCTGCGGGCCTGGCGCTTGCTGGCGGGGGTGATCAACGCGCGCAGGCCGGCAAAGCTGTCGGCATTCACCAGGCCGGCGCCCACCAGTTCCTGCAAGGCGATTTCCAGTTCGCTGCGCAGCAGGTGGGCTTCGTGCAGCAGTTCGTCAAAAAATAGCGCGCCATGCTCGCTGAGGGCCTGATGGACTTTTTGCGTCTTGAGCGACAGTTCGCTGATCGGCGTTTGCTCGGCCAGGCTGCTCCACAGTGCGACCTGGCTGCGCGGCAGTAACACCACCGGCGTGCTGCGCAGGGCACTGGCCGAAAGCTTCTGGCGAGCGCTCAGGCGCGTCCACACCAGCTTGCCGCTGCGACACAGCTCATCGAGCCAACTGGGCGAATAGTCCTTGATCCGTGCCGGCAGCAAGTCGCTGTCCCAGGCCGAGGCGGCGGCCGGGTAGCCTTCGAACTGGCTGATGATCGACGGCAGTACGGCGCTGCCCCGGCCTTGGGTGGACGGCGACAGGTGCTGCCAGTCGAACAGGAACCGCATGAAATCCTGCAACATCACCGGCTCGATTTCCCGGCGCAGGCGCTTGACGGTGTAGCGATGGATGCGCGCCAGCAAATGCCGCTCGCACCATTCCTCCTGGCCAGTGCCCGGCGTGAACCGCCCGCGCAGCACGTAGCCTTGCTGCTCGAGGTGCGCCAGTGCCTGGGTCACCTGTGAGGTCGACAACCCCAGCGGGTAGGCGATGGCCTTCAACGGCAGCGGGCCAAAGGCACTGAGCCGGGCGCGGAGCACTTCCACCATGGCTTCGTCGCCGTCCCAGGCTTCATCGAAACCGGCCAAAGGCGTCAGCGGTGGTTGCCATTGGGCCTGTGGATACACCGCTTGCAGACACGTCAGCCGTTCCAGCGCCACCCACAGGCCGCGTTCGGCGCTGATCTGCACATGGCTGGCGCGCCCGGTCTCGGCCAGCCTCTGCAACCAATCCAGCCACGGCACGTGGGCGCTGGCCTCGCTGTCGGCGATGCACGCCAGGCTCATCAATGCTTCGTGCATTTCATCGAGATTGGCCGGGCTCGGCCAGGCTTCGTCCCGGACCGACTGGATGGCCTCGGCGTCCAGCGCGCCCAAGTCGTCGGTGGACTGTGGATCGCTCCAGCGCCGATTGATCACCGCCTGGGTGCGGCGTTCTTCCAGCGGCGCGTCGTCGAGAAAGGTGTAGGGCCGGGCGCTGAGGATTTCCGCCGCCAGGGGCGAGGGCGCCGGCAGGTCGCGGCTGATCAGGCGAATCTCGCCGGCTTCCATGCGCCGCAACAGCGTCAGCCAGCCTTCGCTGTCCATGGCCTCGTGCAGGCAATCGTCGAGGGTTTGTTCCACCAACGGATGGTCGGGGATTTCACGCTCGCCGGCGAGGTTCTCCAGGCAGGCGATCTGGTCGGGAAACACACTGGCGATCAGGTCTTCGCTTTTCATCCGCTGGATCTGCGGAGCAACTTTGCGCCCGCCCGCATAACGCGGCAAGGCCAGGGCCACGCCAGCGTTCCAGCGCCAGCGCACGCCGAACAGCGGCGCATCCAGTACGGCCTGGATCAGGATCTGTTCGGCGCTGTGGCTGTTGAGGTAACGCCAGACCTCGTCCAGCTCGAAGCTGTGGCTGGTGGACAGCGACAGCACGATGGCGTCTTCGCTGGCGGCGGCTTGCAGCTCGAAATTGAAAGTGCGGCAGAAACGCTTGCGCAAGGCCAGGCCCCAGGCGCGGTTGATGCGGCTGCCGAACGGCGTGTGGATGATCAGTTGCGTGCCGCCGGACTCGTCGAAGAACCGCTCCATCAGCAGCGTGTCCTGGGACGGCAGGGCGCCGAAAGCCAGGCGTGCCGGCGCCAGGTAATCCACCAATTGTTCGGCGCTGGCCAGATTTAACTGCAAGGTGCCGGTCAGCCAATCCAGGGCCGGTTGCAGATTGCCCGGCGTGGCGCCAAGCAGTTGATCAAGCTGGGCTTGCAAGCGCGCCACGGCCAGGGACAACTCAGCGCTGCGACCCGGGGCTTCACCGAGCCAGAACGGGATGGTCGGCGGCTGGCCCTGGGCATCCTCGACCCGCACGCGGCCGGTTTCGACGCGAATGATGCGGTAGGAGGTGTTGCCCAGCTGGAATACGTCGCCGGCAATGCTTTCCACCGCGAAGTCTTCGTTGACGCTGCCGATATTCAGGCCCTGGGGTTCGAGCAATACGCTGTAGTCGGCGTTGTCCGGGATGGTGCCGCCGCTGGTCACGGCGGTCAGCTTGCTGCCCCGGCGTCCGCGCAAGGTGCGGGTCACGGCGTCCCGGTGCAGGTAGGCACTGCGCACGCCCTGGCGACCGTTGAGGCCTTCGGCAAGCATCTGCAACAACGCTTGGTAATGCCCTTCATCCAGTTCCGCGTAGGGCGACGCGCGGCGGAAGGTTTCCAGTAGCGCCTGTTCCTGCCATTCCTGGCAACTGACCTCGGCGACGATCTGCTGGGCCAATACGTCCAGTGGCGCCTTGGGGATGTGCAGGATGTCGAGTTCGCCACGGCGCACGCAGTCGAGCAGAGCGGCGCACTCGATCAGATCGTCGCGGGTGGTGGCGAACAGGCGGCCCTTGGGCGTGCCGCCGACCTGGTGCCCGGAGCGCCCAACTCTTTGCAGAAAGGCCGAGATCGAGCGGGGCGAGGCGATCTGGCACACCAGGTCGACGTCACCGATATCGATGCCCAGCTCCAGCGACGCGGTGGCGATCAATACCTGCAATTCGCCGCGCTTGAGGCGTTGTTCGGCATCGAGACGAAACTCCTTGGCCAGGCTGCCGTGATGGGCCGCCACGGCGTCCTTGCCCAGGCGCTCGCTCAAATGCCGGCTCAGGCGTTCGGCCAGGCGCCGGGTGTTGACGAAGACCAGGGTGGTGCGATGTTCCCGGGCCAGGTCGGCGAGGCGGTTGTAGACCAGCTCCCAGACGTCATTGGCCATTACCGCCGAGAGCGGCACCGGCGGCACCTCGATGTCCAGGTCCAGGTCCCGGGGCCGGGCGTGGCCGATGTCGACGATTTCACAGGTACGCCCACTGCCCACGAGGAAGCGCGACACCGCTTCGATGGGTTTTTGCGTGGCCGACAGGCCAATGCGCACCAGCGGTTCGGCGCACAGGGCTTGCAGGCGTTCCAGGCTCAAGGCCAGGTGACTGCCGCGCTTGCTGGCGGCGATGGCGTGGATTTCGTCGACGATCACCGTGCGGGTGCTGGCGAGCATCTGCCGGCCGGAATCAGAGCCGAGCAGCACGTAGAGCGATTCGGGGGTGGTCACCAGGATGTGCGGCGCGGTCTTGCGCATCGCCGTGCGTTCTTTCTGCGGCGTGTCGCCGGTGCGCACGGCGGTGGTGATGTGCAGGGGCGGCAGGTGCATTTGCCGCAGTTGTTCGGTAATGCCGGCCAGCGGGTTTTGCAGGTTGATCTGGATGTCGTTGCTCAGCGCCTTGAGCGGCGAGACGTAGACCACCAGGGTCTGGTCCGGCAGGCCGCCCTGTTCCAGGCCGCGGTGCACGAGGTCGTCGAGTACGGCGAGAAATGCGGTCAGGGTCTTGCCCGAGCCGGTGGGCGCCGCCACCAGGGTCGAACGGCGCTGGCCGATCAACGGCCACGCCTGGGCCTGGGCGGCGGTGACCGCAGGGAAGGTCTGGCTGAACCAGGCGCGAACGGCAGGGTGAAAGCCTGCCATGGCGTGGTCGGCTGCAAGAGGCAGATTCATGGGGGCAGTTTATGCGGGCGAGGAGGGGAGGATGCAAGTATCGTCTGAGACCTCTGTCGCCTGTCAGGGCCTCATCGCGAGCAGGCTCGCTCCCACATTTGATCGCATTTCATCTGAAGAAACCCGTCACCTGTGGGAGCGAGCCTGCTCGCGAAGAGGCCATAAAGGACAACGCAAATGCCGGATCCACACTTTACGGATGACGGTTGCGCACTAAACCCGCAAAATGCAACGATTCCGACAACGCCTGCGGGCGTTGTCGACCAAATTCTTGTGCCAACAGACTGGGCCTGCTGACTTTATGCGAATGCGCCTTATGTTACTGGGCGGCGGGAATGCCCTCGGGCAGGCGCTGATTCGCCTCGGTGCAGAAGAAGACATCGGTTTTCTTGCCCCCCGCCCCCCCGAAGACGGTTGGGATGCCGCGAGCCTGACTCAGTTGCTCGACGACACCCGGCCGGACGCCTTGATCAACCTGGCGTACTACTTCGACTGGTTCCAGGCCGAGGCCGTCAGCGAGCCGCGCCTGGCCAGCCAGGAGCGGGCTGTCGAGCGCCTGGCCGAGCTGTGCCAGCATCACAACATCGTCTTGCTGCAACCGTCCAGCTATCGGGTGTTCGATGGTTCCCGTGCCACCGCCTACAGCGAAAAAGACGAGCCCGTGCCCCTGGGCCTGCGTGGCCAGGCATTGTGGCGGATCGAGCAAAGCGTGCGCGCCACCTGCCCGCAACATGTGCTGCTGCGTTTCGGCTGGCTGCTGGACGACAGCGCCGACGGCATTCTCGGACGTTTCCTGGCCCGGGCCGAACAGCCCGAAGAGCTGTTGCTGGCCGATGACCGTCGGGGCAATCCGACGCCGGTGGACGATGCCGCACGGGTGATCATCTCCGTACTCAAGCAACTCGATTGCGCCGCTCCGCTGTGGGGCACCTACCATTACGCCGGGCACGAGGCGACCACGCCGTTGGCCCTGGGCCAGGCGATCCTCACCGAAGCCCGCGCCCTCCATCCCCTGGCGGTCGAGGCACCCACGCCCCAGGCTCACGCTGCACGGCCGGACGCCGCGGAAGAGCCGCAGCACGCGGTACTGGCCTGCAAGAAAATACTGCACACTTTCGGGATCAAGCCCCGCGCCTGGCGCGCGGCGCTCCCGAGCTTACTGGATAGGTTTTATCGTCATGGCTGAAGGCCCTGTTTTAATCACCGGCGGTGCGGGTTTCATTGGTTCGCACCTGACTGACGCTCTGCTTGCCAAGGGACATTCGGTACGCATCCTCGATGACCTGTCCACCGGCAAGCGCAGCAACCTGCCGCTGGACAACCCCGCTGTCGAGCTGATCGAAGGCGACGTCGCCGATGCGGCGCTGGTCGCCCGGGCCATGGCCGGTTGCAGCGCCGTGGCGCACCTGGCCGCCGTGGCTTCGGTACAAGCCTCGGTGGACGACCCGGTGCGCACGCACCAGAGCAATTTCATCGGTACCCTGAATGTCTGCGAAGCCATGCGCCAGGCCGGTGTAAAGCGGGTGCTGTTCGCTTCCAGCGCAGCGGTCTACGGCAACAATGGCGAAGGCGAGTCCATCGACGAAGAAACCCCCAAGGCGCCGCTCACACCCTATGCCTCGGATAAGCTGGCCAGCGAGTTCTACTTCGACTTCTATCGTCGTCAGCACGCGCTGGAACCGGTGGTGTTTCGCTTCTTCAACATCTACGGCCCGCGCCAGGATCCGTCCTCGCCGTATTCCGGGGTCATCAGCATCTTCAGCGAACGGGCGCTGAAAGGCTTGCCGATCACTGTGTTCGGCGATGGTGAGCAGACCCGGGATTTTGTCTACGTCGAAGACTTGGTGGACTTGCTGGTGCAAGCCATCGAGAAGCCTGAGGTGGAAGTGGGGGCGGTGAACGTCGGCTGGAACCAGGCCACGACCCTCAACCAGATGCTCCAGGCCCTGGCCGCGGTGGTCGGCGACCTGCCGCCGATCAGCCATGGCCCGGCGCGTTCTGGCGACATCCGCCATTCCCGGGCCAACAATCGTCGTTTGTTGGAGCGCTTCAACTTTCCCCCGCAAACACCAATGAGTGAGGGATTGGCGCGGTTGCTGGGCCGCTGAATGAAAAAAGGCGCCTTTCGAGGCGCCTTTTTCATGAACTGCACAATGCTGGAGTGAACACTGTGGCGAGGGAGCTTGCTCCCGCTCGAGCGCGAAGCGGTCGCAACCTCTTTGGGTCTGCTTCGCAGCCCTGCGGGAGCAAGCTCCCTCGCCACAGGATGTGTTATCAACTTGCCATTGTGCTGCAGGTTAAAACTTGTAGCCCAACCCCACCATGTAGATGAACGGATCCACATCGACATTCACCTTGGCCCGAGTCCCGCCGGCCACGGCGTTGTTGTCGACATACGCCGTGGTGTCGATGTCGATGTAGCGAATCTGGCCGTTGATCATCACGTTGTCGGTCAGCATGTAGTCAGCGCCCACTTGCCATGCCATGCCCCAGCTGTTGCTTGCGCGAAAGTTGCTGAAGCCGTTGGCGCTGGCTGTGCTGCCGACGTGTTCGTCGTAGATCCAAGTGTAATTGATGCCGGCGCCGACATAAGGCTGGAACGCCGACTTGGCGTCGAGCGGGTAGTAGACCAGGCTCAGGGTCGGCGGCAGGTGCTTGAGGCTGCCGAGCTTGTTGTTGGCCGCGCCCAGGGCGGTGCCTTTGATCTTCACGTCGTGCTCGAACGGCGAGGCCGCCAGCAGTTCGATCCCCAGGTTGTTGGTGATCATGTAGGCGAAGTTCAGCCCCAGTTGCGTGTCGCTGCTCATGGTCGCCTTGCCGCCCAGGTCGGCACCGGCCAACGGACCACGGTCGACCTTGACGCTGGAGCTGTCGGCCTCTGGATTGACGGTAATGGCACCGGCGCGAACGATGATGTCGCCGGCCGTGTGGGCCTGGGCGAGCGGGGCGGCGAGCGCGAGAGCAACGAGGGAGGCGCTGAGCAAGGACTTGTGCATGGGGGCTCCAGAGGACATTTCAAAATTGATGTCCTATGGTACGAAGCCGTCTGGGCTGGTCTTTTGACACAGCTCAATGAGTCTGGGGTGATAAATTGATTTGGCTCAATAAAATGCTGATGAGCACGCCTTGACGGCCCCATCGCGAGCAAGCTCGCTCCCACATTCGACTGCATTCTTTCCGAAGAAACCCGATCAACTGTGGGAGCGAGCTTGCTCGCGATAGCTATCTGACTGACTGCACATCACTACCGGGTTCACTCCGGCAGCTCATATACATAAATCTTCTGCGCCTCCATCTGATACCCGGCATCGGCCAGTTCACTGGTGGACGGCTTGACCTGCATCGGTCCTTCGACCCAGTACGGCTGGTACAACTCATCGAGTTTCACGCCGACCTCGCTTTTCACATGCACGATCTGATTCGACGGCGGTGGCGGCACATGGATGCAAGCGCCGAAATACGGCACCAGCAAGAAATCCGTAGTGCGGCCTTCCTCGCTGACTTCCAGCGGCACGATGTAGCCAGGCAAACGAATCTGCTGGCCGTCGAGGGCCTTGACCACCGGTGCGTTGGGCAAATCCTGCTTGGCCGCCGGTGCGGCTTCGGCGGCCAGGGCATCGCTCATCTTCGACAAGTCGTGCAACGGGGTCATGTTCGGCACTTCCGGCGGCGCGTCCGGCGGGATCATTTCCGACCAGGCCAGGTCCCTCGGCTCGGCCGCCCACAGCGGCAGGGCGACCATCATCAACAGCGCAAGCAGGGCGCGGGGCATTTTCAATGTCCTCATAAACGGATCGACAGGCCATCGGCCAACGATTGGCGATAGGCGCGCCAGGCCGGCACGCTGCCCATCAGCAGGGCGGCGACCAGGATGCCAGCCATGAGCGTCCATTCATATTCGCTCGGCCAGCCCAGTGGCAGATACAAGCCATAGGCTGACTGTACGTAGCCCTGGGCGGCGGCGATGCCGATGTACAGCAGGGCCAGCCCAGCACTCACTCCGGCCAGCGCCAAGGCAAAGGCTTCAAGCACCAGCAGGGTCGCGATGTGCCACGGCCGCGCGCCCACCGACCGCAGGATCGCCATTTCCCGGCGGCGCTCGTTGAGGCTGGTGAGGATCGCCGTGAGCATGCCGATCAACCCGGTCAGCACCACGAACAGCGAAATCACGAACAGGGCTTTTTCCGCCGTGCCCATCAGGCTCCACAACTCTTGCAGCGCCACGCCGGGCAGGATCGCCAGCAACGGTTCGCCGCGGAACTCGTTGATCTCGCGCTGCAAGGCAAACGTGGAAATCTTGCTGTTAAGCCCGAGCATGAACGCGGTGATCGCCTGGGGCGTGAGGTCCATGTTACGGGCCTGGTCGGCGCTGATGCGGCCATTGCCCTGGGCCGGCACGCCGTTCTTCCAGTCGATGTGGATCGCTTCCATGCCGCCGAGGCTGATGTGCAGCGTGCGGTCCACAGGGGTGCCGGTGCGCTTGAGAATCCCGACCACGGTGAAGGGCTTGTCGTCATGCTTGACCAGGCTGACCACCGCCACACCGTGGGCCAGCACCAGTTTGTCGCCGAGCTTGTAGTGGAGCGCCTCGGCCACTTCGGCACCGAGCACCACTTCGAACGGATCGGTGACGAAAGCCCGGCCATCGGCCAATTCCAGGTGTTGCCGGCGGCCGTACTGATAGTGCTCGAAGTAAGCCTCGGTGGTGCCCATCACCCGGTAGCCGCGATGGGAATCGCCAAGTGACATGGGAATCGCCCACTTCACTTTCGGGTTGCTGGCGAAGTGTTCGAAGCTGTCCCAGCGGATGTTGTTGGTGGCGTTGCCGATGCGGAACACCGAGTACAGCAGCAGGTTCACCGAGCCTGAGCGGGCGCCGACGATCAGGTCGGTACCGCTGATGGTGCTGGCAAAACTGGCCCGCGCCTCGGTGCGCACCCGTTCCACTGCCAGCAGCAGGCACACCGAAAGGGCAATGGCGAAAGCGGTGAGGATCGCGGTGAAGCGGCGGTTCGCCAGGCTGGCCATGGCTAGACGGAACAAATACATCTCAGACCTCGAGTGGCGTAGCGGCGCGATTGAGATCGGCCAGCGAGAGGTTGCGGTCGAACAGTGGCGCCAGGCTCTGGTCGTGGCTGACGAACAACAGGCTCGAGCCGGCCTCGCGGCATTCGGCGAACAACAGCCGCAGGAAGTTTTCCCGAGCGTCGTAGTCCAGGGCCGAGGTTGGCTCGTCGGCGATCACCAGTTCCGGTTGGCCGATCAACGCCCGGGCGGCGGCAACCCGTTGCTGTTGGCCGATGGACAGCGAATCGGCGCGGCGCTCCAGCAGGTTTGGATCGGTCAGCCCAAGGTGAGCCAGCAGCGTGGCGGCGGCCTGGTCGACGCTGCCGTGGCGCTGCATGGCCCGTTGCGCACGCAGCTTGGAAAAATGACAAGGCAGCTCAACGTTCTCGCGCACCGAGAGAAACGGCAGCAGGTTGAATTGTTGGAAGATGTAGCCGGTGTGGTCCACGCGAAACCGGTCGCGACTGCCGGCGCCCAGTTCGCTGAGTTCCTGGCCGAGCAGGCGGATGCTGCCGCGATCCGGCGTCTGCACACCGCCCAGCAGCCCCAGCAGCGTGGTCTTGCCACTGCCACTCGGGCCTTTGAGAAACAAGGTTTCGCCGGCCTCCAGGCGAAACGCCGGGATGTCCAGCAATGGCGGTTGCCCGGGCCAACTGAAGCCCAGGTCGGACAGTTCGATGAGTGCTTGGGTCATATGAAACCGGTCAGATCGAGGTGAACCCTGTGGGAGCGAGCTTGCTCGCGATAGCGGTGTGTCAGGCTGCATCTGTATTGGATGTGCCGGCCTCATCGCGAGCAAGCTCGCTCCCATATGGGTTTTGCAGTGAATCAGAATTTCAGGGTGGCCGCCTTGGCGGTCACTTCCACGCCTTGCTGGCCGCTTGGGCTGATCAGTTGTACCTGAATTTTCTGAGTGGCCGGGAAGGTTTTGAACAGTGTCGCCAGGTCCAGGTTCTTCAAGGCACCAGGAACGGCGCAGGTGAATTGATAGTGGGCATGGATTTCACTGTGCTCGTGGTGTTCGTCGCCATCGGCGTCTTCATCGTGGTCTTCGTGGTCCGGTTTATCGCCAAACAATGGGCTTTCCAGTTCCTGCTGGGCCACGCTGCACTGGGCGGCGGCCGGCAGGTTGAACAGGGCCAGGGGTTTTTCCAGTTGGGCACGGGCGGCGGCCACCTTGGCCTTGTCGGCGTCGCTGGTGGCGGCGTGTTCGAACCCCACCAGGTTCATCGCCGGGCTTTCCAGTTCCAGCTCCAGGGTCTGGCCGTCCAGTGCAGCATTCAACCGGCCGACCCCATGTTCATGGGCGCCGAGGCTGCCGTGCTCATGTTCATGGTCGTGGTCATGCTCGATGGCCGCATGAGCGACAGCCAATGGCAGCAGGGCAAACGGCAGGGCGAGAAGCAAGCGACGCATGACGAGTCTCCAGGAAGTACAAGATGTGTTATGTAATCTTATAACGAAAGTGCGGGGAGTTTGACTGTCTGCTTGGCGTCGCGCAAGGGCCATGGGAGCATGGGCGCATGAAATATTCAGGAGCGCGGTGATGTTGCGGATACGCGGAACGGTCGGCGATTGGCCGGTGGACTTGTCGATCGAAATGGATGAAGGCGACTGGGCGCAGCTCGGCGCGCAGTTGCAAGTGGCCAGGTCCGAAGGCACGGCGACATCGGCGGCCAAGCCGGCGAACCAGGACGACGCCCAGTGGCAGATCGCCAAGGAACTGCTGCGCAAGGCCGGGCAACTGAGCGGCCCGGACCTGTTGGAGCAACTCGAAGGCCTGACCGGCAGTGCCTCGGCGGGCAAGCGCTTGTTAGTGCGCTTGCGCCATAGCGCCGAGGTCAAGGTGTTGAGCGGCGGCGATACGCCGCTCTATAGCTGGGTCGGGCCCGAGGCTTAATACAGCGCCGCGAACAGCTTGCGGCGATAGGTCGTCACCAGCGGGTGATCGTTGCCCAGCAGTTCGAACACTTGCAGCAAGGTCTTGTGGGGCAGGCCTTCGTTGTAGCTGCGGTTACGCATGAACAGCTTGAGCAGCGCATCGAGGGCCGCTTCGTACTGTTGCCGCGCCAGTTGCTGGATCGCCAGTTGATACACCGCTTCATCGTCCTGCGGGTCTTTCGCCAGGCGCGCCTTGAGGTCGGCGGCGTCCGGCAGGTTTTTAGCCAGGCCGAGGAACTGGATCTGCGCCTTGGCTCCAGCGAGGGCGGCCTTGTGCTCGTCGCTTTTTACCGCATCGAGCACGGTTTGCGCTTCGCCCAGCTCGCCGCGCTCGGTCAGGCAGCGGGCGTACAGAATCAAGGCCTTGGCGTTGGTATTGTCTTCGCCCAGCAACACGGTGAGCAGGGCTTCGGCGTCGGCGAAACGACCGTCATCGAACAGCGCCTGGGCCTGTTCGAATGGGTCGGCTGCGGCCGGCGGCGGCATCTGCACATGGGGCTCGAGCATCGTGCGCACCGCTGATTCCGGCTGGGCCCCGGCGAAACCATCGACGGGCTGGCCGTCCTTGAACAGCACTACGGTGGGCAGGCTGCGAATGCCGAAGCGGGCAACGATGTCCTGTTCGAGGTCGCAGTTGACCTTGGCCAGCAACAGTTCGCCCTGATAGCTCTCGGCAATGGTTTGCAGCATCGGCATCAGCGCCTTGCACGGTGCGCACCACTCGGCCCAAAAATCCACCAGTACCGGTTTGTGGAAAGAGTTGGCGATCACCGACTGGTCGAAATCGGCGGTGGTGGCGTCGAAAATGTAGGGCGTGTCCTGGGTCATGGGGGATCTCGTAGAACGCTTGAATGGGGCAACTATACGGCTTGGTGGGGGGTGGCTGAAAGCGGAGTGGTAGTGAGAGGTGTGTTGATTGGCAGGGCCCCATCGCGAGCAAGCTCGCTCCCACAAGGGATCTCAAGTGTTCATCCGATTCCTGTGGGAGCGAGCTTGCTCGCGATGCTTTTAGGGCCAGCGCCGCGCGTGGTACAGGCTCACATGCCGAAACTCCTCGGGCTCGGCCAGGTCCGGCAAGGTCATGGCTTCAAGCATTTCGATACGCCGGTACAGCGGATGCTGAAAGTCCCGCACCCGGGAATCGGCCACCAGGGCTTCGCGACCGCGGCTGAGGAAGTGATCGAGCAGCGGCAGGTTGGCGCGGTCGTAGAGCACATCGGCCACCAGCACCAGGTCGAAGCGATCGGCTTCGGCGAAGAAGTCTGCCGAGTACCCCAGTTCCACGCCATTGAGCGCGGCATTGGCCTGGCACGCGGCAATCGCCAGCGGATCGAGGTCGCAAGCCACCACTTCCAGGGCTCCGGCCTTGACCGCCGCGATGCCCGCCACGCCGGAACCGGCGCCAAAATCCAGCACCCGCTTGCCCGCGACCCACTGCGGCCGTTCGGCCAGGTAGCGGGCCATCGCCAGGCCGCTGGCCCAGCAAAAGCTCCAATAAGGCGGTTCATGGAGAATGCGGCGGGTCTCCTCCGGGCTGAAGGCCCGGTCCATGTTGTCGCCGTCGATCAGCCACAATTTCAAGTCGCTGCCGGGTAGCGGGCAGGCCACCAGGCGCGCGTCACCCAGCAACTCACTCAACGCTTGTTGCAGGTCCTGCGGTGCCGTCATGGTGCTTTGACAAATTGCAGCATGCCCAGCGCCTGGGTGGTCGGTTGGCTGATGCGCTGTTCCGGCAGGTGAAGGATCAACTGGCCGGACTGGCTGGCGCGACCACGCAGTTCGACGCGAGCGCCGACCGGGAAGGTTTCGGGGTTGAAACGCAGGCGAAAGGGCAGGGCCTGGGTGGTGCCGATCAGGCTGGAACTGGCGAGCAATTGTTGCGGACGGCCCTTGTCATCGATCACCAGCAACGCCAGCTCGACCTCGGCGCCGGCCGGTATGCCTTGCAGGGTGCCGCTCAATTCGCGTTGATGCGCCGGCAGCGGGCCCAGCTCGGCAGCCTGGCGGGCCTTTTCCTGGGCCTGTTTCGGCGCCGGGGCTGGTGCGGGGGCTGCGGGCTTGGGGGCGTCGCTGCTGCACGCCATCAGCAGGCTGAAAAAACTGAGCAAAACGAGCGATCGTAGCGGCATGTGTGGCTCCAGCAAGGTGAATTCCATGAATATGACGGTAAGCCCGTCTGTATACCGTAAACCCTATGGCTTGTCTTGCCAGTGGGATGCGCTACCATGGCCCTCCCTTTTTTTGTTGCCTGCCACCATGCACTGTCCCTTCTGCGGTGCCAACGACACCAAGGTCATCGATTCGCGACTGGTCGCCGAGGGCGAACAGGTCCGCCGCCGGCGCGAATGCCTGGCCTGCGGCGAACGCTTTACCACGTTCGAGACCGCTGAACTGGTGTTGCCGCGCCTGATCAAAACCGACGGCAGCCGCCAGCCGTTCGACGAAGAAAAACTGCGCGCCGGCATGCAGCGCGCCCTGGAAAAACGCCCGGTGAGCGTCGAACGCCTGGAAGCGGCGCTGGTGCACATCAAGCACAAGCTGCGGGCCACCGGCGAGCGCGAGGTCAAATCCCTCGTGGTCGGTGAGCTGGTGATGGCCGAGCTGCAGAAGCTCGATGAGGTCGCCTACATCCGTTTTGCTTCGGTGTACCGGCGCTTCCAGGACCTGAACGAATTCCGCGAAGAAATCGACCGCCTGGCCCGCGAACCGGTGAAACCATGACCGTCTCGCCGCAGCAGGCCGTCCTCGACGCCCACTACATGGCCCGTGCCTTGGAGTTGGCGCGGCGCGGTCACTACACCACCGACCCCAATCCCCGGGTCGGTTGCGTGATCGTGCGTGACGGGCAGATTGTTGGCGAAGGCTGGCATATCCGCGCCGGCGAGCCCCATGCCGAAGTCCATGCCCTGCGCGCCGCCGGTGCACAGGCCCGGGGCGCCACGGCCTATGTGACCCTCGAACCCTGCAGCCATCACGGGCGCACGCCGCCTTGTGCCGATGCGTTGGTCAACGCCGGCGTGGCGCGAGTGGTGACAGCGATGCAGGACCCGAACCCGGAAGTTGCCGGGCGCGGCCTGCAACGGCTGGCCCAGGCCGGTATCGCCACCGAAAGTGGCGTGTTGGAGGGCGAGGCACGCCTGCTCAACCAGGGTTTCCTCAAGCGCATGGAACACGGCCTGCCGTTCGTGCGGGTCAAGCTCGCCATGAGCCTGGATGGCCGCACCGCCATGGAAAGCGGCGAAAGCCAGTGGATCACCGGCCCCGCCGCACGCTCGGCGGTGCAACGCCTGCGGGCCCAGGCCAGCGTGGTGCTGACCGGTGCCGACACGGTGCTGGCCGACAACGCCCGGCTGACCGTACGCGCCGATGAACTCGGGCTGGATGCCGAGCAGACCGCGCTGATCATGAGCCGTCCCCCATTGCGGGTGCTGGTGGATGGTCGCTTGCGCGTGCCGCTGAATGCGCCGTTTTTCAAGGCCGGTCCGGCGTTGGTCGCTACCTGCATGGCGGTGGAAGAACAGTACGCCAACGGTCCCGAATGCATGATCGTGGCGGGCGATGACGGTCAGGTTGATCTGCGTCGGCTGCTGCAAGCGTTGGCTGCCCGGGATGTCAATGAAGTGCTGGTGGAGGCCGGCCCGCGCCTGGCAGGCGCTTTCGCCCGGCAAGGGCTGGTGGACGAATTCCAGATTTTCATCGCTGGTAAGTTCCTCGGCTCTTCGGCGCGACCGTTGCTGGACTGGCCCCTGGCGCAGATGAAAGACGCACCAGAACTGAAAATCATCGAAATTCGTGCCGTGGGCGATGACTGGCGAGTCATCGCCGTTCCCGCTGCGCAGGCGAGCGTATAATTCCCGGCTTTCGCTCAAGCGGCGGCCCGTTCTCGAGGAGGACTCCATGTTTACCGGCATCATCGAATCCATCGGCAGCATCCGCGCACTCACCCCCAAGGGCGGCGATGTGCGGGTCTACGTCGAAACCGGCAAGCTCGACCTGAGCGACGTCAAGCTGGGCGACAGCATCGCGGTCAACGGCGTGTGCCTGACCGCCGTGGAGCTGCCGGGCAACGGTTTCCTGGCCGACGTCAGCCGCGAAACCCTCGACTGCACCGCCATGAACGACCTCAAGAGCGGCAGCCCGGTCAACCTGGAAAAAGCCCTGACGCCTACCACCCGCTTGGGCGGTCACCTGGTCAGCGGCCATGTCGATGGCGTTGGCGAAGTGGTTTCGCGCAGCGATAACGCCCGGGCCGTGGAGTTTCGCATCCGTGCCCCGAAAGAGCTGGCCAAGTACATCGCCCATAAAGGCTCGATCACCGTCGACGGTACCAGCCTGACGGTCAATGCGGTGGATGGCGCCGAATTCCTGCTGACCATCATTCCCCATACCTTGAGCGAAACCATCATGGCTTCGTATCGGCCCGGTCGCCGGGTCAACCTGGAAGTCGACTTGCTGGCCCGTTACCTGGAGCGCCTGTTGTTGGGCGACAAGGCCGCCGAACCTGCAGCCGGTAACATCACTGAAAGCTTTCTGGCCGCCAACGGCTACCTCAAATCCTGACCCAAGGGGGTGCCGCGTGGCGCTCAATAGCATCGAAGAACTGGTAGAAGACATCCGCCAAGGCAAGATGGTCATCCTCATGGATGACGAAGACCGCGAGAACGAAGGCGACCTGATCATGGCCGCCGAGTGCTGCAAGGCCGAACACATCAACTTCATGGCCAAGCATGCCCGTGGGTTGATCTGCATGCCGATGACCCGCGAGCGCTGCGAGCTGTTGAAGCTGCCGCTGATGGCGCCGCGTAACGGCTCCGGCTTTGGCACCAAGTTCACCGTGTCCATCGAGGCTGCCGAGGGCGTGACCACCGGTATCTCCGCTGCTGACCGTGCGCGCACCGTCCAGGCCGCTGCCGCGAAAGAGGCCAAGGCCGAAGACATCGTCAGTCCCGGCCACATCTTCCCGCTGATGGCCCAGGCCGGCGGAACCCTGGCCCGCGCCGGCCACACCGAAGCGGCGTGCGACCTGGCGCGCATGGCCGGTTTCGAGCCCAGCGGCGTCATCTGTGAAGTAATGAACGACGACGGCACCATGTCCCGCCGCGCGGAACTGGAAACCTTCGCCGCCGAACACAACATCAAGATCGGCACCATCGCCGACCTGATCCACTACCGGATGATCCACGAACGTACCGTTCAGCGGATTGCCGAACAGCCCCTGGACAGCGAACTGGGCCAGTTCAACCTGGTGACCTACCGTGATTCGGTGGAAGGCGACGTGCACATGGCGCTGACCCTGGGCACCGTGAGCGCCGAAGAACCGACCCTGGTGCGCGTGCACAACATGGACCCGCTGCGCGACCTGCTGATGGTCAAGCAGCCCGGCCGTTGGAGCCTGCGAGCCGCCATGGCCGCGGTGGCCGAGGCCGGCAGCGGCGTAGTGCTGCTGCTCGGGCACCCGCTCGATGGTGATGTGCTGCTGGCGCACATCCGTGAAACCGCTGATCAAGCCGCCGTGAAAAAACCGACCACCTACAGCATTGTCGGTGCCGGTTCGCAGATCCTTCGGGACCTGGGCGTGCGTAAAATGCGCCTGATGAGCGCACCGATGAAATTTAATGCGATATCCGGTTTCGATCTGGAAGTTGTAGAATACGTGCCCTCCGAATAATGGCCCGGGATTATCCGGCCTGTATTCGTGGCTAATATCACCAAAGGAGCGCGTATAGAACGCGTTCTGGCTCTTTAAGAGATCTGACGAATGACCCTGAAGACCATCGAAGGTACCTTCATCGCCCCCCAAGGCCGCTATGCTCTGGTAGTGGGCCGTTTCAACAGCTTCGTGGTTGAGAGCCTGGTCGGCGGTGCGGTCGATGCCCTGGTTCGCCATGGCGTGAGCGAAAGCGACATCACCATCATCCGTGCGCCTGGCGCCTTCGAAATTCCGCTGGTTGCGCAGAAAGTCGCTCAAAAGGGCGAATATGCGGCGATCATCGCCCTGGGCGCGGTCATTCGTGGCGGTACGCCGCACTTCGAATACGTGGCCGGGGAATGCACCAAGGGCCTGGCCCAGGTGTCCATGGAGTTCGGCGTGCCAGTCGCCTTTGGCGTGCTGACCGTTGACTCCATCGAGCAAGCCATCGAACGTTCCGGCACCAAGGCCGGTAACAAAGGTGCCGAAGCTGCCCTGTCCGCCCTGGAAATGGTCAGCCTGCTGGCGCAGTTGGAGGCCAAGTGATTAGCGACGAAAGCGATCGTTTCAACCCGCGCGATCCCAAGCCAGCCGATGCCGGAAAGCCGTCCAAGAGCGTCAAGCGTCGCGAAGCCCGTCAGCTCGCGACCCAGGCGCTGTATCAATGGCACATGGCCAAGCAGTCGCTGAACGAGATCGAAGCGCAGTTTCGGGTCGACAACGATTTCAGCGATGTCGATAGCGCGTACTTCCGCGAGATCCTGCACGGCGTCCCGGCCCACAAGACCGAGATCGACATCGCCCTGGCACCTTGCCTGGACCTGACCATCGACGAACTGGACCCGGTTGAACTGGCGGTGTTGCGTCTGTCCACCTGGGAACTGATGCAGCGCGTTGACGTGCCGTACCGCGTGGTGATCAACGAAGGGATCGAACTGGCGAAAGTCTTCGGTTCCACCGATGGCCACAAGTTCGTCAACGGTGTGCTCGACAAACTCGCCCCGCGTCTGCGTGAAGCTGAAGTGAAGGCGTTCAAGCGCTGATTGGCGCTTGTTATCCCAATGGGTGAGTTTGAGCTGATCCGTAACTACTTCGCCGCCGCGTCTTGCGCGCAGGGCGGCGAGGGCGTTGCGCTGGGGATTGGCGACGACTGCGCCGTGCTGGCCGTTCCTCCCGGGGAGCAGTTGGCGGTGTCCACCGACACCCTCGTGGCCGGTGTGCATTTTCCAGACCCTTGCGACCCATTCCTGCTCGGCCAGCGCTCGCTGGCCGTGGCGGTCAGCGACCTGGCCGCCATGGGCGCCACTCCTTTTGCGTTTACCCTTGCCCTGACCTTGCCGACGGTGACCGCCGATTGGCTGCAAGCCTACGCCCGTGGCCTTGACCTCATGGCCCAGGCCTGCGGCGTGGCGTTGGTGGGCGGTGACACCACCCGTGGACCGTTGAGCCTGACCATGACCGTATTCGGTCGTGTGCCGTCCGGCCAGGCCCTGACCCGAAGCGGCGCGCAGCCTGGCGATTTGCTGTGTGTTGGCGGCGAATTGGGCAATGCCGCCGGCGCATTGCCGCTGGTGCTCGGTCAGCGTAACGCCGAGCCTGCCATCGCCGAGCCGTTGCTGGCGCATTATTGGTCGCCGCGACCGCAGATCGACCTGGGCCTGGCGTTGCGGGGCAAAGCCAGCGCGGCGATGGACATTTCCGATGGCCTGCTGGCCGATTGCGGGCATATCGCCCTGGCGTCCGGCGTGGCATTAAACGTTGAACGGGACCGACTGCCGCTGTCCAACGCCTTGATAACCTTTCTTGGCCAGCCCGGTGCTGCCCAGGCTGCACTGAGCGGTGGTGACGATTATGTCTTGCTATTCACCTTGCCACCGGTCCAATTGTCGGCGTTACACGCCGCAGGCTGGCCGATCCAGGTGATCGGCAGCGTCACGGCCGGGCAAGGTGTCAGGCTGCTTGATCACGAAGGGCGCAATATCACCCCGCAAATACGGGGCTATCAACATTTTCGGGAGACACCGTGACAGATCATCCCAATCAGGTCCCGGCGGAATTTGTTCCGCCCTCGGTCTGGCGTAACCCCTGGCATTTCCTGGCATTCGGCTTTGGTTCGGGTACATTGCCTAAAGCACCAGGCACTTGGGGTTCGCTGGTTGCGCTACCCTTTATACCGTTGTGGCAGATGTTGCCGGACTGGGGCTACTGGCTGATGCTGGGCATCACCATGCTGTTCGGCTTCTGGCTGTGTGGCAAGGTGGCGGACGACCTGAGGGTGCACGATCATGAAGGCATCGTCTGGGATGAAATGGTCGGTATGTGGATCACCCTGTGGCTGGTACCGGAAGGTTGGTACTGGCTGTTGACGGGTTTCCTGGTGTTCCGCTTCTTCGATATCCTCAAGCCATGGCCGATCCGCTGGATAGACCGGCAGGTGCACGGAGGCGTCGGCATCATGCTTGACGATGTACTCGCTGGGGTCTTCGCCTGGCTGGCAATGCAAGGGTTGGTGTGGTGTTTTACCTGAGGGAACCAGGAATGGGCGTAAGCCGTGCGCTGTTGCTGTTGCTATTGCTGTGTCTAGGCGTCTTCCTCGTCGCCCGGGTGGCCTACTCCGCGCCGCTGCCGGGCAAGATCCGGGCCGCCAGCGAGGAGTGGACCGGTTACACCCAGGCCGATGGCCAGGGCATGGCCTGGGACATTTTGCGCCAAGTGTTCGAACCCGCAGGTGTCAAGCTGGAGATCCGCAGCGTGCCCTATACCCGCTCGATCGGGTTGGTGCAGCGCGGTGAAGTCGAGGTGCAGGTCGGCGCCTATCGTGATGAGTCCGAAGGTGTGCTTTACCCGAAGTGGCACTACGACGTTGATCATCTCTTTGCCCTGGGGCTGGCTTCCAAACCGACGCCCACGCTGGCGACAATCGGCAATTATCGCCTGGTGTGGATGCGCGGATACGAATACAACAACTACCTGCCCAACATCCGCCGTTTCAATGAAATCCACCGTACCGTGGGCATCTTGCCGATGCTGATTCATGAGCGGGCGGATTTTTACATCGATGCGTCTACGGAAATCGAAGAGGTGCTTTCCAATGCCGACAATCCCCAGCAGTTCAAGCTCTCGCCGCTGATCAATCTGCCGTTGTACCTGGGCTTTGCCAACACCGAAAACGGACAGGTGTTGAGGGCGCTGTTTGACCGGCGCATGGATGTGCTGGTGAAAACTGGCCAGCTGAAACCTATTTTCGAACGTTGGAAGCAACCCTATCCCTTCGACGAGAATGGCAAGCCACCGAAGCCGTAATCAAACTTTTCGATGGTTATGGCCGACAATTCAGCCTAAGCGTCTGCCGGGACGTGCTGTTACAATGCCCGCCTCTGCGAAACTCCAGTACTAGATCAGGAGCACACCGGTGCCTGTCGTTTTTGTTGCCGCTTCCAAGCTGCCAACACCCTTTGCGCAATTCACCATGCATGGTTTTCTCGATGAAGCCACCGGCCGCGAGCACGTTGTGCTGAGCCTGGGTGATTTCGCCGACGGTGCCCCGGTACTTGGCCGCCTGCACTCCGAATGCCTGACGGGCGATGCCCTGTTCAGCCAGCGCTGCGATTGCGGTTCGCAACTCGAAGCCGCGCTGCGGGCCATCGCCCGCGAAGGCCGTGGCGTGTTGCTGTACTTGCGTCAGGAAGGCCGTGGCATTGGCTTGTTGAACAAGATTCGCGCCTATGAATTGCAAGACGGTGGTGCCGATACCGTAGAGGCCAACGAGCGCCTCGGGTTTGCCGCTGACATGCGTGACTACAGCATCTGCCTGCCCATGCTCGAACACTTGGGCATCCAGTCGTTACGGTTGATGACCAATAATCCACGCAAGGTCAAGGCGTTGATCGACATGGGCATTGTGGTCGCCGAGCGCGTGCCGCTGCACACCGGTCACAACCCGCACAACAAACTGTATCTGGCGACCAAGGCCAGCAAGCTCGACCACATGATGGGTAACGAGCACCAGGGCGAGGTTGACCGGGCGTGACGCGCGGCCAGGTCCGACGGCGACTGGCCGTCAGTTGGTGGCAATACCTGGCGCTGGCCGTGGTGCCACTGTTCGTGATCAACGCGGTGTTTGGCCAGGGCGAAGCGATTCTCCCGGTGCTGGCGATGCCGCTGTTCATTGCGGGCGTGGCGTCGATGTTTGTCAGCCTGCGATTCTTCGGGCCCTATAAACACGCCTTGGTTGCCACCCAGAAAGCCCTCGACACACCGGAAGAGCCCCAGGCCTGGATTGCCCTGGCCGCCCGCCGCCGCGCGGCCTTCCTGGTCGCCGGTTTGCCGGCCTGGATTGGCGCACTGGCCGTATTCGTCGGCCTGGAAGCGGTGCCGTTGATGCTGCTGGCGTTGTCCACCGTGGTGTTGTTCTACCTGTATCGTATCCCGCGTCAACTCGGCTGATGAGCCGCTGGCTGGCGGTTCTACTGCTGGCCGTCAGCGCCTCGACGGTGGCGGCCCCGCGTGTCGTCAGCCTGGCGCCGTCGCTCACTGAAATCGTCGTTGAACTGGACTCTGCCGACCTGCTGGTGGGCGTGCTGGATGCCGGTGATCGCCCCGAAACCTTGAAAAGTCTGCCCTCGGTAGGCCGTTACGGGCAGTTGGACATGGAGCGCTTGCTCAGCCTAAAGCCTGATCTATTGCTGCTCTGGCCCGGCAGTGTGGGGCCGGCTCAGCGCGAGCAGCTCAAAGGCTTGAACATCCCCGTCTACGTCGCCGAGCCCCACGGTCTCGACGGACTCATCACGCAAATTGAAGACATCGCTGTGCAACTCGGTCGTCCGGAGCGGGGCGTGGCGCGAGCGGCACAACTGCGCGTACGCCTTGAGGCGTTGCGTCAGCGTTACCGGCGTGACACGCCGTTGTCGGTGTTCTATCAGGTCTGGGATCGGCCGTTGTACACCGTGGGCGGCGAGCAGATCATCAGTGATGCGCTGGCGGTGTGCGGAGCGCGTAACGTCTTTGCCGACCTGAGCTTGCCGGCACCGCAGGTGAGTGTGGAGTCGGTGTTGCAGCGCAATCCGCAGATCATCCTGGCCACGGACCAGGCCCAGCTCGACGCCTGGAAGGCCTGGCCGCAGTTGGCGGCGGTGGCGCAGGGGCGGTTGTTGAAAGTCAGTGATAAAGGCCTGGAGCGGCCCAGTGGGCAGATGGTCGAGGCGACGGCTGGGTTGTGTGGGTTGATTGCGCCGGACCAGTAGACCGCGGCGCGGCCAATCGCGAGCAAGCTCGCTCCCACAGTTGATTGATGTTGCCTGCTAGCACGCGGTCAAATGTGGGAGCGAGCTTGCTCGCGATGAGGCCCGCCCAAACACCACGCATCCCAGATCAGAGTGCGGGTGTCCAAGTCACCCCAAACAACCAGGTCCGCCCTTCTTCCCGATACCCATGTTGCGCCCCGTCATGGCTGTACAGCGCCCGGCTGTAGCCCTTGTCCAGCAGGTTGTCCACCTTCATTTCCAGCTTCACTTCCCGGGTCAGTGTCCAGCTGCCGCGCAACCCGAGCAGGGTATAGCCGCCGAGGGCATTGCGATTGTTTTCATCGTCGTAGCTGCTGCTCACCGCTTGCCAGGTGGCGCCCAGGCCCAGGCGGTCGAATTGCCGGTCCAGGTCCAGGCTCAAGGTCCGACGAGCGCGGCGGGCGAGGGTGTGACCGCTGTCGCGGTCTCGCGGGTCGATGAGGGCCAGGCCCAGGTTGCTCTGCCAGCCGAAAAAATCCTGCATTAGGCTCATTTCAAACCCATTGATCCGTGCCGAGGCGACGTTCTGCGGGCGTGAGTTGCTGCCAAAAATGATCGCGTCCTCCAGGTCCGTACGGTACAGCGAAGTCTCCAGGCGGGCGTTGTCGGTCAGTTGGCTGCGCCATTGTAGCTCGTAGCTTTTGGCGGTCTCGGGTTTGAGGTCCGGATTGCTGAAATCCGGGTAGTACAGGTCATTGAAGGTCGGTGCGCGAAAGCTTTCGCTGTAGGTCAGCAACAGATCGTTGTCGGCGTTCACTGGCAGGGTGAGCGTGCCGCTCCAGCTGTTCTGGCCGCCAAATTGCTGGTTCTGGTCGCGACGCAGGCCCAGTTCGGTGGAGAACGTTTCGGCCTGGAAGCGGTGCTGGATGAACGCGGCACGGTTCCAGCGGCTGTCTTCGTCGAACGGCGTGCTGCTGTTGACCTGGTCCTGATACCAGTCGCCGCCGACGATCAGGCTGTTGCGATCGTCCAGCGTCAGGTCGTTCTGCCAGGTCAGGGAGTCGCGGTAGGTGTTGAACACTTCGCGGACATCGCTGAGCTTGTCGAAGGTTTTTTCACGGTTCTCGCTGTGGCCCAGTTCCAGGCGTGACTTCCAGGCCTCGTTGATTCGCCCGTCCACATAGGTGCTGAAGCTGCTCACCGCAAACTCACTATAGGGTTGCTGAGGCAGGGATGCGAAGGTGGCCGGGTCGAAGCGGCCGAACGGGTTGTCGTATTCGCTTTTGCCGCGGTTATCCAGCAGGTTCAGGCCGACTTCCAGGTCATCGCTGGCCGCATGGCTCAGGCTCAGGCTGAAAGACTGATTGCGATTGGCATCGTCGTCGCGGTCGCTGGCATAGGACTCGTGGGTCCGATTGCTTCCAGCACTCTCGTCGAGGCTGGCGCCGAGGTTGAAACGTGTCTGCTCGTCGCCGCCGGACAAGCCCAGGCTGCGCTCCCAGGTCTGGTGGCTGCCGAACCCCAGGTGCAGGCGTGGTTGCAGGCCTTGTTCATTGCCGCGCCGGGTGAAAATCTGAATCACGCCGCCCACCGCATCGGCGCCGTAGATCACCGAGCGCGAACCGCGCAGCACTTCCACCCGTTCGATCTGGTTGATGTTCAGGCGTTGCAGGTTGCTGTCGCCGGAGGTGGAATTGCCGATGCGCTGGCCGTCCACCAACACCAGGCTCTGGGCCGATTTGGTGCCGCGTATGTAAATTCCCGGCAGGCTGCCGCGCCCGCCCAGCGGCGCCACCTGCACCCCCGGCACGCGGCTGAGCAAGTCAGTGACGCTGGCCGGTTGCAGGCGCTCGATGTCGTCGCGGGTGAACACCGTATTGGCGGCGCTGCTGTCGTTGCGCGCTTCGACCTGGCGGTTGGCGCTGATGACCACATCCGGGAGTTTCATGGCCTGGTCGCGTTCGAAGGTGTCGGCGAGCAGTTCGGGGGCGGGGAGTAGGGAAAGGGCGAGGGTGAGGCGCAGTTTCATGGGCGTTCCGCAAATTTCTGGTTCGCACAGAACCCCTGTGGGAGCGAGCTTGCTCGCGATAGCGGTGTGTCAGCCAATGGATTACTTAACTGATCTTCCGCCATCGCGAGCAAGCTCGCTCCCACAGGGGCTTGTGTCCCACAAGGGCTTGTGTGGTCTGGAATTACCGGCCCAACAGCTGCAACCGCTGACGCACCGCCGCTTCGATCCCAGCCTCATCCAACCCGCATTCGGCCAGCATCTGTGCAGGCTTGGCGTGTTCGACGTAGTGGTCCGGCAGGCCCAGGTGCAGCACCGACTTGAGGATGTTCTCCCGAGCCAGGAATTCGCTGACTGCCGCACCGGCGCCGCCCATGATGGCGTTTTCTTCAATGGTGACCAGCAGTTCATGGCTGCCGGCCATTTCGCGCACCAGGGGTTCGTCCAGCGGTTTGACGAAACGCATGTCCACCACGGTGGCGTCCAGGGTTTCGGCGACTTTCAAGGCTTCGGCCAGTTGCACGCCGAACACCAGCAGGGCGGCCTGCTTGCCCTGGCGGCGGATCACACCCTTGCCGATTTCGATCGGTTCGAGGTCGGCCTCAATGGTCGCGTTCGGGCCGTTGCCGCGGGGATAGCGCACCGCCGCCGGGCCGTTGAACAGATGGCCGGTGGTGAGCATCTTGCGCAGTTCGTTTTCATCGCTCGGGGTCATCACCAGCATGCCGGGGATGCAGCGCAGGAACGACAGGTCGAAACTGCCGGCGTGGGTCGGGCCGTCTTCGCCCACCAGGCCTGCGCGGTCGATGGCGAACAGCACGTCGAGATTCTGCACCGCGACGTCATGCACCAGTTGGTCGTAGCCACGTTGCAGGAAGGTCGAATAGATCGCCACCACCGGTTTTGCGCCTTCGCAGGCCATGCCGGCGGCGAGGGTCACGGCGTGTTGCTCGGCAATCGCCACGTCGAAATAGCGCTGGGGGTAACGTTCGCTGAAGGCCACCAGGTCCGAGCCTTCCTTCATCGCCGGGGTGATGCCCACCAAGCGCGGGTCAGCGGCAGCCATGTCGCACAGCCATTGGCCGAACACGCCGGAATACTTCGGGCCGCCGGCCTTTTTCGGTGCGGCGGCCGGGGCGTCCAGGGGGTCGAGCTTGGTGATGGCGTGGTAGCCGATCGGGTCGACTTCCGCCGGGGCGAAACCTTTGCCTTTCTTGGTGACCACGTGCAGGAACTGCGGGCCCTTGAGGTCGCGCATGTTGCGCAAGGTGGCGATCAGGGTGGGCAAGTCATGGCCGTCGATGGGGCCGATGTAGTTCCAGCCCAGCTCTTCGAACAGCGTGCCGGGCACCAGCATGCCCTTGGCGTACTCCTCGGTCCGACGAGCGATTTCCCAGGCGCCGGGCAGGCGCGACAGGACCTTCTTGCTGCCTTCGCGCATGCTGGCGTAGGTACGGCTGGAAAGGATTTTCGCCAGGTAGTTGGAGAGCCCGCCGACGTTGCGGGAGATCGACATGTCGTTGTCGTTGAGGATCACCAGCATGTTGGCGTCGACTTCCGGCGCGTGGTTCAGCGCCTCGAAGGCCATGCCCGCCGTCAGTGCGCCGTCGCCGATCACGGCAATGGCCTTGCGCTCGCTGTTTTGCAGGCGGGCGGCAATCGCCATGCCCAGGGCAGCGCTGATGGAGGTGCTGGAGTGACCGACGCCAAAGGTGTCGTACTCGCTCTCGGACCGGCGTGGGAACGCCGCGATACCGTCCTTCTGGCGCAGGGTGCTCATGCGCTCGCGACGACCGGTGAGGATTTTATGCGGATAGGCTTGATGGCCGACGTCCCATACCAGTCGGTCGTCCGGGGTGTCGAACACGTAATGCAGCGCGATCGTCAGCTCGATGACGCCCAGGCCAGCACCGAAATGCCCACCGGTCTGGCCGACCGTGTAGAGCAGTTCCAGGCGCAACTCATCGGCCAGGGTGTCCAGCTCGGCTTCACCCAGGCGACGCAGGCCGTCCGGCGTGTTGGCGCGGTCCAGCAGGGGCGTGGTCGGGCGCTTGCGGGGAATCTCTTGAAACGTCGTGGGCATCAGGCGAATCGTTATAGGTATAGAAAGAGGCGGCAGTTTACCTTATGCATCGCAAGCTGCCCACGCGTTGGCCGGAACTTGGCCGATACGCAGTCTAAAGGGGTTGACCCCGTTTCAACTGCGTCGTTCGACGATATAGCGTGCCAGGTCGCGCAACGGCTCGGCCGCCGCGTCAAAGGGTCGCAGCGCCGTCAGGGCCTGGTCGCGCAACTCCAGGGCGTAGGCCTTGGCCGCGTCGAGGCCGAGCAGGGCCGGGTAGGTCGGTTTGTCCCGGGCGATGTCGGCGCCCTGGCGTTTGCCCAGGGTCTGGGTATCGCTTTCGACGTCGAGGATGTCGTCCTGCACCTGGAACGCCAGGCCGATGGCTCGGGCATAGGTCTGCAAGGCTTGCAGTTGCCCGGGTGTGGCCCGCCCGCTGGCGAGGGCGCCGAGGCGCACGCTTGCTTCGATCAAGGCGCCGGTCTTGTGCCGGTGCATGTATTCCAGCGCGCTCTGGTCCAGCTTCAAACCCACCGAACCGAGGTCGATGGCCTGGCCGCCGACCATCCCGGCGGGGCCTGCCGCCAGCGCCAAGGTGCTGACCATGTCCAGGCGGATCTGCGCCGGGCAATCGCTCAGGGCCGGGTCCAGCAGGGCGCTGAAGGCCAGGCTCTGCAAGCCGTCGCCCGCGAGGATCGCGCAGGCTTCGTCGAATTGCTTGTGGGTGGTGGGCTGGCCGCGACGCAGGTCGTCGTCGTCCATGGCCGGCAAATCGTCGTGGACCAGCGAATAAGCGTGGATCAGCTCCACCGCGCAAGCTGCGCCATCGGCCTGTTCGGCCTGGCCGCCCAAGGCTTCGCACGCAGCGTAGGCCAACAGTGGACGCACACGCTTGCCGCCGTTCATCACGCTGTAGCGCATGGCTTCGTACAGCCGAGAAAGCTCAGGGCTCGGGGCGCTGAACAAGGTGTCCAGTGCCGCATTGACCCGGGCCTGACTGCCGGCCTGATAGGCACCGATCATTCAGGCTGTTCCGCGTCGAAAGGCTCTTCGGTCAGCTCGCCATCACGCTCGAGCAGCAATTGCACCTTCTGTTCGGCCTGGGCCAGCGCCGCCTGGCAGTCGCGAGTCAAGCCGATGCCTTGCTCGAAGGCGGTCAGCGAGTCTTCCAGCGACAATTCGCCGTTCTCCAGCCGTTCGACCAGCGTTTGCAGGTCGGCCAAAGATTGTTCGAAGTCCAGTGCAGCTTTTTTACGGGCCATGGCGGCGATTCCGGTTGACTGTTAAACGGGCGCGACACTAGCAGACATGGGGTTTTGGGGCAAATCAGGGCAGGGTAAATCGAAGCGCGACGGTGGGCTTGCACCGACCTGCTTTTGTGGCGAGGGAGCTTGCTCCCGCTGGGCTGCGAAGCAGCCCCCAACCTGCTGGGATCAAGTCGGATTGCGACTGCTGCGCCGTCGAGCGGGAGCAAGCTCCCTCGCCACGGGATTTCAGCCAACTGGATAACTGACCCGATACCGGGTACTGCGTCCACCGCCAGGCATTCGCTCCAGGCAGCCTTTCTCCAGCAGTTCCGCCAGGTGGCGGGTCGCGGTGGCCTTGGACACCTTTGCCACCGCTTGGTACTGGGCTGCACTGATACCGCCCTCGAAACCTCTCTCCCCGCCGTCAAGCATTCGGTTGAGGACCTTGACTTGCTCTGGCGTAAGCGTGTTGTCGCGATGCACCTGCCAGAACCTCGCCTTGCTGAACACACTGTCGATCCGCTTCATCGCCTGCTGGAGGCTGCGCAACAGTGTCTGCAGAAACCAGCTGAGCCAGGGGGTTACATCCAATGTGTCTTTCTGGCTGGTCTCCAGGATCCGATAGTAGCCGGCGCGGTCATCCAGAATGCTGGCAGACATGGCATAGAAGCGAATGGCTTGGGCTTCTCCTTGGGCCAGCGCCAGATCGGTGAGGGTGCGGGTCAGGCGACCATTGCCATCGTCGAACGGATGCAGGGTGACAAACCAGAAGTGAGCGATACCGGCACGCAATAAAGGATCGAGTCCGGCCTGATGACGGCTGGCCTCGAACCAGTCGACGAATGATTGCAACTGTTGCTCGAGCCCTTTGCGAGGCGGCGCTTCGAAGTGCACGGTAGGGCGGTCCAGTCTGCCCGAGACCACTTGCATCGGTTCGTCGCCGCGCAACGTGCCCACGCGGATCTGCCGATGGGCAAGCTCGTGCGCCTGATCAGGAAACAGCCACTCGTGCCATTCCTGCAGGCGTTGGAGTGTCAGTGGTTGATCGAGGTGGCGGGTCGCGTCCAGCAACAGATTCGCCAACCCTTCACTGCGCTGGCTGACCGGGTTGTCATCCACCTGCTCCAGGCCCAGGCGTCGGGCCAGGGATGAGCGGACTGCCCCCACGTTCAGTTGCTCTCCTTCGATGGCCGAAGACGTCACGATGTTTTGCAGCAGCGCGTCCAGTTCATTCTGAGCGCTGAGCGACGCCGTGACGGCGCTGGTCATGCCCAGCAGTTGGCCTTGGGCTTGCACGCATTCGCGCAGCAGTGGCGCCAATGCCTCGGCTTGCCAGCGAAAGTCGGGCCAATCGGGCTGTTGCCAGATCCAGTAAGGGGTCATGCGCCTTGTCCAAAAGTGGATGAGCCGAATAATAACGCTATTCGGCTCATCCGGTGAGCCGAATAAATTCTCTATTCGGCTCATGGCACCCTCAGTACGTGATTTCCCACACAGAATCGCGCGTTCACCGATTGTGAATAATCAGCCGAATCGCTAACCTTCGCGGCATCTACGGCCCCCTTGCGACGGGGCCTTCAGACGAAACCCGAATAATGACAAGCAGCGCTGAGGAAGAGCGCCGGGTTGCGTCATGCATGGCAGGAGGCATACGTGCGTTTTCTTTCATTATTGATCGTGCTGATGGGCGCGCCGATGGCGTGGGCGCAGCCTTCGGCTGAGCTGTCGGAACCGGTGGGTGGCTGGCGCTACAGCGGCTTGCTCGATCGTACTGAAAACCCGCAGGTTGCCTACCCCACACCGCCCATCGACCGGGGCGTGCAGCGCAACCGCACGATGATCGAAGGTCGACTCAAGGCCATGGGCACCGCCCGTCCGCCCCATAGCCTGGCAGTCAACGGCAATCCACTGAATCTCTATACCGACGACGAGGGGCGTTTCGCCCGGCCGTATGCGTTCGGTGCCGGCTCCAATAGCGTTGAAGTGCGCAGCTCCGAAGGCCAGTCCCTCAAGCGGGTGCAGTTCTATGAAGCCAATCACCTGCGAACCCCGGCGCAGATCCGCGTGGTGCTGGGCTGGGACGATCCGAAGGCCGAACTCGATCTGCATATCGTCACACCCGACGGCCAACATGCGTTTTTCGGCCAGCCGGCGCTGAGCAACGGCGGCGGCCTCGATCCCGATGGCGTCGATGGCCCCGGCCCGGAAATGTTCACCATGACCGCGCCAATGCACGGCACCTACCTGGTCTACGTGAACTATTGGGGTAACTACGGCAGCGGCGGCTACAACTTCGATGAAACCAGTAACCAGAACGAGGTGATCACCTCGCAGATCAACCTGGTGCTCAACGAAAACACCGTCAATGAAAAACGCGAAACCTTTGTCGTGCCCCTGCGCGCCATTGGCGATCTGTTGCTGGTCAAGACTTTCAACTACTAAGTATTCCGCTCCACGGATGAATAGGCCCTTGTGAATATGAGCGACAACACTGCTTCCCCGACCACGCCGACCCCTGTCGCCAAACCTGTGCGCCGCTGGCCGGCGCTGCTGATCGGGCTGTGCCTGGTGGCCGGTGTCGCCGCCGGGTTGGGCTGGTTCATGACCAAGCCCAAGGCCCCACCCATGGAGTTGGCGTTGGACAAGCTCGGCCTGAGCCGTCCCGACGGCTTGCTCGAGGCCCATTCCCTGAGCCAGTTGCCCAAGGACCTGCTGGCGGTGCCGTTCCTCAAGGCCACGCTCACCGAGGATTTCGTCTTCTATTACGAGGCCCACGCCGACCGCCTCGGGCTGATTGGCAGCCTGCGCCGGATCATCTACGAGCATGACCTCAAGCTGCAGGACAGCCTGATCGAGCAGCTGTTCGACCAGCCGGCCGATGTGGCGCTGTGGCGCGGTGCCGACGGGCGGCTCAAGGACTTCCTGTTGGTGATGGACCGCAGTGGCTTGGCGAAGGTGCTGGAGCCGTTGGCGAAAGTCGCCTTGGACGACACCCAGTTGAGCAAGCTCGGCGACCTGAAGGTGGGTGGCGATGAGGTCGCGCTTTACCAACTGAGCTATAACGCCAGCAAATCCCTGGCCTTCGCTTCCCATGGCGACAAGATGGTCGTGCTGTCGAATCCGACCAAGCTTTACGACAACGGTAACGGCCCTATCGATGAGCCCGGCATGGTCTCGACCCAGGCCCTCGAAGCGCTGCTGGCCGGTGAAAAACTCTTCCCCGAAGCCTTCGGCCTGCCGCCCAAGGCGCCGGAGGTCAAGCAACGCATCTCGGTCAACGCCAGCGTGCTCGCCATGGGCTACCAGCGTTTCATCCCGAACTTCGCCGGGTTGCGTTTCGACATGGACGACCAGGGCTGGCACAGCTTCCTGGCCATGGACGAGCTGGAAAACCAACCGGACTTCGACTTCAAGCCAATCTGGCAAGCCATGCCCATGGGCGCCAGTGCCTGCGTGACCTTGCCCCTGGCCGCTGAGCAACAGAAGCCGCTGTTGGTAAAACTCGGCGCCGACGACAAGGCCGCCCAAGCCATGGTCGACCACATGGCCGGCGCGGCGGGCCTGTGCTGGTACGCCGATTCGCGGTTGTACACGCCGCTGCTGGTGGCGAGCCTGAACGAAGACGACGGCAAGCTCGATGCCGACCTGGGCAACCTGTTCGGTTCGATGGTGGGTGCCTACGAAAACAACGTCGTCGAACATGCGTTCCCCGTGGTCGAGAAGCAAGAAGGCTCGACGCACCAATGGCAGCGTCAGGTCAGCTCGAACTTCGGCCCTTACCTGGCCAAGGACGCAGAGCAGCCCGATGCGATCACCGGCAAGGCGTTCATGCGGGTCAGCCTGGCGCGCCACGGTTCGACCCTGCTGTTTTCCCTCGACGACAAGCTGGTGGACAAAGCCCTCGGCACCCTCGACAAACGCTTCCCGCCCATGGCTGACGTGGTGCCCAAGGACCTGCTGATGCCGTTCTACTTCGGCCCGGACGCCATGGCGCAACTGATGCAGCGCGAGACCCTCGACAGCCTGCCCCAGGACATGGAGCCGGTGTTCTACAACGCCGCGCAAACCTACCTGATCCCGAAACTGCGGACCCTTGGCGGCTACGGCAAATATGCCCTGACACTGCCCGAAGGCAGCGAGCCGGACGGCCACTGGCAGTGGTTGCCGCTGGAATGGAAAGCCCTGTGACAGCGCTGATCCGCAACCCTCACTGGATGTTGCTGCTGGCGCTGCTGCTGGGCGGCCCGGCGTTGGCCGTCGAGACGCCGTCGCTGGATGTGCAGCAGTCCCAGGTGTTTCGCGCCTGGTTCGTGCGCATTGCCCAGGAACAGCTGACCAAAGGCCCGAGCCCGCGCTGGTATCAGCAGGACTGCGCCGGGCTGGTGCGCTTTGCCGCCAACGAAGCGCTGAAGGTCCACGATGACAAATGGCTGCGCAGCAACGGCCTGTCCAATCGCTACCTGCCACCGGAACTGCCCCTCAGCGATGCGCAACGGCGCCTCGCCCAGCAATGGCAGCAGGGCGGCGGCAAGGTCGGCCCCTACGTCAACGCCATCAAGCTGATCCAGTTCAACAGTCGCCTGGTGGGCCGTGATGTCGCCCAGGCCCGTCCCGGCGACCTGATGTTCTTCGATCAGGGCGACGACCAGCACCTGATGATCTGGATGGGCCGCTACATCGCCTATCACACCGGCACCACAACCCCTACCGACAACGGCATGCGCTCCGCAAGCCTGCAACAACTCATGAACTGGAAGGACACCCGATGGATACCCGACGCAGCCAACCCCAACTTCATCGGCGTCTATCGACTCAACTTTCTCTCCCAATGACCGGTGCCCGCATGCTGCGCTTGTGTTCAAAATTGCCCCTGCTGTTTGCCTTGTTGCTGGCACCTGTCGTGAACGCCGAAGACACCGTGGAGCCCAGCGGCTACACGCCGGTGGCCGGTGAAAGCTTCTTCCTGCTGGCCGACAGCAGCTTTGCCAGCGATGAGCAGGCCATGGTTCGCCTCGAAGCGCCGGGTCGCGACTATCGCCGGTTCCGCATGGAGCCCTACGGCGGCGCCGATATCCGCGTCTATCGCATCGACAAGCCGCTGGACTTCCTCAAGCGCCAGAAGAATCTGCACCGGGTGGTCAGCGACGGCCAGTTCAAGGGCGAAGGCCTGTCGAACACCCTCGCGTACCTGTGGGACAACTGGTATCGCAAGTCTCGCCGCGTGATGCAGCGGGCGTTCTCCTATGAGTCTCGCCAGCAAGTGACCGAAGAAGTGCCGGAGCTGAAGATCGGCGACGCCCTGGTGGCGCCGACCCCGTACGACGCACCGGCACAATTCGCCTTGATCCCGGGTCTGCCGGTGGTCAGCCAGTTCCGTTATCCGCTGTGGCAAGCCAAGCCGATCCAGCCGCCAGCGGGCGTCAACCTGGCCGGTTCGTCCAGTCAATTCGTCAGCGTCGCGCCGGGCAACGTCTACGTGCCGCTGGGCCAGTTGAAACCGGGCCTGTACTTGGTGGAAGCGCTGATTGGTAAGTACCGCGCGACCACCATGGTCTTCGTTTCCAACACCGTGGCGGTCAGCAAGATTGCCGGTGACGAGCTGCTGGTCTGGGCCGCACGCAAACATGAGGGACGTTCGGTGCCCAAGGTCAACGTGCTGTGGACCGACGGCCTGGGTGTGATGAGCAGCGGTGCCACCGATGAGGACGGTTTGCTGCGCCTCAAGCACGTCAGCCCGGAGCGTTCGTTCGTCATTGGCGAAGACGAGGAGGGCGGCGTATTCGTCTCCGAGAACTTCTACTACGACAGCGAAATCTACGACACCAAGCTCTATGCCTTCACCGACCGCCCGCTGTATCGCCCGGGGGATTGGGTCTCGCTGAAAATCGTCGGCCGTGAGTTCAAGAACGCCCGTGATTCAGTGCAACCGAGCGCCGCCGACGTCAATGTCAGCGTGTTGGATGCCACCGGCACCGCCCTGCAAACCCTGGCCCTGAAGCTGGATTTCAAGGCCGGTACCCAGGGCCGTTTCCAACTGCCGGAAAACGCCGTGGCCGGCGGCTATGAGCTGCGCTTCAGCTACAAGGACCAGCTCTACAGCAGCGCCTTCCGCGTGGCCGAATACATCAAGCCGCACTTCGAAATCGCGCTCAACCTGGCCAAGCAGGATTACCGCACCGGCGAGCCGGTCAAGGGCAATCTCGTGCTGCTGTACCCGGACGGCAAGCCGGTGGCCAATGCCAAGGTGAGCCTGAGCCTGCGGGCCCAGCAACTGTCGATGGTGGATAACGAGCTGCAATACCTGGGGCAATTCCCGGTCGAGCTGACCAGCAGCGAAGTGACCACCGACGCCAAGGGCAACGCGACCCTCGATCTGCCGGCCGCCGACAAGCCGAGCCGCTACACCCTCACCGTGTTCGCCAGCGATGGCGCGGCGTATCGGGTCAAGACCACCAAGGAAATCCTCATCGACCGTGGCGCGGCGAATTTCCGCCTGAGCGCGCCCCAGCGCTTCAGCGCCGTCGGCCAGAAGGTGGCGTTCAACTACGTCAACGAAGGCGGCAACGAACAAGCCAAAGCCGTGACACCGGGCAGCTACGCCTGGGTACGGCTGGAAGACCAGAGCACTGGCGAAGGCAAGCTGGCGGCCAAGGACAAGGGCTTCAGCCTGACCTTCGACCGTCCGGGCACCTACAACCTGACGCTCAAGGACGACCATGGCCGGGTCATTGGCGCCGCCGCCCACGCAGTGACCGGTGAAGGCATCAAGGCCGTGCCGGGCACTGTCGAGATCGTCCTCGATAAAGCCGAATACAAGGCCGGCGACGAAGCGCTGGCCCTGATCACCTTCCCGGAACCGGTCAGTGATGCGCTGCTGTCCCTTGAGCGGGACAAGGTCGAGGCCACGGCGCTGCTGTCCAAGGGCGGTGACTGGCTGACGATGGAAAAGCTCAGCGACACTCAATATCGAGCGCGCATTCCGGTGAAAGACGCCTTCGCGCCGAACCTGACGTTCTCGGTGCTCTACACCAAGGGAGGCCAGTACAGCTTCCAGAACGCCGGCATCAAGGTAGTTGCGCCGCAGATCGATGTGGCGGTCGTCACCGACAAAGCCACTTACCGACCTGGCGACACGGTGACCGTGGACCTGAGCACCCAGTTCGCCGGCAAGGCGATCCCGGCGCACCTGACCGTCAGCGTCGTCGACGAAATGGTTTACGCCCTGCAACCGGAAGTGGCGCCGACCATCGACCAGTTCTTCTATCACCCGCGTCGCAACAACGTACGCACCAGTGCCAGCCTGTCGTTCATCAGCTACGACGTGGCACTGCCGGGCAGCCCTGGCGCGCCGGGCAAGGCCAACCGCAGCGAGCGTGGCGTCAAGGTGCTGGAGCGGCCGCGGCGTGAAGACGTCGACACGGCTGCGTGGCAACCGGAACTGGTCACCGACTCCAGCGGCAAGGCCCGCTTCACCTTCAAGATGCCGGACTCCCTGACCCGCTGGCGCATCACCGCCCGGGCCATCTCTGACGACGGCCAGGTGGGGCAGAAGAAACAATTCATCGCTTCGGAAAAACCGCTGTACCTGAAGTGGAGCGGCCCGACCCGGTTCCGCACCGGCGACAAACCGCAGATGGGCCTGTTTGCCTTCAGTCAGGCGGAAAAGCCGCTGAAAGCTGAGCTGTTGATCCGTTACGCCGGTGCTGAACAGCGCGTGGTGGTGGAGCTGAAAAATGGCATCAACTACGTACCGCTGCCGGCCCTGGAACTGAGCAACGGTGACTTGAGCGTGCAGTTGCAGTTGAACGGCGAAACCCAGGACGCCCTGGCTGTACACCTGAACGCCAGCGGCAACGGTTGGCAGGTGACCCAGAGCCAGCGCCTCGACGTGGCCAGCGGCGATACGCCGTTGACGCTGCCCGCCGACGCCAGCGACATCCGCCTGCGCCTGGATGACAGCCCGCAAGCGTTGTTCCGTTCCGCCCTGGATGACTTGTTGAGCTACCCCTATGGTGGCGTCGAGCAGACCGCCAGCCGTCTGCTGCCATTGAGCATCGCCTACCCGACCCTGGCGTCGAACCCGCAGATCCGTGATCGCTTGCGCCTGATCATGCAGAACAGTCGCTTGCGCCTGGTGCAAATGGCCGGTCCATCGGCGAGCTTTACCTGGTGGGGCCAGGACGGCGAGCCGGATGCGTTCCTCACGGCCTACGCCTATTACGCCGACTGGCACGCCAGCAAGGCCCTGGACCTGAGCCTGCCGCCGGAACACTGGCAGCGGGTGCTGGAGGTCTACGCCAAGCAGGCCGGTGATACGCCGCTGCTGCAACGGGCGTTGATCCTGTCGTTCGCCAAGCAGATGCAGTTGCCGGTGAACACCTTGCTCAGCGGCCTGATGGACGATCTGGCCAAGGCCAGTGAAGACAGTACTGAAAGCGTGCTGGACAGCGGTGAAGACAGCCTGGTCATGAACGCACCGGATTCAGCCCTTGGCTTGGCGAGCGCCCGCGTATTGACCGCGTCCCTCGCCAAGCAGGCGAAGGTGCCGTTGCCGGCCGCCTTCAGTCGTCAGGTGGACGCCGCGCAACAGCAACTGGAGCTCAGCTCGCAGCCATTCGTCGAGGCCCTCGTCCTGTCGTTGCAAACCTTCGACCAAGCTCGCGCCAGCGCCCTGCTGGAACGTGTGCTGCCGCAACAGTCGACCCTGGAACGGGCCCTGGCCTTGACCTGGCTGCAAGGCAGCATCGAGCAGGCCGCGCCAGCTGTGGCACTGGTTCCGGGCGAAGGCTGGAAAGCCAAGCAAGGCGCCACCGGTGAAACCTACTGGCAATGGCAGGGCGCACAGTTGCCGACCCAACTGACCCTCACCGGTGCCCAGGAGCGTCCACTGCAAGCGGCACTGAGCTTCCAGAGCCAGCAAGCGCCGCTGGCGCCGATGGCAGTGTCCATCACCCGACGCTTGTCGCGCCTGGTGCCGGGCGACGAGGCCTTCACCTTCAAGCTCGAAGCCGTGGGCAACAAACCGTTGTCCAGCGACAGCCTCTACCTGGATGAAGTGATCATCAACAGCAAGGCGCCGACGCCGCTGCGATACGGCATGCTCGAAGTGCCGTTGCCGCCGGGCGCCGATGTGGAGCGCACCACCTGGGGCATCCAGTTGCTGGGCAAGGCCGACAGCGAACCGACTTCCCTGGAAAGGGCGCGATTCGAACCGGGCCAGATGGCGTATGCAGTGCCAGTGGATGCCCTCAGTGGCGAGCTGCGCCTGCGGCACTTGGTGCGCTTCTCCCAGAAGGGCCAGTTCACCTTGCCGCCGGTGCGTTTCACCCAGGTCTACGCGCCGCAGCATCAGGCGCGGGAACAGAAACCGGCGCTTGGTCAGGTCACGGTCAACTGACATGCGCTGGTCGCGGGTTGGGTGGTGGTTATGCTTGATTCCTGCGCTGGCGACAGCGCAGGACGAGCCGCTGCGCTTGGCGTTCGACGGGCAACTGCTGCGGGTCAGCCAGACCCAGGTGCTCGATCGCCAGCCGCTGCCCGATACCTTGCAGGCGCCGCTGGGGAGTCTGTGGAAGCTCTTTGTCTACGCCTGGCTGGTGGACACCGACGCCCGTGAACCGGTGTATGAGTGCCGGGGAGAGTCGAAGGAAGAGGTCTATTGCTGCAATGCCGGGCAGAGCGTCGGTCGGGATCAGGCCCTGGTGAAATCCTGCGGGTTGTATTTCGAACCACAGCGGCTCGGGCTTTCGGCCCCGAACTGGCGCGACTATTGGCAGGCCCGCCAGGCGCCAGCATGGCTGTTGGACTTGCCGGCCCTGCAACCCCAGACGCAGGTGCCTGTCGCTGAACTGCTCAAGACCCTGGCCACGCTGCCGGCCCAGGATCAGGCGCGGCGGGTGCTGCTGGACGTGGTGCTCAACGCGGCGGACGGGCGACTGGTCGGCGAATTGGGCAGCCGTCTGCGGGTCAAGACCTGGAGCTGGCTGGGTGACCAAGGGCCGTCGTCCCGCCAGGGTGGTTTCGCCGGTTGGCTGGCGGACGGCACTCCCGTGTGGGCCGGTGGACGCGGCACCAGCCAGCAGGTCCTGAAGGTCTACGGCGAGGGCTTGGCGGCGGCGCTCCCGTCGCGTTGGCCGGTGGAAACCGGGCGTTGCGTGGAAGTGGGACTGTTTGCCCGTTATCCCTTGCAGCGCGTGATGTCGGGCGACCGCCCGGCCACACCGGGACAACTGCGGGGCGACTACCGCGTCGAATTCGCCAACGGCAATCAGTTGGCTATCCACAGCGACGGCGAGCTGTTCCTGATGCCCGGCAAGCTGGTGGCGCGCTTGGACCGGGAGGAGTACGTCGCCCGGGTCCTGCAACGCGAAGCCAAGGCCGAGCCCGTCGAAGCCGCCAAGGCCTTGGCCGTGGCGATCCGCACCTACCTGCTGCAAAACGCCCAGCGCAACGGCGATTGCCTGAGCATCGACGACAGCAGCCATCGCCAGCGCGTCGCGCCACGCCCGGCGACGGCTGAAACCCGTGCGATTGCCGCCTGGACCAGTGATCTGGTCCTGGCCGGCACCGATGTTACCTATCACTCCGACCAGGCCGGCCCGGACAAACTGTCCTGGCTGCAAGCCGTCGAACAGGCCAATGGCGGCCAGCGCTACGACGCCATCCTGCTGCATGCCTACCCGCGCGCCAGCATCAGCCGCTGGGACAATCCGATAGCGTCCTGCGAAGCGTTGCCTGCAGCCCAGGACTGGCTGCTGAAACAGCGACGCGGCTGGCGTTCGCGGTTGGAAAGCGAAGTGGGCTACAACGAAATCAGTTCTTTCGCCGTCTGCCGCGTCGCCTTCGGCCGGCCTTACGTCGACCGCGAGCGCCAGCGCATCTATGTGCGCGGCGTGCTGTCGCTGCAAGACCGCCTCGACCTGACCCATGAATACCTGCACCTGGCCTTTGAAGCTCACCCCAATGGCCAGGACGAAACCTATATCGAAGGGCTCGCCCGTCACCTCTTGCTGGAATAGACCATGACACTCCGTTATCCACAGGTCTTGTTGTTGCTTTGCGCCTTGACCGCGTTGCCACCGGCCATCGGCGCTGACACCATCAAGCTCGACACCCCGGTCGGCGGCTGGCGCAGCGGTGCGCCGGGCGGCGAAGGCGAAAATTTCAGCCAGACCGTCAACTACCCGGCCTCGTCGGTCAACACTCCCCAGGGCCAGGCCAACACCGCCCGGATCAGCGGCCAGATCAAAGGCACGCCCAAGGAAGGCAGCGAGCCGGGCAAACTCATCATCAACGGCGTGACCCTGCCGTTGAAGCTTGACCCGGAGGGCCGCTTCGACCGGCCGTTTTCGTTCCCCAACGGCAGCAACAGCGTCGAAGTGCGCAGCCCCGACGGCCAGCAGCGCCACCGCACGCAGTTTCTCAACACCAGCGGCGGCGCCACCCCGGCCAAGCTGCGGGTGCTGCTGACCTGGGACAGCGACGGCACCGACCTGGACCTGCACCTCGTCACCCCGGACGGCGCCCACATCTGGTACGGCGACCGTGTCGTCCCCAACGGTGCGGCCCTCGACGTCGACGTCACCACCGGCTACGGCCCGGAAATCATCGCCATGCCCGCGCCGATCAAAGGCCAGTACCTGGTGTATGTGAACTACTACGGCGGCGGTTATCGCAGCGATGAAGATGGCGAGGAACAAGCGCAACAGGCCCTGACCACGGCGCAGGTGACCCTCATTACGGAAGAAGGCACGCCAAACGAGAAGATGGAAACCTTCGTGGTGCCGATGCGGGCGGCGGGCGAACTGACGCTGATCAAGAGCTTTAGCTACCCATAAGGCCATCCCGGTCCCCTGTGGCGAGGGAGCTTGCTCCCGCTGGGCTGCGCAGCAGCCCCATCTGAAGCTGACTGCACTTTTACCTGACACACCGCGGCGCCTGACTTGGGGGCCGCTTCGCGCCCCAGCGGGAGCAAGCTCCCTCGCCACAAGAGCGGTCGGTGCTTGTGATCAATAAAATCTCACGCGTGAGCTATTGTGAGCTTGCGAAACTACCTGTAGTGTTTCTCACGCGTGAGTTTTTTCACAGTGAGGTCCGCACCATGCCAAGTAGCTCTCCAGCAGATCCGCCCGACGGGTCTGTGACCGATTCAGCGAGCCGCAAGGGAGAGCGCTCCAAACCCTCCGCGAAAAAACCATCGAGCTTCTACATGAAGCAGATGCGCGCCGGCTTGAGTGCCGCCGGGTATGTGAAACACGAGACTTGGGTGCTTCCCGAAAATCGAAGCCTGCTCAAGCAGATGGAGAAACAGCTACGCCAACCGATTCTGGCTGGCTCATTCATGTCGGAGAATTACATGAGCGCAGGTAACAACTGGAACATCGACCGCCTCTACAGCGCCCTTCAGGCCCTGGACGAAGTGGTTGCGAACGAAATCACCCTCTCTCTCGTTCAAGGTTCCGAGTCCAGCATCAAGCTGGAAATGAACGATTTTGGTGGGTTGCCGATTTACATCGCGGTGGTGGGCGATCAAGTCATCGTCGATACCGTCCTGGTGGATGTCGAGTCGATCAATGACGTCGCGGCCTTCAATGATGCCGTGCTGCGTAGCCGGGAAATGTTCCCGCTGTCCTCGATCGGTATCGAGTCCATGCCCAACGGGCAGGTCGTCTACAACATGTTCGGCGCCTTGAGCTCCGATTCCAGCCTGACCAACGTCGTGACCGAGGTCAAAACCCTCGTCGACAACGTCCAGCGCGCCAGCGAAGCCTTCGAACGCTTCTTCATTTAATTTTCGCCGAACAGGAACTGTCCAATGACTCAGTCTATCTGGAGCAAATTGTTCACCGCGCTGCGTGGCGGTGCCAACGAAGTCGGCGAATCGATCGTCGATCAACAGGCCTTGCGCATCCTCGACCAGGAAATTCGCGATGCCGACACCGCGCTGGCCAACGCCAAGCGTGAGCTGGTCACCATCATGGCCAAGCACAAGCTGGCGATGGACCGCGTGGGCGAATACAACGCCAAGATCAAGGACCTGGAAGCCAAGGCCCTGGCCGCGATCCAGGCCAACCGTGAAGACCTGGCGCTGGAAGTGGCCGAAGCCATTTCGACCCTGACCAATGAACTGGACGCCGAGCAAAAGCACGCGACCGAATTCGGCGGTTACGCGGACAACATGCGCAAAGACATCACCAAGGCCGAAAGCCGCATCAAAAGCCTGCGTCAGCAGGTGGACATGGCCAAGGCCCGTGAAAGCGTACAGAAAGCCCAGGTCAGTGCTTCGATCGCCAGTGGCGGCGCCAATGGCAAGCTGGAAACCGCCGTCGGCACGCTCAACCGCCTGCAGGCCAAGCAACAGCAACGCGCGGCTGAACTGCAAGCCCAGGACGAATTGGCCGAGGCCTCGACCGGCAACGACCTGGAGCGCAAGCTGCGCGACGCCGGCATCACGCCGAACGAAGGCAGCGCCAATGCGATCCTGGAACGCTTGAAGAAAAAATCGGCTGAGTGATCTGTTCGGGCTGATCAATTCAGGCCGGCCGAGCACCAAACCTGTGGCGAGGGAGCTTGCTCCCGCTGGACTGCGCAGCAGTCCCATTCCTTGGGGCCGCTTCGCGCCCCAGCGGGAGCAAGCTCCCTCGCCACAATAGTGTCCGGCGCTCCTTGGATTTAATTGTGACGCAGGTACTTTTATCCAAGCCCAGCAACAGGTTTAATGCTGTCCGGCCACTACGCTCGAGCACTCAGGCGCCAGCGCGATTATCCCCCCCAGGAACAAAGCCCCACGGAGTCAGGGACGAAATGTCTATTTTCCTTTTGTTGCGCGCCTACGCGTCGTCCTTCTTCCATCGGTTCGGCTGGGCAGGCCTGGCGATTGCGTTGGGCATACACCTGTCCACAGCCTGGATCGGCCTGGTGCTCCTGGGCGAACAACACCTCATCGCCGCCGCCACGTTTACCTATTTCTATCTCACCACCACGCTCACCGTCGGCTATGGCGATCTCGCGCCGCAGACCTCGGCGGGCCGCATTTTCGTCGCGACCTGGGTCATGCTCGGGGGCATTGCGCTGCTGACAGCGGCCATCGGCAAAACCACCAGCAGCGTCATCGATGTTTGGAGAAAAGGCATGAAGGGCAAGGGCGATTTCACCGGCAAGACCGGCCACACCGTTCTCATCGGCTGGGAGGGTGCCTCCAGCGAGCGGGTCATTGAATTGTTGCTGCAGGACGAAACGTCGAATGACAACCTGATCGTCATCTGCGATTGCGATCTTGAAGAAAATCCCATGCCCGGCAAGACGGCGTTTATCAAAGGCGACAGCCTGTCCTCCGTCGCACTCTTGCAGCGTGCCGGCGTACCGGGTGCCGAACGCGTCCTGGTCCGCACCCATTCCGACGACCTGACCCTGGCCACCGTGCTGGCGGTCAATCAACTGCACCCGGTCGGGCATGTGGTCGCCCACTTCAATGACAGTGAAGTCGCTGCCCTCGCCAGCGCCTACGCGCCCAGCCTGGAATGCACTTCAAGCATGGCCATCGAAATGTTGGTGCGTGCCTCCCAGGATCCGGGCTCGTCAGTGGTCATCAATGAACTGCTGTGCGTCGGCCAAGGCGCCACCCAGTACCTGATGAAACTGCCCGAGACGTTTGAAGCCACCTTCGGCGACCTGTACACCCGCATGAAAGAGCAGCACAACGCGACCCTGATCGGCTACCGTGCCCAAGGCGCCCGCCAGCCTTCGATCAACCCGCCCGGCGCCACGCGTGTTGCCGGTGGCGAACTTTTCTACATCGCTTCCACGCGTCTCAAGGAAATCTCCAATGGGATGGTTTAGACAGTTGATGGGGCTTGAGGCCCCGAACGCGAACAAGCCTTCGAACGGGACCGCCGGTGCAAACCTGTCACCGATCGGGCCGTTGGGCCTGGCATCCGGTAAAGGCCTCATGTTCGATTCCACGCTGAAGTTATTGCTCGACGGCAATACCGAGGTGTTCATCCCAGGCTCGCAAGAGATCTGGAGCATGGGCATTGTTGACCTCGGGCAGTCGAACTGGCTGTCGCGCTGCTATATGAACGATGAAGACTACTGGCTGCAAGTGCATACCAGCGGCGACATCGCCGGGCAGGTCGAGTCGGTGATCCTGTTCAACTACCTCAGTTACGTCACCCTCAACAGCGAAGCGGAGCTGCGTCGCCTGGCTGGCCCCGACAGCTTGATTGGCCTGCCGACCTACACCCACAACGGACTCGAATACACCCGCGAGTGGGGCACCGAGCCGGGCCAGACCGAGCTGGTGGCGTTGAGCGAGCGGCTGAGCAATCCGGATGAGACCTACAGCGTCGAGCACCGTTCGATGCTGTACGCCCGCGACACCGGCCTGACAGATCGCCGCGAGTTCCTGCTGTTCTCCGTCGAAGAGGACGCCGAAGGCACTGTCAGCTTGAGCACTTCGCTGGGTATTTCGCTGTACACCACCGACCTGAACGTTATTTAAAAAGGAAGAAGTCCATGTTTGAAGCGCTCTCCATTTCCCTGAACAAAGCCGCCGTGTTCGGCTTTGTCTCGTACATCCTCGGTGCCGCCATTCTGTTTTCGCTGTTCCAGTTCATCTATACCCGCATCACACCGCACAAAGAGTTCGAACTGATCCGCTCGGGCAACGTTGCCGCCGCTATTGCCCTGGGTGGTGCGATCATTGGTTTCGCCATTCCAGCGAGTAATGTGATTGCCTACTCCATCAGCATCCTGGACTTTGTCGTTTGGGCCGTGATCGCCGCTTTCGTGCAACTGCTGGCGTTTTTGCTGACCAGCCTGGTGCTCAAGGGCGCTTCCGAGCGCATCAAGAAAGGCGAGCTCGCCGCGGGCATCTATATCGCCGCCGTGGCCATCAGCGTCGGCATGCTGAACGCCGCGTGCATGACGCCTTCCCAGAACTGATTGCGCCCCGGAGATCCCGATGAAACGAAGCAAGTACGTTCAGCTCTCGCTGGCCGCGTCGGTCGCCATGGCGATATCAGGCTGCGGGCCGACGGAAAAAACCTATGAGTTGAAGAAGAAGTACAACTTCCAGTCCGTGCAGCAATGTGTCGATGAGAAACTGCCAGTAGACATTTGCGCCGACGCCTACATGACCGCCATGACCGAGCATCGCCGCATTGCGCCGGTGTACGACAACCAGGCCGATTGCGATGCCGACTTCGTCCCCGATTGGTGCCAGCAGGACTCCGTCGGCAAGTTCATCCCCAAGTTGGGTGGTTTCGAACTGAGTGCCGAGGGCGAGGTTACGCAGTCCGAAGTGGACGCGGCCAGGGCCCAATTGCCGGCCTCGGAAGCGGCGAATACCGGTGGAGGTTTCAGCAATCTGCTGACCGGACTGCTGATCGGCAACATGCTGAGCGGCAACCGCAACAGCTATTTCTCCGAGCCGGTCTACCGCTACCGCGATGATCGTGGCGGCTTTGGCTCCTCAACGCTCAGCCAGCGGGTGTCGACAGGCTCGACGTTCACCAAGTCCAACCAGGCGCGATACGGCAGCTACACCGACTCCATCAAGTCCAGCAGCAAGCCGATGTCCGTTGCCTCCTCGACCTCCCGTGGCGGCTTCGGCAGCAAAGCCAGCGCCCGCAGCGGTTGGGGTGGTTCGAGCAGCTCCGGCGGCTGAGGAACGAGCGCCATGAAGAAGGTCCATTGCGCCGAACGTCATGACTGGAAACAGACTGCCGAGCATCTCGGCTTTCTGTTCCACACCATCGACGACGAACCCTATTGGGACGAGCGCGCGTACTACCAGTTCACGCTCAAGCAGATCGAGAACGACCTGGAAGACCCGACCAACGAGATCCATGAGATGTGCATGGACCTCGTGGCTCGTGTGGTCCAGAGCGAAGAATTGCTGGAGCGCCTGAGCATTCCCGCACCGTTCTTCGACATGATTCGCACGTCATGGCTTGAAGGTCACCCGCACCTGTATGGGCGCATGGATTTCTCCTACAACGGTACCGGGCCCGCCAAGCTGCTGGAGCTCAACTACGACACGCCGACCAGCCTGTACGAGGCGGCGGCGTTTCAGTGGGGCTGGCTGGAGCAATGCATCGAACGCGGTTTGCTGCCGGCCCATGCCGACCAGTTCAACAGCATCGACACCAAGCTGCACCAGGCCTTCGCTCAGTTGCAGCTCACCAGGCCGTTTTATTTCGCCTCGATGAAAGACTCGGTCGAGGACAAAGGCACCACGGACTACCTGCGGCTGGTCGCGGAAAAAGTCGGCATCGAATCGCGGCACATCGATATCGAGGACATCGGGCTTAACAGCGAAGGCCGTTTTGTCGACCTGCAAGAGCGTTGGATTCCGCACCTGTTCAAGCTGCACGCCTGGGAATTCATCTTCCACGAACCGTTTGGCGCCGCGATTGCTCAGTGTGATACGCAGTTTTTCGAGCCGGCCTGGAAATCGATCATCTCGAACAAAGGCATCCTGCCGTTGCTGTGGGAGGCCCACAAAGGTCACCCGAACCTGCTCGCGTCGCACCTGGACACTGATCCGGGCAAAGCCGTGCCCAAGGGGTGGGTGCGCAAACCGTTCTTTTCCCGGGAAGGTGCCAACATCGAGTTGCAAACCGCCGATGGCCTGATCGTCAAGGAAGACGGGCCCTACACCGACGCTCCGTTCATTCTTCAGGAGTTCGCGCCGCTGCCTCGGTTTGACGACAGCTACACGCTGATTGGCTCCTGGGTCATTGGCGACCAGGCGGCCGGTATCGGCGTTCGGGAAGACAACAGCCTGATCACCAAGGATTCGAGCCGGTTCCTGCCGCATCTGATTCTCGACTGACTGCCCACCTGTGGCGAGGGAGCTTGCTCCCGCTGGGCTGCGCAGCAGCCCCCTCCAAGCTGAATGCCCTTCTAACTGACACACCGCAGCGGCGGGTTTAGGGGCCGCTGCGCGCCCCAGCGGGAGCAAGCTCCCTCGCCACGGGTTATGTGTCCAGCTGAAGTGCCAAGCTCAAGCGACGAACTTCTGTGGGAGCGAGCTTGCTCGCGATGGCGGTGGATCAGCCGACATTGATGTTGACTGACCTGACGCTATCGCGAGCAAGCTCGCTCCCACAGGTTTAGGTGTTCATCGCAGGCTTTTTCAGGTCCACCAATACCGAACCAGATGGAAGAAAATCGGCGCGGCGAAGCACACCGAGTCCAACCGATCGAGCATGCCGCCGTGGCCTTCGATCATGTGGCCCCAGTCCTTGACGCCACGGTCACGCTTGATCGCCGACATGACGATGCCGCCGGCAAACCCCAGCAGGTTGATCAGCAAGGCGATGAGGAACGACTGCCAGGGGTTGAACGGCGTGATCCACCACAGCGCGCCACCGATCAGCGAGGCCAGGAAAATGCCGCCGACAAAACCCTCCACGGTTTTTGAGGGTGACAGGTTCGGGGCGATCTTGTGTTTGCCGAACAACTTGCCGCACACGTACTGCAGCACATCCGACAGCTGCACCACGATCACCAGGTACGCGATCAGCAACAGGTTGCGGCCTTCGAAACCGGCGATGTCCAACGTCAGCAGCGCCGGGACGAAGGAGATGCAGAACACCGCGATCATCAGCCCCCACTGGACCTTGGAAGCCCGCTCCAGGAAGTGCGTGCTGTCGCCGCCCAGGGACGCCAGGATCGGCAGCAGCAGGAACACATACACCGGGATAAAGATCGAAAACAGCCCGTACCAGTCGTAGTAGATCAGCAGGTACTGCAGCGGCAGCGCCAGGTAGAACGCGGCCACCAACGCGGGGTAGTCGCTGCGCCGGGTCGGTGTCAGGGTCAGGAATTCCCGCAGGGCATAGAACGACACCGCGTAGAACAACAGGATGACCGCCGCGTTGCCGAGCCAGAACGCAATGCCGATCACCAGCACCATGATCCACCAGGCGTTGATCCGCGCATTGAGGTTCTCAATGACCGAGTTCGGCGCGCCTTTGGTGCGCAGCTTGAGAATGAAACCAACCAGCGAAGCCAGCAGCAGAATCGCGCCGATCCCGCCAAACAACATCAGGGTATATCGATCCATGTCAGACGTGCTCCGGGGCCAGTGCCAGCAGCGCGGCGCGGCTGCGTTCAAGAAATTGCTCTTTGCTTTCACCGTCTTCGATGCACAGCGGCGCGCCGAAACTGGTGGTGCATAACAGCGGCAAAGGCAGCACACGACCCTTGGGCATGACGCGGTTGAGGTTGGCGATCCACACCGGGATCACCTCGACCTCGGGATGAGCCTTCATCAAGTGATAGATCCCGCTCTTGAAGGGCAACAGGCCTTCCTCCGGATTGCGCGTGCCCTCGGGGAAGATGATCAGCGAGTCACCGTTCTCCAGCGCGTCGAGCATCGGTTGCAATGGGCTGTACGACGGATCCTTGCGCTCACGGTCCACCAGCACGCCGTTGAACACCCGGTTGATGATGTAGCGGCGCACCGGGCTGGTCTGCCAGTAATCGGCGCCCGCGACTGGGCGGGTGAGCTTGCGCAACACCGGTGGCAGTGAGGCCCAGAGCAACACGAAGTCTCCGTGGCTGCTGTGGTTGGCGAAGTAGATCCGCTGCACCGGTTGCGGCGCACAACCGAGCCACAGGCTGCGAGCGCCCGTGACCATGCGGGCGGCAGAGGTGATGAGGTTGGCGACCACGGGTTCGAACATGAAAATTCCTTGTCCTGAGAAGCTCGGGTAGTGACGCAATCTTTGACGGCTGACAAATTCACTGTGGCGAGGGAGCTTGCTCCCGCTGGGCTGCGCAGCAGCCCCATTCAAAGCTCATGCACTTATAACTGACACACCCCAGCGCCTGGCTCAGGGCTGCTTCGCAGCCCAGCGGGAGCAAGCTCCCTCGCCACAGTAGTCGTTTGCCATCCGGTATTCGTTAACTTTAAAACTATCTGACGTCTGAAAAGGCTAACCAGGGACTGGCCAGGATGAAGCCCAGCGTCAAGACAATTTGTACGGCCAGCAGCCGCGACTGCCGACGCAGCAGCAACAACGCGCCATGCCGGCGTTCGGTCCAGAGACGGCCGGCGCGTGCGGCCGGTTGCAGGCCCAGGGAGGTGAGGGCTTGATCCAAGGTGTAGGTGCGCTCGGCCAGCGATTGGGTGCTGTCCGCCATGCGCTGGAACAGATCGGCATCGAACGCCACGCGCAACGCCCAGTATTTTTCCAGCACGCCGAAGACGATCAGTACAGCACTCAACAGCAGCAACCACGGATCAATGACGCCCACCAGCCACTGCCCCAACCCCAGCAGCGCCGCCAGCAGCGTCAGCCCGGTGGAAAGCTGATCCAGCGAGTGACCTCGACGCAGCAGGCTCGCCACGGTGTGCAGTTCCATATCACTGATCATGGAGATTCCCCTGTGCTGTGGATAACTGATCCAGCGCCCGACGGTGCGCCCCATGCAAGACAATGCGCGGCTGGGCTCGCTGGATTTGTATGATAGCTGCATCGACGCTGGCGGCCCGCCCGCTGTGCAGCAACCACGCAGCCACGGCGGTGGCGCTGCGCGAATAGCCCAGGGCGCAGCAGACCAACACCGGTCCTTGCTGGCGCAGGCCTTCAATGGCCTGTGCCGCCGCCAGGCATTGCTCGGCATTCGGCGCCGTCAGGTCAAGCACCGGCAACGAGCGATAGGCGATGCCGGTGCTGTCCACGGACAACTCGGCACAGAGGTCGACCACGCCAGTGAACGGACTGTCCTTCAACTCCATCGGCGTGGGGACTCGCCCCAGCCAGACGTTATCCGCCACCTGTTCCGGCTGCGGATGCTTGCGCGTCCACCCGCGAGAATTGATCCACGCCGCCGCCAGATACGGCGCCAACAGCCAGCGCGCCGCCGGGCTCAGCCGGCCATCGGCGCGTTTCTGAAAGCCGCCGGCATCGAACGCCAGGTAATTGAGCGCCACCAACAACACCGCCACCGCCGGCCAGATCAACCACAGCCACGCGCCGCCAAAGGCAAACGCCACAATGAAAAACGCCGCGGCGCCCAAGGCATACCGCAGAGCCAATTGCAGGCGCGTTCGGTCTGAAGTCAGCCGCGCACTGTGCAGCGGACTTGGCCGATCCAGCGGCCACAACCAGACACACAGCCACCCGGCCAATGCGCCCGTGGGCAGGTCAATGAAGTGATGTTGATAAGTGGTCAGCACCGACACACCAATCAGCGCGAACCAACCGTGCATCACCCAGCGCCAGACACCCTGCAAATGCCGCTGATAACAAACCCACAGCACCACCAGCAACGCGATGTGCAGCGACGGCGCCTGATTGAACGGTTTGTCGAACCCGGCCAATACGTCGAACAACCACCCGAATACCCCATCCATTTCCGGCCGTGAGAAGGTAAAGCGCAACGGCCAGAGCAGAAAGCAACTGACCGCAATCACCTGGGCCGTGAGCAGGCGCAAGGCGTGGCGCTTGAGTTCCAAGCGGCTGGTGGGCAGCAACAGGGACAGGCCGTAAAGCAGATCAATCGACCAGTACGGCACGATGGTCCAGGCCATGAACGGCATGTGGCGTTCCCAATCGAACACCAGCGTGCCGACGTCGTCACGCTGCGCCGTCACCCAGGTGGCGAAGCCATAGGTGCTGAAAAACAGCGGTGCCAACAACAGCAGCCACAGCACCGCCGGTTTCAGCAGATTGGGCTCGCGGATCGGGGCAATGACGGCGCTCATTACTGCACTCGCTGAGCCAGCGAAACGCTGAAGATGCCCCACTCATCGACGCGCAGGGTGATCTTGCGGAAGCCCGCCGCCTCGACCAATTGGTCCATTTCCGCCTGAGTGCGCCGACGCATGACCCAAGCCTGCCCGGCGCGGTGGCTGGTGAGGGCGCGGGCGATCAGTTCCAGCTGCGGGTGCCACGGCTGGCCGGTGTAGACCAGGAAACCGCCGGGCTCCACCGCTTCGGCCAGGCCCGCGAGGGAACCGCCAACCATCTGGTTATCGGCAAACAGTTCATACAAGCCGGACACCACCGCAAGGGTCGGTTTGGGTTCCAGGGCCGCCAGGTCCTGGCGGTCGAAGGCATCTCCTTTGACGAACTGGGCAATCTCACCCAAGCCTTTTTCCAGGATCAGTGCGCTGCCATCGCGCACGTTGATGTCGCTGTAGTCCCGCAGCAGGATCGACTCCGGCAACGGGCTGACGCCTTGCAGCGCTTCGAGAATGTAGCGGCCATGGCCGGCGGCGATGTCGACGATGCGCACCTCGCGATTCTCTTCACGCAACTTGCCCATGGCCAGGCGCAGCAGCTCCTCGACGTTCAACTTGCGCTGGCGAATGCCGCGCCAGCCGATGGAGTTCAGGTAATTCTGGTCAATCATCTTGCCCAGCGCCGAGGTGCCGGTGGGGCGATTGCGGTAGACGTAATCCAGGGTGCTGCCGGAGTCGAACCCGGTGTCGAAGCCCAGCTTCACCCCGGCTGACAACTTGCTACCAAAGCGCATGCTGGCGCGGGTCATGCGCCAGTACAGGTCACGCAACGAGTTGTGCGGCAGCGGCGTGGCCAGGGTTTCGGCTTCGGCGCAGGTCGCGCCCAGGCGATCGGCGTCCAGCAGGGAAGGGCGGTCCAGTGGCCGCTCGAAGTTCTGCAGGATGAAACGGCGGGCACTGGCAATGGCCGGCGCACGGTTCTTCTCGCCCAGGGTGTCGTGGAAGAACCCCGGCAGAATGTGTTTCTCCTTGTGCAAACTGCCCAGCCGCTCGAAGAACTGCTCCTGGGGTTTGCGGTGCACCACAAAATCGGAACCGGAGATCAGCAGCTGCGTTGGCACCTGGATCGCCTGGGCATCGGCGACCACGCGGTCGGCGGCTTCGTACAGGCCCAGCAGCACGTTCACCGAAATCGCCTTGGTGATCAGCGGATCGCTGTCGTAGGACGCCACCCGCTCCGGGTCATGGCTGAGGAATTTCGCCTTGACGTAACTGTTGACGAAAAAATTGCCGCGAAACTTGCGCATCAACGCCAGGCCCGGACGGGCGAAAGGCACGTAGAGCTTGACCTTGAACGCCGGCGAGGCCAGCACCAGCGAACGAATGCGTGGCGCGTAGTCGTGGACCCAAGTCGACGCGATCACCGCGCCGACGCTTTGCGCCACTACCGCGATGTTCGCCTCGTCGATCTGGTGCGTGGCGCCGATGTGATCGCAGAAGGTCTGCACATCCCGCGCACTGGTGGCAAAACTCGGACTGTCGCCACGGGCGCCGGGGGACTGGCCGTGGCCGCGTGCATCCCAGGCAAAGAAGTCGAAGCCGGGCAGGTCCAGCTCATCCACCAGGTGCGCAATGCGCCCGGAGTGTTCATGCCCACGGTGAAACAACAACACGGCCTGGCGGGGTTCACCCGCCGGGGCATCGACAGCCGGCCAGTGTTGGTAGAACAGTTCCACGCCATCGTGGGTGGTGAATGTCCGGTGTTGAGCTTCGCGCATTGCAAGATCCTTTATGCTGAGGGGGCGTTTTCCTTCACTTGGTCCAGGCCATGACGGACCCGATTGACCAAGGTATAAACCAGCAGGGCGGCAACCACCGCCATCACACCATCGACCCACAGCGCCCCGAGCCAACCCAGGGCAATACCGGTCGCCAACACGCCAAACACAAAGGCCCGATCACTTTTCCCCATCGGCCCGTCATAGCGCCGCGAAGCCCCGACCATCGCCCCTAGCACGCCGGCGTATTCGCTGAACAACGCCAACAGCGTGACCAACAACACGAGCAACAGACTGGCATCGGGAATCAGGGCGAAAGGGAGGATCAAGGCCGCGTCGGCGATGATATCGCATAGCTCATTCAGATAGGCACCCAGATGCGATTGCTGCCCGAACTCCCTGGCGAGCATGCCATCCACAGCGTTCAGCGCCATGCGCAGGAACATCCAGATCGGCACCAGAACGAACACCCAAGGGTGACTGGCGAACCAAGCGATCACCGCACCTACCAACACTGAAATGACGCCTGCCAACAGCGTGACCTGGTTGGCGGTGACACCCTTGTCATAGAGCCGTTGGACCATGGGGCGTAGCAGGTTCTGGAAGGCGGGTTTGAGCTGGTAGATGGAAGGCATTGGGGTGAGATCTCGGCCGGTTTCGGGGCTGGGCGTATGCAGGTGCGAGATTACGATAGGTTGAGGGGTTACTGGCGGGTATTTCTTGAGAATGAGCGCGGGTAGGCATCTAAAACAGAACTGTTTGTAGGAAAACCACCTGTTTGAACGGGCTCAACCCATAAAGATCGGCCTATGCCGACCCCGTGGCGAGGGAGCTTGCTCCCGCTGGGCTGCGCAGCAGCCCCAAAGAACTCAACTCAATTTGCTTGGCCCACCGAGTCGTGGGATCGAGGGCTGCTACGCACCCCAGCGGGAGCAAGCTCCCTCGCCACAAGAGCGGTGGGAGCGAGCTTGCTCGCGATAACGGTACGCCAGAATTGGCCAACAGTTTGCTAACCCCATCCCGGCGTTTATAACCGTCGCAGGGGTTTGCACGCCTAGCATTTAAATTTAGCGAATCGCCCTACGTCCACCGCTTCTTTCACTGACTTAATTCCTCAGCCATCGTCGGCAAAGTCTCGCGTTCGTCCCTGTCCCGCGAGACTCCCGCATGTTTGCCCCCGACAAGCTCCTGGCTTTGAACAACACCATCGGCTCCCTGGTGGTGGCGGCCATGGACCCCGAGCAGCCGGATGTCGAAGCGGTACTGGCGGACTTCCGCACCTGCCTGAACGACTACGACGCCTGGGCTGAAAGCTTCTGGGCTGGCTGGGCGCTGGACCTTGAGCAGGTATTCAAGGTCGGCAACGAGGTGGCGCTGTCGGCGTCGAAGAACCTGGATCAACCCATCAGTGCCACGGTGGCCGCGTGTCCGGCCGGTGGTCCGCTGACGCTGGTGCACATGTTCCAGGCGGCGCGCTTTGTGCCGATTGGCGATACCCCAGTGATGCTGGAGCCCGTCACCGGCGGCGCGCCCGGGAAGGAAACGTTCGGCGAGCCAGTCCACCACGTCATTGGCCCCAGCGGCATCCTGGAAATCCCCGAATGCTGGCGTGGCGGGCGTTACCGCATCACTTTTTTCCCCCATGTGACGGCCGCTCACGTCAAGGCGCTGTATGCGTCTTACCAAGGGGTGATGGATGAACTTGAGGGCTGGCTGAAGGCCGAGTGGGACGAGTTTCAACCCCTGTGGGCGGCGTTTTCCGACGCCGGGTTTCGCGAACGTTATGACCTGTTGCAGCAGGCCGATTGGCGCGGTTTTGAAAACGCCCTGCATCAGCTATGGGATGACGTTAAGCAGGTGTTCGAGCTGCTGGCCGACCTGCAAGCCAACAGCGAAAAGCTGCTGGAATACCTGACCCAGATCGAACTTGAGCAGTTACTGAAAGCTTCATCCGAGGCCATCGCCAAAGGGTTGATGGTGTTGAGTGACGAGCCGTTGCTCTTCGTTCACATGGCGGCATTCGTCAGTTGGCTGCGGATGTTGCCGCCTCAGTACATGGCCGAAGTCGTGGGCGAAATGCGCGCCTCGGTACTGATCAATTTCCTGTTGATGCGGTTGACCAGCGCCCTGGGCGTGGGCGTGCGGATGAGCGGCAAGGTACTTGGCCAGCTCCGCTCGGAGCGGGCTCGCGAGTGGTTGCAGGCATCAAGCCTGAGGCTGGCCCAACGCTCCACCGATCGGCTCGACCGGCATGCCGACGTGCTGAAGCCGGTAGTGATCAGCGTCCAGCGTGCGCCATTGAAACCGACACCTGTCGGACCTCTGCACATCACCCCCGAGCATTCTGCCCCGGTGGCGGTCAGCAATCCGGCCGCTGTGGCGCGGGAAAAATCCCAGGGCTCCACAAGGCTGAGCAGGCACGACCCCCACGACGACGCCCCAGCCCAATCGAAAAACCCCAACGGCGACAGCGCCGACACCGCCGCCCAGACCCAAACCAGCGGTTGTCCGGTGTCGATGGTCACCGGCGAAGAACTGCTGACCCTGGAAGACGGCACCCTCGATGGGTGTCTGCCATTTGTCTTCACCCGCTTGTACCGCACCAGCGCGGTGGAGCTGGACATGGGCCTCGGGCGCGGCTGGAGCCATGCCCTCGCGCACCGCTTGCAGCTCGACGGCGAGCAGGTCATCTGGATCGACCAGGAAAACCGCCGTACGACCTTTCCCCTGCCCAACGAGCAGCGCCCGGCGATCCACAACAGCCTGGCCCGCGCGGCCATTTACCTGGGGCCCGAGCCGGACGAACTGATCATCGCCCAGCCCGGCGAAAACGCAGCGTTCCTACACTTTCGCGACGGTCATCTGACCGCCCTCAGCGACCTCTACGACAACCGCCTGACCCTGCAGCGCAACATCCACGGCGACATCTGCCGCCTGGACAACGGCGCCGGGCGTGCCCTGCGCTTGCGTTACGAGCAGCGCCACCTCGTGGCCATCGACTACCAGAGCTTCCACCCGGCCCTGACCCTGGACGACGCCTGGCGCACCGAACAGACGCTGGTTTCCTACCGCTATGACGGACGTTTCCGACTGATCGAAGCGACCAACGCCGCCGGGGAAAGCGAGCGCTACGACTACGACGACCAGCACGTCATCCTCCAGCGGCAATTGGCCGGTGGCGCGAGTTTTTTCTGGGAATGGCAAGGGGCCGGGCGGGCGGCTCGCTGCGTCAGGCATTGGGCCTCGTTTGCACAGATGGACAGCCATTACCGCTGGGACGAGGACGGCAGCGTCACGGTCCAGCACCTCGATGGCAGCCAGGAGGTGTATGTCCATGACGACCGGGCGCGGCTGGTGCGCAAGGTCGAGCCCGATGGCGGTGAGCACCTCAAGGCCTATGACGCACAAGGCCGACTGATCGCCGAGCAGGACCCACTGGGCGCCGTCACTGAATACCGCTACGACGAAGCCGGCCGGCTGGTGGCGCTGATTCCACCCCTGGATGAGCCCACCTCCTACGAATACCGCAACGGTTTCCTACACGCACGCTGGCGCGGCAAAGCCGTGTGGACCTATCGGCGCAACGCCCAGGGTGACGTGATCGAGCGCATCGATCCGGATGGCCAGCGTACGGAATATGCCTACGACCCCCAGGGGCAACTGCTGGCGGTTGATTACCCAGACGGCAGCGCACATCGGTTTACTTGGAATCGCCTGGGCCAGTTGACGGAAGAAACCCTGCCCGACGGCAGTCAGCGGCATTTTTCCTACGACGTCTTGGGGCGTCTGCTAAGCCGCCAGGACGAACACGGCGCCCTCACGCACTACCAATGGGACGCCGTCGGCCGCCTGCTCCAGACCACCTTGCCGAGCGGCGCCACCCGCGCCTGGACCTACAACGCCTACGGCAAGGTCACCAGCGAGCGTGACGAGCAGGGTCGCGTCACCCGCTACGAATACGCCGACGACCTGCACCTGATCAGCCGCCGCCTCAACCCCGATGGCTCCGAGCTGAAGTACCGCTACGACTCGGCGCGACTGTTGCTGACCGAGATCGAAAACGAATCCGGCGAAAAATATCAGCTGGACTACACGCCCAACGGTTTGATCCGACAGCAGATCGGCTTCGACGGCCAACGCACCGCCTACGCCTACGACCGCAACGGCCACCTGTTGGAGAAAACCGAATACGGCGACGACGGCAGCCAGCTTGTCACCGCTTACCAGCGCGACGCGGCCGGGCGGTTGCTGGTCAAGACCCTACCCGACGGCCAGGCGATCGAGTACCGCTACGACCGCCTGGGGCGGCTGGTCCACGTCAATGACGGCAGCGACCATCCGCTGGCCTTCGAGTACGACGCCCAGGACCGGCTCATCACCGAACACCAGGGCTGGGGCACCCTGCGCTATGGCTACGACGCCTGTGGCCGGCTCAATCACCTGCGCCTGCCGGACGACAGCAAGCTCGACTACCACCACGCCCGGGGCGGCGCGCTCACCGCGATAAACCTGAACGGCTCGCGGCTGACCGAGCACCACATGCGCGGCGGTCGCGAACGACAGCGCCAACAAGGCCTGCTGCGCAGCCAATACGACTACGACGAACAGGGCCGGCTCAAGGCCCAGACGGTGTGGCAGCACCAGCAGCAACTGTTCTGGCGCGATTATTCCTACAGCGCCAAGGGCAACCTTGAGGCCCTTTCCGACAACCGAAACCGCCGCAACTACCAGTACGACCCGCTGGATCGCCTGGTCCGTATCGACTATTCCCACACCGAGCCGCCGGAACATTTCGCCCACGACCCGGCCGGCAACCTGTTGATGCTCGACCGCCCCGGCCCGACCACCTTCAAGGGCAACCGCCTGCTGATGGAGGGCGACCGCCACTACGACTACGACGCCTTCGGCAACCTGATCCGCGAACGCCGTGGCAAGGGCCGCAGCCTCGTCAGCGAATACCGCTACGACAGCCTGCACCGCCTGATCGGCGTCACCCAGCCGGACGGCCGCGAAGCGTCCTACCGCTACGACGCCTTCGACCGACGCATCAGCAAGACCGTGGATGGCCTGACCACGAATTTTTTCTGGCAAGGCGACCAGCTCGTCGCCGAAAGCAGCCCGCGTCACCACCGCAGCTACCTCTACGAACCGGGCACCTTCCGCCCCCTGGCGATGCTCGACGGCAAAGGCCTCAACGCCTGCCCGTTCTACTACCACCTCGACCACCTGGGCACGCCCCAGGAACTGACCAACTACGGCGGCCAGATCGTCTGGTCGGCACGCTACAACGGCTACGGCAAAACCACCGAACTGGCCCACGGCGGCGGCGAGCAGCTGGAACAACCGCTGCGCTTCCAAGGCCAATACTTCGACCCGGAAAGCGGCCTGCACTACAACCGCCACCGCTACTACAATCCCGGGACCGGCCGCTATTTGACGCCTGACCCGAGCAAGCTGGCGGGTGGGCTTAATGGGTATCGCTACACCGTGAATCCGACGGGGTGGGTGGATCCGTTGGGGTTGGTGGATTGTCCGGGGAAGGGTGGGTGTAGGCCGGCGGTTGGGGGGCAGGATCCGGCGGCGAAGGTTGGGGTGGATGAGGGGGAGACGAAGCTCCCTCAAACCAAACCAAAAGATATCTATACCTATCGAGGTGACTCAAGGGAGCCTTGGGAAATATTTGAGGCAGGATTCGAGCCGTTAGGATGGAGTACTGATCTATTTTTGCATGCTAAAAATAATCGAAATCCGCCTAGTATTTATGTAAGTACAACCCCCTCAATGGCAGAGGCAATAGAATTTGCGACTGGTTTTGGGTATGAGTCTGGATACGTATATGTGTTAAAAAATGTACCGGGTATTGATGTGAATAAAAAACTAGGTTTGATGTCGCCACATCGAAAGGAAGTGGAGATAGCTGTGCCTGGAGGGATTGATAGAAAAGATATAGTCGGGGCAACACCTGTGAATGAAGATGGAACTTACGTAGGGCACTCAATACCTAATTTTGATAGGTGAAAATATGACTTCTAGAGAAGTAGCAATTGAAATTGATGGCGTCGTTAAGAGCGCGATTTTTCGATGTGATCGAAAAGTTACGGCTCTGACCGTAACGATGCCAGATGGGTTGGTGAGAAGTTACACGGCGGCGGATTTATATTTGTGCTTGGGGATGGTTAGGAAAGATTTTCCGGACGTGAAATTTTTATGCAAGGGAGCCAAAATTAATGTGTACCCCTCGCGAATGTCTTCGCAAATGGCTGGTGGCATAGTGGCCTACGAAGTCCGTTGGGGAGAAACGGCAGATAAAACTGATATAGTTAATATTTTTGATTATGAAGATAAAGATCTAACCAATGATATTACTAAGCAGGCTGATTATCATCAGCGCTGGTTGCAGTCTTTGAGCGCTGGTTCGTGATTTGCTCCCGCTGAGATGCGAAGCACTCTTTATCGATTTTCTGCGCCATGACTCCTCGCGTCCGTCCGCACATCAAAAAACAACGCCGCCCCCAATGTGGGAGCGAGCTTGCTCGCGATAGCGGAGTGTCAGTCACATCAATGGCAGCTGATCCACCGCCATCGCGAGCAAGCTCGCTCCCACATAGATTCATCGGTGATTTGTAAATCACTACTCACCCCCAGCCATTAAAAAAACCACCCCTTTGGCACCAATAACATCGTTTCTCGCCCCCGCAGCTTTTCCCTATATTGGCCCTCAGATCCGGCGGATGGCTCCACATCCGCCCCCTCAGTGCGAGTAGTGCCAATGAATAACAAACCTCACAGCGCAGGGCTTGATAACGCAGGAGCGGGTACCCGGGCGGTCTGGGGTGGGGAGCAAGTCAGGCATCCCTACAACGCCACGCAAACCCCCATCGTCGTCAGCGCCGCCTACGGTTACGACGACATCGACGTCTGGTACGACGTCGCCCTGGGCAAAGCCCCGGGCTTTATCTACAGCCGCATGAGCAACCCCACCGTCGAGACCCTCGAAGCCAAGATCCGCGAACTGGAAATGGCCGAGTCCGCCGTGGCGTTCAGCAGTGGCATGGCGGCGATCAGCAGCGTGCTCTACACCTTTCTGTCTCATGGCGACCGGGTGGTCTCGACCAAGGACAGCTACGGCGGCACCAACAAGATTTTCGAAGAATTCCTGCCGCGCATGGGCGTGGACGTGACCTTGTGCGAAACCTTCGACCACGAGGAAATCGAGCGGGAAATCGCCAAGGGTTGCCAGTTGCTGTACCTGGAAACGCCCACCAACCCGACCCTGAAAATACTCGATATCCCACGCCTGGTCGCGGCGGCCAAGCGCGTCGGCGCCGTGGTAGTAGCGGACAACACCTTCGCCACGCCGCTTAACCAGAACCCGCTGGCACTGGGCGTGGACGTGGTGATCCACAGCGCGACCAAATTCCTCAGTGGCCATGGCGATGTACTCGGCGGCCTGGTGTGCGGCAGTGAAGCCTTGATGGCCAAGGTTCGACACTACCGGGAAATCAACGGCGCGACGCTCGACCCGTTCTCGGCCTACATGATCATCCGTGGCATGAAAACCCTGGTGCTGCGCATGCGTCAGCAGCAATCCAGCGCCCGTGCCCTGGCGGAGTTCCTCTGCACCGAACCGCTGGTGGAGTCGGTCAATTACCCCGGTTTGCCCAGCCACCCGAACCACGCCGTGGCGTGCGCGCAGATGTCGGGCTTCGGCGCCATCGTCAGTTTTGTCCTCGCCGGCGGCATGGACACGGTCAAGCTGCTTCTGCCGCGCCTGCGCTTCGCCCATTGCGCGGGCAATCTCGGTGCGGTGGAAACCATCTACGGCCCGGCGCGCACCACCAGCCATGTCGAAAACACCTTGGAAGAACGTCTGGCCCTGGGCATCTCCGAAGGGCTGGTGCGGGTGTCCGTGGGCATCGAAGACACCGACGATCTCGTCGACGACCTGAAGCAGGCGTTCGCCTTTGTCAAAAAACTGCGGGATGAACTGACGCAGACAACCTCAACCAATCAAGCGTGCACCGAAACAGCCAGTTGAAGTTTTAACGTCAATACCCCACGACAAGGCGGTCACTGGGGCGTTCATGAATAGGAATAATAATAAAACTTAGCGGCGACGTGTTTTGACTCTGCCTTGTGACTTATCGCAGACGTAAACCGCGCCCTAACACTTTCATGAGAACAACCATGTCCATAAAAGAACAACAACACACCGGCTTCAAACAGGAAATGCAGACGCGCCACATCGTCATGCTGGCATTGGGCGGCGTGATTGGCACCGGGCTGTTCCTCACGTCCGGCTACACCGTTAACCAGGCCGGCCCGTTGGGGGCGGTGATCGCCTACATCATCGGCGCACTCATGGTGTACATGGTGATGATGTGCCTGGGCGAGTTGGCCGTGCAGATGCCCGAAACCGGTTCGTTCAGCACCTACGCCACGCGTTTCCTCGGGCCGGGCACCGGCTACACCGTGGCGTGGTTGTATTGGCTGACCTGGACCGTGGCGATCGGCTCTGAATTCACCGCCGCCGGTATCTTGATGACGCGATGGTTTCCAGACACGCCGGTATGGATCTGGAGTGCGCTGTTCGCCGGTGTGGTGTTCCTCACCAATGTGGTCTCGGTGCGTTTGTTCGCCGAGACCGAGTTCTGGTTGTCGCTGGTCAAAGTGGTCACCGTGGTGGTGTTCCTGCTGATTGGTGGTGGCGCCATCCTTGGCCTGTTGAACATCGACCAGGCCCACAGCATCGGGCTGAGTAACTTCACTCGCGAGGGGCTGTTCCCTACCGGTTTCATGCCGATCGTCATGACGCTGCTGGCGGTCTCGTTCGCCTTCTCCGGCACGGAACTGATCGGCATCGCGGCGGGTGAAACCAAGGACCCCCAGCGCAATGTACCGCGGGCCATTCGCACCACGGTGCTGCGCCTGGCGGTGTTCTTCGTCGGGACCATTTTTGTCCTGGCAACCTTGCTGCCCCGCGAACAGGCCGGGATCGTCGAGAGCCCCTTCGTCACCGTGTTCACCTACATCGGCATTCCGTACTCCGCCGACATCATGAATTTCGTGATCATTACTGCCTTGCTCTCGGCCGCCAATTCCGGTTTGTACGCCGCCTCGCGGATGCTCTGGACCCTCAGTGACCAAGGCCACCTGCCCAAGCGGTTCTCGGCCCTGACTCGCATGGGCACGCCGCTCAACGCGATTATCGTGAGCATGGCCGGTGGCGCCGCTTCGTTGCTCAGCAGCGTGTTCGCCGCCGACACCATCTACCTGGCGCTGGTGTCGATCTCCGGCCTGGCCGTGGTGGTGGTGTGGATGAGCATTGCCGCGAGCCAGATTGCCTTTCGCCGGCACTATGTCGCCCATGGCGGCGATGTGCGCGACCTCAAGTTCCGCGTCCGTGGTTATCCGTGGGTGCCGCTGGGGGCGTTGATTTGCTGCAGCCTGGCCTGCATCGGCATCGCGTTCGACCCGGAACAGCGGGTGGCGCTGTACTTTGGCTTGCCATTCATTGCCTGGTGCTATTTCGTGTACTTCATTACCCGCAAAAGCCGCGAGCAACGCTTGTCGGTGGCCTCCATGGCACAGCCGTCCGATGCGTTCTAGCCAGCGCTGAGACTGGCGAGTGCGCTCGGTGGAAGGGGTGTCAACGAGGTCAACACCATGAAGCAAAAACCGTTACCCCCTCTGAACTGGCTGCGGGCCTTCGAGGTGTCCGCCCGCTGCCTGAACTTCACCCACGCCGCCGAAGAGTTGTGCTTGACCCAAGGCGCGGTCAGTCAGCAGATCCGCCAATTGGAAAGTCACCTGGGGGTGGCGCTGTTCAAGCGCTTGCCCCGTGGCCTGGGCCTGACCGAAGAGGGCCAGGCCTACCTGCCGGTGGTGCAGGACGCGATCACGCGACTGGCGGTGGGCACCAACGAGATCTTTGGCCAGCACAAACGCCGGCCGATCAAGGTCCGCGGCAGCCTGGCGTTTTTCGTGCACTGGCTGGCCCCCAAGCTGGTGGACTTTCGCCAGGCCCATCCCCAGGTCGACATCCGCTACATCAGCAACATCTGGGTCAAGGAACTGGACGGCGAAGATGACATGGAAATTCGCTGGGGCCACGGTCAATGGCCTGGCCTGGTTTCACAGCGATTGACCTGGGACACCTTGTTTCCGGTGTGCTCGCCAGCCCTGATGGCGAGTTCGCCACTGAAGGTGCCGGCAGACGTGGCGAAGCATCCGCTGCTCCACGTCCTGGGTTACGAAGAGGGCTGGGGTTATTGGTTGAACATGGTCGGTGCGGACAGCGTTGATTCCTCGACGGGTATGCAGTTCGACACGCTGGTGTGCACCTTGCGCATGGCCGAACTGGGGCAGGGGATCGCCCTGGCTCGCTCGTCGATGGTGGCTGACCTGCTGGCGGATGGGCGCCTGATCGAACCGTTCGCCCAACGCATCGAAGCCAGCGAATCGTTCTACCTCGTTCGCGGTTCCGGCACCGACCAACACCCCGACGCGGTCATGTTTGCCACCTGGCTGGTCGAGCAGGCACATCGTTTCAAATGAATGGCCGGAGCCAACCATGCGCTATGTGAGTACCCGTAATTCGGCCGTGCAGGTCGATTTCGAAAAAGTCGTGTTATCGGGTGTGGCCGAGGACGGTGGACTGTTCGTGCCCCTCGAACTGCCGCTGTTTGAACCCCAGGAAATCGCCAACTGGTCGACCCTGTCCTATGACGAACTGGCCTATCGAGTGATGCGTCCGTTCGTGGGCGAGGCGATTCCTGAGGCCGACCTCAAGCGTCTGCTCAAGGACGCGGGTCGCCACTTCAACCATCGCTCCCTGGCGCCGCTGCATCAGGTGGATCGCAACGAATGGGTCCTGGAACTGTTCCATGGGCCGACCCGTTCTTCGAAGGATTTCGCCGCCCAGTTGCAGGCGCGGCTGGTGCAATATTTCCTGCAGAAAAACCAGCGGCGCGCCGTGGTGATCGGCGCCACCAACGGCGACACCGGGCTGGCGGCCATCGAGGCCTTCAAACACTGCGAAGAAACCGCCGTGGTGGTGATTTATCCCGAGGCCGGCGTACCCCACGAACAACTCCAGCACCTGCAAGCGGCGGCCCATCCCAGAGTTCATCTGTTTGCCGTCAACGGCAGCTTCGACGAATGCCAGACCCTCGTCAGCCGCCTGTTCCGGCACTGGCCTTGCGTCGGGCACGAGGCGATCAGCTTCAACTCCAGCAACTGGGTCGGCGTGTTGGCGCAACTGGTGTTTTACTTCCACGCCGTGCTGCAACTGGGCGGCGGTCAGCGCCCGATCGGTTTCAGCGTGCCGGCGGCGAGTTTTGCCGAAGTGTATGCCGGCTACATTGCGCAGAAAATGGGCTTACCGATCACCCAGATGATCGTGGCGACCAACCAGAATGACGCCCTGCATCAGTTGTTCCTGAAGAATCACTACTCGCGGTTGCGCGCCAACAAGACCCTGTCGCCGGCCATGGACCTGTCGATCTTTTCCAACCTGGAGCGGTTTCTCTGGGAACTCTACGGGCACGACGACCAGGCGGTGAGCGCGCTGATGGCCACCTTCGAAAGCAGCGGCGAGATGAGCATCGCCAACGAGTTCTGGTTGCAGGCGCGGATGATCATCGACTCTTACGCGGTCAGCGATGAACAGACCTTGGAGGAAATCACCTCGCTGTACCGCGACACCGGTTACATCATCGACCCGCACACCGCCACTGGCGTGCTCGCGGCCCGCCTGTACCGGCGCAGCCTGGTGGCGCCGATGGTGACCCTGGGGGAAATCTCCCCGGCCAAATCGGCGGCGCTGCTCGGCGAGCTGGGGATCAACATTGCGCCGCAGCAAACAGCGCTCGCGGAACACGGCCCGGCGCAGATCCATCGCATCCAGCCGGACGACCTCAGTGCTCTCCATCAACTGCTCGGCGCGTTGTAAGGAAACCCCATGAAGCGAATTCTCGACCCCCTCGACGAACGCATCCTCGCCGAACTGCGCCTCAACGCCCGCGCCGCCCACGCCGAACTGGCGGCCAAGGTCAACCTCTCGCGCAACGCCGTACGCCAACGCATCGAACGCCTCGAACGCGACGGCGCGATCCAGGGCTACACCGTGCGCACCGGGGAGGGCGCACACGCGTCGTCGAACATCAACGCAGTGATCTTCGTCTACCGCTACGACCGCATGCGCGGCGCCGAAGTGCTCCAAGCCTTGCGCGCCATGCCGGAAGTGCTCCAGTGCGACGTGATGAGCGGCGAGTTCGACCTGATGCTGCGGGTGGGCGCGGCGAACCCGGAACGGGTGCACAAAGTCTGGAAGGAAATCTCCGCCCTGCCTGGCGTGGAAAACACCGTGACTTCGTTCGTACTGTCATCGGTGGTCTAAAGCCGGCCATCACCCCCGTGGCGAGGGAGCTTGCTCCCGCTGGGCTGCGCAGCAGCCCTCGCTTTTCAGGCGGTCGCTACGCAACCGAACGGGAGCAAGCTCCCTCGCCACATAAACCCCATCAACCCGACCTACAAAACCAACCCCATTGGCTTTTTCCCATGCCCGCCGCCTCAGATGATGGGGTTCAAGTGAAGTCATCTGCCCCCCACAAAACCCCGTGGCGAGGGAGCTTGCTCCCGCTGGGCTGCGCAGCAGCCCCCGCTTTCGGCGGTCGCTACGCAACCGAGCGGGAGCAAGCTCCCTCGCCACATAAACCCCATCAACCCGACCTACAAAACCAACCCCCATTGGCTTTTTTCCATGCCCACCGCCTCAGATGATGGGGTCCAAGTGAAGTCATCTGCCCCCACAAAACCCCGGTGGCGAGGGAGCTTGCTCCCGCTGGGCTGCGCAGCAGCCCCCGCTTTCGGCGGTCGCTGCGCAACCGAGCGGGAGCAAGCTCCCTCGCCACATAAACCCCAGCAACCTGACCCACAAAACCAACCCCCATTGGCTTTTTCCATGCCCGCCGCCTCAGATGATGGGGGCCAAGTGAAGTCATCTGCCCCCCACAAAACCCCGTGGCGAGGGAGCTTGCTCCCGCTGGGCTGCGCAGCAGCCCCCGCTTTCGGCGGTCGCTGCGCAACCGAGCGGGAGCAAGCTCCCTCGCCACATAAACCCCAGCAACCTGACCTACAAAACCAACCCCCATTGGCTTTTTCCATGCCCGCCGCCTCAGATGATGGGGTCCAAGTGAAGTCATCTGCCCCCCACAAAACCCCGTGGCGAGGGAGCTTGCTCCCGCTGGACTGCGCAGCAGCCCCCGCTTTTTGGCGGCCACTTCATGGCAAAGAATTAACCTGTGGCGAGGGGATTTATCCCCGCTGGGCTGCGCAGCAGCCCCCGCTTTCGGCGGTCGCTGCGCAACCGAGCGGGAGCAAGCTCCCTCGCCACATAAACCCCATCAACCTGACCTACAAAGCCAACCCCCATTGGCTTTTTCCCATGCCTGCCAGCTTGCCCACCCCCTGGTCAAAACGCCCATAAAATAGAGCAAATTGCCATATTTCACTGCCCACCCCACCCCCCTAACCTAGATCCCAACAACCCCCCCCGGATCAAGGGCACAACAAAAATGACTGAATACAAACTCGCGCTGGTCGGCTTCGGCGGTGTAAACCGGGCATTGGCTCAACTGATTGCCGAGCGCAACCACCGCTGGAAAACCGAACTCGGCTTCACCCTGAAAATCGTCGGAGTAACCGACCTGTTCCTCGGCTCAATCATCAACCGCGAAGGCCTCGACGCCGCACTGCTCGCCAAACTCCCAGCCACCCAAGGCGCGTTCGCCCAATGGCCAACCGGCACCGCCGAAGCCCTCAATGAAGCCGTGATCAAAGACAGCGGCGCCGACATCATCGCCGAAGCCACCTTCACCAACCCGGTGGACGGCGAGCCTGCCACCTCGTTCTGCCGCTGGGCGCTGGAACGCGGCAAACACGTGGTCACCACCAACAAAGGCCCCATCGCCCTGCACGGCGCCGAACTCAAAGCCCTGGCCCAGCACAACAACGTCGCCTTCGAATACGAAGGCTCGGTGATGAGCGGCACCCCTGTCATTCGCCTCGCCAAACAATCCCTGGCCGGCAGTGAAATCACCGGTTTCGAAGGCATCCTCAACGGCACCTCCAACTTCGTCCTCACCTGCATGGAAGGCGGCCTCGGGTTTGTCGAAGCAGTCAAAAAAGCCCAGGAACTGGGCTACGCCGAAGCCGACCCAACCGCGGACGTCGAAGGCCATGACGTGCGCCTCAAAGTCGTCATCCTCGCCAACGAACTGCTGGACGCCAAGCTCACCGTCAACGACGTCGCCTGCAACGGCATCTCCGCCCTGGGCCTGGACGACATCGAAAAAGCCCGCCAGGACGGCGCCCGCTGGAAACTCATCGGCGCCGCCACACGCAACACCGACGGCGCCATCAGCGCCAGCGTCGAACCGCGCCTGCTGAACAACGACCACCCACTGGCCAGCATCAGCGGCGCCACCAACGCCGTGTCCTTCACCAGTGAACTGCTCGGCGCCGTCACCGTGTCCGGCCCCGGCGCAGGCCGCACCGAAACCGCCTTCGCGCTGCTGTCAGACATCATCAACATCCACCAATCCGCCGCCCGCAACCAGGAGTAAAACCATGAACGTCTCCCGTCTGGCCCTGGCTGTGACCGAGCCGCAAATCGAAGTCCTCAACCCGTACGACGGCTCCGTCGTCGGCACCGTAGCCGACGTCTGCGCCAGCCAAGTACCGCAATTGCTGGAAACCGGGCGCAACGGCGCCCGAGCCTGCGCCGCGCTGCCCCGTCATCGCCGCGCCAGCATCCTCGAACAGGCCGCCGCGAACATCCAACGCGACGCCAAAACCTTCGCCCGGCTGATCGTCGACGAAGCCGGCAAGACCCTCAAGCAGGCGGAAAAAGAAGTCAAACGCTGCATCAACACCCTCAAGCTCTCCGCCGAAGAAGCCCGGCGCAACGCTGGCGAAGTGGTGCCGTTCGACGCCTACGAAGGCGCTGAGTCGCGCCAGGGCTGGTTCACCCGCGAACCCCTGGGCCTGATCGTCGCCATCACCCCCTACAACGACCCGCTGAACCTGGTGGCCCACAAACTCGGCCCGGCCATTGCCGGCGGCAACGCGGTGATCCTCAAACCGTCCGAGCTGACCCCATTGTCGGCGCTCAAACTGGTCGCCTGCCTGGTCGAGGCCGGCCTGCCCGAATCCGTGGTCACCGTCGCCACTGGCGGCGCCGAACTCGGCAAAGCCCTGGTCGCCGCCCGCGACGTACGCATGATCTCCTTCACCGGCGGCTTCGTCACCGGCGAACAAATCGCCCGCACCGCCGGCCTGAAAAAACTCGCCATGGACCTGGGCGGCAACGCCCCCGTCATCGTCATGGCCGACTGCGACCTCGACGCCGCCGTCGACAGCTGCATCTCCGGCGCCTTCTGGGCCGCCGGCCAAAACTGCATCGGCACCCAACGCCTGCTCATCCAGGCACCGATCTACGCAGCCTTCCGCGAACGCTTCGTCCAAAAGGCCCAAGCCCTCGTGGTCGGCAACCCACTGCTCGCCCACACCGACATCGGCCCGATGATCACCCACCAAGCCGCGCAAAACGCCGAACACGTGGTGAACGAAGCCCTGCAACAAGGCGCCACCTTACTCTGCGGCCACCGCCGCCAAGGCGCCTGCTATGCCGCTACGGTATTGGAAAACGTCGACCATGCCAGCCGACTCTGGCGCAACGAGGTCTTCGCACCGGTGGTGGTGTTGCAGCCGTTCGACGCGTTTGATGAGGCTATCGCGCTGGCTAACGAACCTGAATACGCCCTTCATGCCGGGATTTTCACCAACAACTTGGCAACGGCGATGAGCGCTGCTCGGCGGATCGAGGCGGGCGGCGTGATGATCAACGACTCGTCGGATTTTCGGTTCGATGCGATGCCGTTTGGCGGCTCCAAGTACGGCAGTTTGGGCAGGGAAGGGGTGCGGTTTGCGTATGAGGAAATGACCCAGCCGAAGGTGGTTTGTTTGAATACGTTGGGGTGATTAGTCAGGTCGCTGGCATCGGGCAGATTTGGTCACCTGCCTGATGCTTTTCTGCACAAACCACACAGCCACCGCATACCCTGTGGGAGCGAGCTTGCTCGCGATAGCGATACACCAGTCAACATCAGAATCACTGACTCCCCGCCTTATGTTGGGCTTTACGCACGACGCGCAAGCTCAGTTGAGCAATCCCTCTATGCACTACTTCCGCCTGTTGCCAGTTACGCGCGCTTTCCACTGAGCAGCGGCTCAGAGCACCGAGCGTGCTGGCAACGTCGTCGATCTCCCCGAGAACAAACTTCTGCAAACGCTCAAGGCTGAAACGTATCAGCTTCAAGAAAAATCAAAATATGCACAAATGCATTTTTTTGCTTGACCCGCATGCATGAGCCTCTATAAGGTGGCTTCACTGTATGCGCATCCAGTATTTCTAAAGCATCATTTATTTGAATCCATTCATGGACGAGGTCTTACCTTATGAAAACCACCACTGAAAAATTCGGCGTAACCCCCCATCAACCCAGCCTCTGGACCCGCGCTGATGCGTTGAAAGTCCGGGCGGACGATCCCACCACCACTCAACCTCTGGTCAGCGCGGATTTCCCAGTACTGAACAACGACGTGTTCATCTGGGACACCATGCCCCTACGCGACTTGGACGGTAACGTGACGTCCGTCGACGGCTGGTCGGTGATCTTCACCCTGACGGCCGATCGTCATCCAAACGACCCGGCGTACCTCGATGAGAACGGCAACTACGACATCCTCCGCGATTGGAACGATCGTCACGGTCGGGCAAAGATGTACTACTGGTTTTCCCGTACCGGCAAGCACTGGGAATTCGGCGGCCGCGTAATGGCCGAAGGCGTTTCGCCGACCGCTCGCGAATGGGCCGGTACGCCGATCCTGTTGAACGACCGAGGTGAAGTGGACCTGTATTACACCGCCGTCACCCCGGGCGCGACCATCGTCAAAGTGCGCGGTCGGGTCGTGACCACCGAACATGGTGTCAGCATGGTCGGCTTCGAGAAGGTCAAGCCGCTGTTCGAGGCCGACGGCAACATGTACCAGACCGAAGCCCAAAACGCTTTCTGGGGCTTCCGCGACCCATGGCCTTTCCGCGATCCGAACGACGGCAAGCTGTACATGCTGTTCGAGGGCAACGTGGCCGGTGAGCGCGGCTCGCACAAGGTGGGAGAAGCGGAAATCGGCGACGTGCCACCGGGTTATGAAGACGTCGGCAACTCGCGCTTCCAGACGGCCTGCGTTGGCATCGCCGTGGCCCGCGACGCAGACGGCGACGACTGGGAAATGTTGCCGCCACTGCTGACCGCCGTGGGCGTCAACGACCAGACCGAGCGCCCGCACTTCGTGTTCCAGGATGGCAAGTACTACCTGTTCACGATCAGCCACACCTTCACCTATGGCGACGGTGTGACCGGGCCGGACGGCGTGTACGGTTTTGTCGCGGACTCGCTGTTCGGCCCCTACGTGCCGCTCAACGGTTCCGGCCTGGTGCTGGGCAACCCGTCCTCCCAGCCATTCCAGACCTACTCGCACTATGTGATGCCAAACGGCCTGGTGACCTCCTTTATCGACAGCGTACCGACCGACGAAACCGGCACGCAGATTCGTGTGGGTGGCACAGAGGCACCCACGGTGGGCTTGAAAATAAAAGGGCAGCAGACGTTTGTGGTGGGCGAGTACGACTACGGGTACATCCCGCCGATGCTCGACGTTACGCTTAAGTAATAGCAACACAGGGGGGCAGGGCAGCGGGTTTGAGGTCGATGACAAAACCGTTGTGGATATGATCGAGATATTCCGCCTGATTTATTGCGATGTTGCTCGCGAGCCCCGTTGAACAACGAGTCGTAACCCTCTTCGCGACTGGCTGCAAGGATGCAGTCAGTTGCGAATGCATTCCCCTTCGACGTATGTACACAAGCTCCTCTGTGGGAGCGAGCCTGCTCGCGATAGCGGTGTATCAGCAACATTCCGGCCAGCTGTTTATCGTGACTCCACGAGACTAGCCAAGACCGACATCGCCTTGCGCCATTGCCTACAACTACGCCAGAATCCGCCGGCTTGTGCGTCTTGGGTCGCGTCGGTAGTTTGGGACCTGTCACTGCTCATCAGTGATCGGGTTTAGTCGCCCAGGGTGAAACAGGTTGTGCAAGGCGTCATCCAGTCAGGATTCCCATCCTGCACTTGATGGTGGCTGTGCGCAGGGCGTCCTCGGACGCGCCGGTTTCTTGTTTCCCCGGTCGACTAACCTGCGTACAGCTGCCTCCCATCGTTTAGTCGCGAGCGGGTGATGGCTCCAACTACAGGAAGCAAGACAATGGCAAAAGTGACTCCAAATCCCCCAGATACAGACGAACACGTATCCCGCTCCCAATCCGCTCGAAATAAAAAACTCGACGAAGCAGCCACGCGTGCTTTGGATTTCTATCTGAAGCCTACGCCGAAGAACGAAACGTCCGACAAACCCAACACCATCTTCCGTATTGCACCTGATGTTGATTCGGAATGTCTGCTTGCCAATCTCAGTGAAAACCTGGCTTCGGCGAATGCCATGATCAGTGATTTGGCGTTTGATCTGGATGGGTCACGGCGGCATGTGGCGTTGGGGATTTTGCAGGTGATTGAGTTGAGTGAACTGTTGGCTAATCGGGCTTTGGATATTGTTGAGGTGAGGTAGAAGGGCGAGGCATTCGCGCTTTGAGAGGAAAAAAGGTCTTGCTCAGCAAGGCCTTTTTTCGTAAGAGCTCGCGGCAAGGCATCAGATATGGGAGCGCCGAGGGGGCGTCGCTCAGTTTCGGCTGTGATTTTCATTTAATCGCTAATGTAGATCATGATCACGGCAGCGCCCTAGACCGGTAACTACGCGGACTGGTTTATTAAATCACTATCGTCGGTAGCGCCTGCCGCAGTGTGCTTTGTAAGAAGCGCAGGTCGGCAACGAACAGCTCTTTATCCACCCAAAACTCATGCAGTTGCTGGCTCGCGATCATAATGAGTTCAAGACTTACGGCGGATCTTCTCAACGGGTGGTGGCTTGTTTGGATGCGTTGGAGGCGCGTTGTTTATTGGTGCGATTTGAATCTGGGGGCGGCTGACGTTGTCTTGCGCCATTGCCTACAACTACGCCAGAATCCGCCGGCTTGTGCACCTTGAGTCCCCTCGGTAGTTTGAATCCGTCACTGCTCATCAGTGATCGGGTTTCGCAGCCCGGACTCTATAGGCGCACAACGTCACCTTCGAAAGCAGATCGCCCATGTCTGTGATTTCGTCAGAGGTGGCTGTGCGTGGGAGACCCTCGGGTCTGCCGGTCCCTAGAGTCCCGGTCTGCGAACCCGCGTACAGCTGCCACCCCATACTTCGTTTCGCAGCGAAGGGTGGTAGCTCCAACAGACTCTAGGAGTTTTACCATGGTCAAAATTACACCGAATCCGCCAGCTACCGACGAAACCGTGTCCCGCGTTCAGTCGGCTCGCAACAAGAAGCTTGATGATGCTGCTACCCGGGCTTTGGATTTTTATCTGAAGCCTACGCCTGAGAAGGAAACGTCTGACAAACCCAACACCATCTTCCGTATCGCACCTGATGTTGATTCGGAATGTCTGCTTGCCAGTCTCAGCGAAAACCTGGCTTCGGCCAATGCCATGATCAGTGATTTGGCGTTTGATCTTGAGGGATCGCGACGGCGTGTTGCGATGGGGATTTTGCAGGTGATTGAGGTGAGTGAGCTGTTGGCGAATCGGGCTTTGGATATTGTTGAGGTGAGGTGAGGTGAGGTGAGGTGAGGTAGGGCGGGGCGCAAGCTGTCTTTCGGCAACAAAAAGGTCTTGCATAGCAAGACCTTTACGAAAACTAGGATGGATACAAAAAAGACTGATCAACAAAATTCCATGTATTCACAGAGCAAGATAGCCGTCCTCAATCATCTGTCCCCGTAGTTTCCAAAGTTCGATACACTGACGTTCCGTAGGAAGCTTATGGGGGATTTGAGTTGCGATACTCAATAGACTAACTTGCTTGGGCGAAAATTTCCCCTTCTTGATCCCCCAATTTAATAGCCGTGTCCATTCCGCGCCGGGCAAGTCCACGACCATAATTTGAAGTTGTATGCCATCATCAGTTTTTTGCATCGTTTTCGATTTTTTTCCATCCTCAACAGAGAGGCGCACATCTTGAAGAAATTCATCTGAGTTTGAAACTAGCTTTACTTTGGTGTTTTTTACTTGTTCCCAACAGGCTTGCATTTTTGCCCACTCAGTGACGTTATCCTTGGGTCTGTCAGGATCGGTAAGCACGAGAAAAACTTTTTCTGCAATTATAGAGAGTTGGTCGCATAATGCCTGCGGAACAGTCTGTAGATCCCAAATAGTTCTGAAGTTGAATTGCTTGCCCAGTGCATCCTCAGATATCAAATTATGAAGCTTGGCGATCGAGTAAGTTACGATGTTTGCACGATATCCCCCTTGGTACCATGTCTGTTGGCTAACCAGAGACTCCGTTTTTCTGAAAATTATAGCTAGAGCAACTAGGCTGCGAAAGTACTCTTCATTATAAGTCTTGCCGTCCGATATCCAAGATTTTGAAATGATGTCAGCAAAAAATATAAAGTTTTTTTGCGCCCCCATGCTTACTCTATGGGGTTGCTCGCGCCAACTATTTTCATATTTTGCAACATCGGTTTTTGTAAATAGCTGGTTTTTTGGATTTTGTACTAAAAAGTGGTTTTTTTGTGCGCTTGTGAGCTTGGCTTGTTCATTAAAATACTGACCTCTAGCTCGCTCATAAAACCAATGTGTTCCAAATTGTGCCCCGGTTTTGGGCGAGGTGAACAGTCGGCGAGAAAATTCTTGAAGGCGAATATGAAACGGGTGGTTGGAGAAAAAGTCTGCATCGCTAACTTTGTTCTGGCTATTCGCGTAACGTGCGATTTCTGGAGTTAACTCCCCAGCTTTTTCCGGTGGCAGAACAGAAAGCTTCATCTGCACCATAACTTTTGAGAGGTCCAAGCAGTCTTTGCGTGCAGTACCACCTCTTTTTGCAAACGCTAACGACGCCGTAGTTTGCCCTCCGTTCACAATTTGAAGGTTCACCGCGCTTCGAATACGCGTCCCCCCCGCATCCTCTTCTATTACAACATTTTCAGCAGTCGCCGCAATTCCATTATTGAATGCAAAAAACATTTCTGGCTGATTACGAATCGTGTTTTGTATTGCTGCGTTAACCTTGCCTTTTGTACTCAAAAATGTTCGAACATTACCTTCAAGCAATCTGCTGCCGTAAATGTCGTATATATCCGCTAAAGTGTCACCGGGAATCATGCAAAGATAAGCGCTATAGTCTCCCTGGGATTCGGCAGCAGCAAGGCATTTCAGACCACTCGTTTTATTTGTCGAAAAGTCAACAACAAGATCGTCGCGCCCAGTAGCTGAGATATAAGCTGAATGGAATCGTCCGATATCCCAGATATGGAACTCGACAGGAGTTCCGCTCACAGCATCTTCAGGCCATCCTTTCTGACGAGTTTTTAGCATGCCATCGCTAACGAAATAGAAACGATATTTCGTTATTTTCGAATGCCAATTCATTAAGTCACATGCGAAGCCAAAGCCTGGTTGGCTTTCGTCTACACTACCGTCAGTTAAGTTGCCCTCCAATGCCTCTTCAAGAAAGGCACGCAAATCACCGAGTGCAGCCTTTGCATCGGAAGTAATAAACGAGGGCACCTCATCCTCATTAAAAAACTCAGCTATCAGAAGAGCCATCGAGTTGTCGGCATCATCAAACGAATAGCCGTCCACTCGAAGCTTTTTGCGCTTTCCATTGACGCCCTCAAATCTGCACATTTCGAAGGAAAGAAGCTCCTCCGCTTCTACCAGCCTCTCTCCGCACTCCTCCACAAATGCGGTGCGAATGAAGTCGCGCGAAGATTCGGCTTTTGAACGGACGGTCTCTATGATGTCTTTATGAAATGTGAGGAGATCCATATAACTTACTCCTTCGCTATATCTGAAAAGGTATGCAGCTTTGGAGGTTTAGTTTGTATTTGACACTACGAATTCCTGTCGATAGATCTTGTGGGCGAATACAGGGGAAACCAGTGCTGACTTTATAACGGGTTACTTTGCCTAGAGTCATTACCCACGCATCATATTCGGGGCGTATAACATAGCCAGATCTCAGTAGTGCACTTTCAAACGCTGAATATGTGTCAAAATCTGATTTAATTACTCTTCGGATTTCATCAATCAACTGATTAAGTGTGAAGCCAGCTTCCGTATCCTCAGATCCACTTCCGAGCTCGACAACGACGAGCTCCAACTCTCGGTGGGTGAAGTCAAGTTGTCTTTCCGAGGCTATTATAACCTCATTGGTCGCTGGCCAAATTGTCTTGACCTCCCACGCATTTTTTTCAAATTGGAAGTCCTGATCAGCTCGATCGGGCCCTTTCCAGCTCTGAACTGCCGCTGATGCGCTAATAGTCCCAATTAGCGCCTTTAGGTGAAGAAGCTCACCAGTCAATCCTCGAACTTGCCCTTCGGTCAATAAATCGAAATTCCCTCGTTCAAATAGCAAGCGCCAGCTAACAAGACGAGCTAAAACAAATGGAAGGCCTCTAGATCTCTCCCCACATTGACGTGAAGATTCAATTAGGTCTCCGCAGAAGAGCAAGAACAACTCGGAAAGCTCAGGTTTTTCTAATATGAAAAGTAGAGACCATTGGTTATCATCTCGGAGCACGCTGTGAATTTTTACTGATTGGAGTTCCAACTCAACACTAGGGTTTTTTTGTGTAATCAACAAGAGTGTGAGCCTGCCTATTGAATCCACTCCGGCGTAAAAATCAAGCAAATGCTCCGCGTCAATTCGGCGAAAACCGGATCCGACACCTTCCGACTTAATCGCCGTCCAGATGGATTTAACCTTATTCGTCATCATCTTCATCGTCCTCATCATCGTTGTCGTCAATGGAGGGATTATCTCCAGACAAAATATTTCTGAGTTCAACAAGATTAATCCGATAAGCGACTCGGTGACTCGACACATTAAGAGAGGGGAAGCTTAGACCTATTGCCACAAGCGCATCACAATCGGAAGGAAGTGTATAAGGACTTTCCTCATTGCTCTCACTTCTAGGCTGAATCAAATGGATCAACAGCAGCGGCGCCTGCCTAACAGCAGCATATGCTTTACCTGGTATTGTTTGAACGCTTTTCTTGGACTCGCTTCGGAAGCGAAGGTCTGCTGCCTGCACTTCAGCTGCAGATAATCCAACTTTCTCATCACCTGCAGAGCCCACTCGAAGTTTATTCCCGTTAACAAGCAAGGCTTTGATACTTTCATCAATGGAGATTTTCCGAATTCGCCTTTTGACTTCTATGTCACCCAAAAACTTGATTGAATCTCCGCTACCTGTTGGTAAAGCCACATCCCAGTGATCGAGCTTTTCATCATCTGATTTCTCGATAAAGTCTGCCAAACTCGATGTTTGTAGTTTGACGCTAAGGGGATGGTTGACAAATGCCTTTAAAAATTTTACAACCAATTGTTTCGGCACGGACCGCCATACAGGAAAGGAGCCATTCTCAGATTTTGCAGTTGGGCAAGAGACCACTGAACGTATGAAACTTTGCGCTTCCTTATAGTTCGCGGTAACTATAGAAGGGTCTTTCAATAATCTAGGCGACTCTAAACTTTCTTCAGTTATAGAAATAATTTGGATGATTTCGTCCGAGTCCCGCATTTTATTTCTGGCGGTAATAAGTAGTGATTCAGGGTGAGACCTTACGCGCAGTCCAAAGTCAATTGGTTTCAGGCGGGAGTTCTGCATTCGACGCACTTCATTACGTAATTCGTCGGTGGCCTCCGAAATATGAGCATACCAATCAGCGGTTTCCTCAGTCATCCAAATTTTACACAGATCTTCATAGCCAACGCGGTAGCCGAACCACCGCCCCATTTGAAGCAACGCGTCGTACATCTGAGTAGATCTGTAGAAATAGCTGACACATAGTCCTTCTAACGTTAAACCGCGTGCCAAGCTATTGCCGCCCACCGCTATAACTCTTAGTCCGTGTTCTTTGTAGGCGGCGTAATCTAGGCTGGCAGGTCCACTTTTTTGGTTTACGGCTGTAGTTTGAATCGGTAGTGTGGAGGCCACAAGCTGGGCTTGGACTTCGCTCCAAGATACCTCCAAATTGGAAAAAAGCCGTTGAAACTTATTAAAAAGAGTATTTATGGTTTGGTTTTGCATCGCCTCATCGAAAGACAATGATGCATAATTCTGAATATCACCCTGCATCAGACGGACCTCATGGTCCAAGATATCCCTAACTTGGTCTTGTATTAATGTGAAGTGACTCACGTTTACTAGCATGGATCTGTGCTTTGGCATCCCAGCACGGATATCCATCAGTGTATTGACCAAGAAGAAGCAGACAACCGCGTCTATTAGAGAGGGGGGGACTCCCTCTATGTTGCTATCAGAGGTTTGCCCACGAGGAAAATATTCTTCCGCATCGTGAATTACCTCTAAGCATTTCAAATCAGATGTTTCGCTGAAAATCCGGCTCGCCCCAACGTAGTTTGTAGGGGCTTCCAAGGTGTAAATAAAATCACGAGGGAATAAATCATCCCCCTCAACATTATTCGTGGTGTCGGGATTTATAAATACATTCGCGAAGGGAGTGGCGGTGAAGCCGACGTAGCTGGATCTCGGAAAAACTTTTAGCAATCCTCGTATGGCCGAATTTATCGCAGTTGCTTTTTTGGGGTTTGTATTAATGGACGCGTTATCTGCTTCGTCATCAATCAACAGTAGGGGGATGTCAATATTTCCACCCGCACTTGCATTATAGTTAACCAGCCAGTCGGCAAGATTTTCGAGAATTCGCTTATTTTTTTTTACTACAAGGAGTACCGGTTCCCTATAGTCCCTTAACCTAAAACCTAACTGATTTACAGTTGTTGCCTTGAAATCACCTACTGTAGATGTGAAAACCCCAGCTGACCTCGCAGCGTCAATTAGTCCTACCCCGATTTCTTTTCTATGGCGTTTTCTGTTATTAACGACGCCCGAACTATCAAGCCCAACGAAGCCCGCGTCCAAGCGTTCTTGGGTTTGCCGTCTCAAACTTTCTAACGTGCCCGTCAACAGAATCACTAGCTTATAACCGGCATCCGCTGCCTTGCAGATAAGACCAGTATAATTTGACGTCTTCCCTGACTGAACGTCGCCCATTACCAAGCCCCGACGAGGCCATCCGGTGCGACCCGATGGATCTCCCATTAAATCCAAGATCTCATCTGTAACCTTGTCTAGCGAATTAACGACCTTGGGACCCCAACCCTGTTTCAAAAGGTCTGTTTTATAGCGATTCCAATAAAATGGGTCGATTTCGGCTTTTCGAGCTCTTAACCATGGGTTTTGTTCGTCGTAAACACAATCGCCCAATCCCATGTCAACTGTAAGGGCCTCATGAAGTCGCTTAATTACGGTTTCAAACTCTTCATCGGTGACTGTATAGGGGGGGATTGACCGAAGAGTGGAGGCTAAGTCTAAAATACCTCCCTCGGTTGGAATTCCATCGACCGTCAGTGCCATGATAACACCTAGTTCCAAACGCCGAGCGTTCGCTGACAATACCTTCCTGGAAGCCTCACTCATGACTCATATTCCTCAATAATTTTTTTTGTCAGCGCCGGATATAAATTAAATGGTTCAATCAAATGGAGGGACATTAGCAGTTGTTTTCGAACCGGTGAGTCCACGGGCATATTGCTCAGAAGATCCGCGATCATGCCGTTAATGCTTTCGACTGAACTATCGTTGGCGAAGTCAGATCTGATATCACTCGCCATTCGATTATACAAGGCGTCTGCAGGAAAGGAGCTTTCAATAACGCCTAGAATCAGGTTGAACTGCATCCGCCCTTCTTTACTGAGAAATTTAGAAAACTCTGAAATTATTGGGTGCTTTCGATTGATGTCGAATCGGACCCCTGATCTATCGATAACCTCATTCCATCCAGCAGCGACCTCAGAGTCAGAGACTTTTCGGCCTTTAAAAGTAATTGTTCGCCCACTTACGGCTCTAATTCTATCTACGGTTCGCTTCAGATTTAATCGGACTATCTCAGGCGGGTGGGCAGCCGATTTTTTTATGTCTAAGGTCCAAAGATGATCAAGCGCATTTGGAATGTCCACCCGAACGCGTGCAAGTTTGCTCAGCTCATCTTTTCGCGCCAAGCGAAACCATGTGCCCCAAATGATCAGTCGTCTATTTCTGTAAATATAGAAACCCTGCTGGCTTCGAACTCCCTCGGTTCCACCAACAAGTTGTGTGTCGTTATTATTAAGTTTGCTTATGTGAGGCAAGATAAAAGGTTTGACCACAACCTTCTTGCCCTCTACGGAAAAAATCTCCTCGTCCAATGGCTGTGTGGCTTTGTGATGGCTAAGGAACGGGTCAAACGGCACAATTAAAGAGCCGTTCAAAGCTATTGAAATTTTAGGTTTACTTCCTTCTTTAACTAGGAATCTATGGAAAACAAGTGATAAGTGCTCGCGAGCGGCCAACATTTTCATGCCTAGCGCACTTTCTGGATCTGTTTCTCCAATAAGTAGCTTGTCTAAGTTTTGCCACAATACAATTGTTCCGGTTTTCTGCAACGAAAGCTGATTAAAATGAGGTAGAGCTTGGTATTCTGATGCTTCCAGCTGAAGCATTACCCAAGCGCCTTTTTCGATAACGACATCAAGGTCCCAGCAATAGGCACTTATATTCGCTTCTTGTTTCGAAATGACTGTCATGCGTCGACATTGAGATATGGAAGCGGTTTTTAACCCTAAGCCGTAGCGGCCCATATCCTCCCCGCTTCTTTCTAGAAGGGGGTTTTTACTGCCGTGTCGCATTGCGTTCTGCAGCGTCTCATGCGACATACCTTTCCCATCGTCTATAACCGCGATGTAAGGGTTATCGTTAGGGCGGAACTCGATATGAATCTCTTTTGCGTGGGCGGAAATACTGTTATCTATCAAATCCGCCACGGCCGAATCCAATGTATATCCAATAGATCGCATTGACTCGAGCAAGGAGGCTGCGTGGGGAGGGTGCTGAACCTCTATCATCGCAGCCGCCTTCCGGTACGGAAGTCAATCAAAATGGTCTCGAACAGAAGCATCCTTGTCCCCCTGCGGGCTAGCTTTAATTCCTTGCAGTCCATCCTGCCGCGCAGCATGGCTTTGATCATAGATTAGCCGACAAGGCATGACATCTATTGGCCACCATTCTTTACACAAATTTAGCTATGTCGCAAGTCCGATTTGCTGGTCGCATTGCGTTATTTACCATAGCAACCCGTTTTCAGCTGATCATGGAAGCCACAGTCCTTTTGGGACGCTGAGAGGAAATTCTACCCTTGATAATACGCTCGACTACTCTCGCAATTTTACTTGCAAGTAGAGGAGGAACGGCGTTGCCGACTTGATGGTATTGTTGTGTGCGATTTCCCAGGAAAAAATAATTATCGGGAAAGGTTTGTAATCTGGCCGCTTCCCTTACAGTCAAACTGCGACATTGATTAGGGTCGTAATGAATGAAATAGTGTCCATCTTTCGAGATGTGGCTGGTTATGGTGGAAGAGTGCTGGCGATCAATTTGAACCCGAAAACGATCACTAAATTTTCCACTTTCCCAGTTTTTATGATCGGGCGCTAATCCAGGAAGATTGAATTCTTGGTGACCCTTTGGGGAATAATGATGAGCCTGCGCAAAGACTGATGCATAAATATAGCGCTTAAGATCTGCGCTCATGTGGCTTCGGGCTTCGTGGTTGAGCCAAACGCCTAATTTAGAGTCTGTAAGCCAAGAATTTAATTCGTCCGTGTTTACTGCTCCACTCCAAGAGCTGGTTTTTTTAACACGTAGTCCTCCATTGTTTAAACGTCCGCCCGAAAATGAATCTCGAAATATCCTAAGGTTCATCTCTAAAGTGAGATCCTTTTTTTCGGACGAAATAAGATCCTTATATAGGGTTTCGAGATGTCCCAAAATCTCGTTGCACCACTTGTCTGGGGTATCATTTCCTCTGGAAAGCGTACTGCGCAGCGGAGGGAGGTTGCCAAGAACGTCCCTGACGGTGACAGGTGGAGCGGATGCAAGTTTGTGTTCGCTTATGCCATCAACATAATCCTCGGATACGCCTACTAGTATAACTCTGTGGCGACCTTGCGGAATGCCGTAATCTTCCGCTCGTATTATAAAATTATTAAAGTCTATAGAGTCTGGCGTCATGCCAGATTCATAGATGTCATCTGAAACTAAAGAGCAGATTTTATATTTTTTACCAGTTCCGTTTTTTATTCCCAGCGCCGCATCAGGGTCAGCAAGATCTTGGAGTATTTGTGGGAAAATTTGCGTGCCACCAACTTTTGAGGAAAGAATGCCTTTGACATTCTCCATAACAAATACAGCAGGGCGCTTGCTCTGGATTATTCGCAGGTATTCCCGATACAAAAAGTGACGATGATCATCTTCCGCCTTATAGTCGACATTTCCTTTGTTGCGCGCGCGCCCAACAATTGAATAAGCTTGACAAGGAGGTCCACCAATTAATACCCAAGGCTTACTGGTATCCAGTCGTTTCTCCAAAATCCGGTCTAGTTCGGCATTTCCTTCTACGCTTCCGAGTTTAATTTGACGAGCTTCGGCGTCGGCATGTTGCCATTCTTTATAACTGTCTGAGCTCCAAGGTTGTGCCACACCAGCCGTTTCGCAGTAATAATAATAATCGTCAAGGGCTGCTGGGTTGTATTTTTTTAGCGCTCGATAAAATGCACGAAGTCTCAGTGTAGATCGAGCGAACGGATCCATCTCGGCAGAGACTAATATATCAAAGCTTCTGCCCTCACTGAGTGAAGAGAACCCTTCACCTAGGCCGCCGGGGCCGGCAAAGAGATCCACGACCTGTAAAGGGTTGTCACAATTCATGAGCTACATCTGCCAAAGGTAATCGAAAGTGGATGTTGTAGATAAAGAGACCAGGTCGAGGATGATGGCAGCAATAACTGGCAAAAATACGCAGCCTGAGCTCGCGCTGCGCCGGTTTCTTCATGCCAATGGTTACCGCTTCCGCCTGCACCGCAAGGACCTCCCTGGGAAGCCTGACATTGTAATTCCCAAGCTACGGACCTGTATATTTGTACATGGATGTTTTTGGCATCGCCATGCGGGGTGTCGCTACGCTACTACACCTAAGACCCGGAGCGAATTCTGGGCAGCAAAATTCTCCAGAAATGTTGAGAGAGACCTCGAAAATGTTTACGCCTTAAGGTCCCTCGGCTGGAGGGTTATTACCGTTTGGGAGTGTGAGATCAAGCGAGGATCCGAATGCCTTTCTCAACTGCACCACGCCCTTAAGGAGTAGGGGCAATCATCGACACGGTTATGTTTTTCCTAGCTCAATCATGGAAGCTGGCATCCAAAGGGTCTGTCCAGAGGGACTATGTTCTCAGCGACCAGAGCAGCCACTTCTACAAAAACCTTCATACAATAAGGCTGTAAAAGGTTTGGAAAGTGAGAATAAATTTCAAGCGTGCATTAAAAAGCCGGCTTATGGCCGGCTTCTCGTTGACTAACTCAGTTCGTTTTTGACAAACCTCACCAGCCTTCAAAACGTACATCCGGCTCTTGCGGCCGGCTGTGGGACTTGGTCAGAAAGTGATCTGCCTTGTCGGTGCGAGGCGTTGGCTCGCAAATGTGGGGCGGAGGATACTCGGGTTTTGGTTGGAATCCCAGTGGTAAGTGGTGTGGAATCATTGGGTTATCGGTGGTTCCAGGGGGGAAGAGCGGGGGCTGCTTTGCAGCCCAGCGGGAGCAAGCTCCCTCGCCACGGGGGAGCGGTGATGCAAGTGAATCATTCGCAGACGGGCGGTCGCTGTTTGTTGAGGGTGGACCACCAGAACACCCAGCCCAGTACCCTGATGTTCTGCGCTTCGATCTGTTCGAGGGTGAAGACTTCATCCGGGTAAGCAGTGCTGTTGTGGCTGCGCAGGCGCAGTCGGTTGCCGGGGATGCGGTGCAGGTATTTGATGCGCAGCATCCCGTCATGCTCAAGCGCATAGATTTGCCCGTCGACGATTTGGGTCAGGCCGCGGTCGATGGCGAGGGTGGAGCCGTCTTCGATGCGTTCGGCCATGCTGTCGCCGACCATGGTGGTGCAGATGGCGTCGTTGGGGTTGATTTCGAGGGATTCGAGGTGGCTGCGGGGCAGGCGGATGGTTTGGTCGGGTATTTCGATGATGTGGGTTTGGCTTTCGCCTGGGGCGATGGGGACTTCCTTGTAGAAGGGCAGTTCGATGTCCGTGGGTTCCACCACGCTGTAGACGCCATCGTTTTCGGCGGCCTCATAGGTGGTACCGGGGCCGAGGCCCAGTGGGGTTTGCGGGCCTTCGCCGCGGGCGAGCCACTCTGGGCTGACTGTCAGCAGGCTGGCAATGGAGTGGATGCGTCCGGCTGGGATGCCACGGTTGAACCAGTTGTTCACGTGCTGCGACTTCACGCCGTATAACTTCGCGAAGTCAGCGGATCGGATGTTGGCTTCTTTTAGAAGGGCTCTGAAGCGGTCGCCACTGGAAAGTATTTTCATAAACGGAAAGTTTAGGGGCGACGGTGTTTTCGGCAATAAACATGTCGTTCAAATATATAAGACGATCTTTCCGTTTGCGGGATTTGAAAGGTGCGGGCTAAACGTCTCTAAACATTATTAATACGAAGTTGTATTAAGCGCTATTAAGGCATAAAAAAACCCCGGTGCAAACCGGGGTTTTTCTTCAAATGCAGTCTCAGCCTTTGTAGGCGGCGGCCGATTTGAGGATCGCTTCGCGGGCGGCGTCAGCACCGGCCCAGCCTTCGATCTTGACCCACTTGCCTTTTTCGAGATCTTTGTAGTTCGCGAAGAAGTGCTCGATCTGCTGGATCAGCAGCGGTGGCAGGTCGGTGTATTCCTTCACGTCGACGTACAGTTGCGACAGTTTGTCGTGTGGCACTGCGATGACTTTGGCATCGCCGCCGCCGTCGTCGGTCATGTTCAGGATGCCGACCGGACGGGCGCGGATGACCGAGCCTGGGGCAACCGGGTAAGGGGTCACGACCAGCACGTCGAGGGGGTCGCCGTCGTCGGCCAGGGTGTTGGGGATGTAACCGTAGTTGGCCGGGTAGAACATGGGGGTGGCCATGAAACGGTCAACGAACAGGCAATCGCTGTCTTTGTCGATTTCGTATTTGATCGGGGCGTGGTTGGCCGGGATTTCGATCGCGACGTAGATGTCGTTCGGCAGGTCTTTGCCAGCCGGAATCTTGCTGTAGCTCATTGGGCGGTGCCCCCGTTAGTTGACCAAATGACTTGGTCGGATTGACCAAAAAGTGGCGGCGATTATAGGCATATTCGGCCGCTGATGCCACGTTACCAGGGTCTTAGAGACCTTAGTATGACGCCTGATAGACCGGATCTTCGGCCTGAAGTTGCCGCAGTCGGGCCAAAGGATCCTGGCGGTAGAAGGCCTTGAGCTGTTCATAGACCCGTGGATAGGCCTGGTGCAGCAGGTCCGGGGCGCTGAAGAAGTATTCGCTGGTGACGGCGAAGAACTCGGCGGGGTTTTCCGCGGCGTAGGGATCGATGACGGTTTCTGCGTCGGGGTTCTGGTCCAGTTGGCGGTCGAGGTCGTCGAAGGCCTGTTGCATGGCCTCGGCCCAGTCGCTGACGCGCATGCCGGGGTGCAGTGGTGGCAGGCCGTTGGCGTCGCCGTTGAGCATGTCGAGTTTGTGCGCCAGTTCGTGGATCACCAGGTTGTAGCCGTCCCAGCCACCGCTGGCCATCACGCCGTCCCAGGCCAGGATGATCGGGCCCTGGGGCCAGGCTTCGCCGCTGTGTTCGCCGTCCCACTCGTGCTCGATGCCGCTGGCGTCGCGGTAGCGCTGGGGGCTGAGGAAGTCGTCGGGGTAGAGGACGATTTCGTGGAAGCCCTGGTACCAGTTCAGTTCGCCCAGGTGCATCAGCGGCAGTTGGGCCTGGGCGGCGAGGAGCAGGCGTTGTTCCTGGTGCAGTTCGACGCCGGGCAGGGCGGTGAGGTGTTTGTCATGCAGGAACAGCACGCAGGCCTCGCGCAGCCACTGGTCCTCGGCGGCGCTGAGGCCGTCGAGGAAGCTCAGTTGATGGCGCACGCGTTGCCAGGTTTCGTCGGGGACGGGGTGTTTGGCGAGGGTGCGTTGGCGGCGCCAGTTGCTCAGGGACCACATGGGCGATCAGGCTTTCGAGGCGCGCTGGTTCAGCTTGCTGCGGACCAGGCCGATGATCATCGGCAGCAGCGACAGCAGGATGATGCCTACTACCAGCAGCGACAGGTTTTGCTTGATGAAGGGCACGTTGCCGAAGAAGTAGCCGAGGGTGACCAGGCCGCCAACCCAGAGGATGGTGCCGAGGACGCTGAAGCCGAAGAAGCGCGGGTAAGGCATTTTTCCCACGCCAGCGACGAAGGGCGCGAAGGTGCGGATGATCGGCAGGAAGCGCGCCAGGGTCACGGTTTTGCCGCCGTGTTTGTCGTAGAAGTCGTGGGTTTGTTTCAGGTAGTCGCGGCGGAAGATTTTCGAGTTCGGGTTGCTGAACAGTTTTTCGCCGGCGGTGCGGCCGATGAGATAGTTGGTGCTGTCGCCGAGGATCGCCGCGAGCATCAGCAGGCCGCCCAACAGCACGGGGTCCATGCCGCCACCGGCTGCTACGGCGCCGGCGATGAACAGCAGGGAATCGCCGGGCAGGAAGGGCATCACCACCAGGCCGGTTTCACAGAAGATCACCAGGAACAGGATGGCGTAGATCCAGGTCCCGTAGTTGGTCACCAGCAGATCGAGGTACACGTCGAGGTGCAGGATGAGGTCGAGGGGGTTGAAATCCATGCAAAACACCTGTGGTGGTGGCCTGGCTCGGCAGGCTTTGGGTCGGGCTTGGAGTATGGCTACAGGGTGTGTAGCTTTTTCTTACAAGCCGGGAAGAGCGGCATTATACGGGGTGGAAGGCGGGGAGCGGGGTGAGTTTGTAGCTAGGGATTTCGGTGGTGTTGTGGGTGGGTGGTGTGTCAGGTGGATTGGTGTGCTCTGGCTTTGTGGTGGAGGGTCGGTGTCGTGCCGGGGGTATGGGTGTGCGCTGGTTTATGTGGCGAGGGAGCTTGCTCCCGCTGGGGCGCGAAGCGGCCCTGAAGCAGGCGGCTCGGTCAATCTGATACACCGCGTGTTCAGGTTTGGGGGCTGCTGCGCAGCCCAGCGGGGATGAATCCCCTCGCCACAATGGGTTTGGTGTTGGGTCAGGGGGAGGGGGGCGCTGGCTTTTGTGGCGAGGGAGCTTGCTCCCGCTGGGGCGCGAAGCGGCCCTGAAGCAGGCGGCTCGGTCAATCTGATACACCGCGTGCTCAGGTTTTGGGGCTGCTTCGCAGCCCAGCGGGAGCAAGCTCCCTCGCCACGGGGGTGGTGGTGTGTCAGGGGGATTGGTGTGGGTTGGTTTTGTGGTGTTGTGTCAGGGTGAGGGGATAAACCCCCTCACCACAGATCTTGGTGTTGGGCTATATGCCTTCGCTGATCGGCAACACGTAGTTCTTGAACTCGGTGTCTTCCTTGAAGCCAATCGATTCGTAGGTTTTCTGCGCCACTTCGTTGTTGCTGCTGGTGGAGACGCGCATGCGCACGGCGTTGGTTTCCTTGGCCATTTTTTTCGCGGTGCGGATCAGGTTGTCGGCCACCAGTTGGCGGCGGGCGTCTTCGGCGACGTAGATGTCGTTGAGGATCCACACGCGCTTGAGGGACAGGGATGAGTAGCTCGGGTAGAGCTGGCAGAACCCCAGCAACCGGCTGTTATCGTCATCGGGCAGGGCCAGGTAGATCACCGATTCCTTGCGGCGCAGGCGTTTTTCGAGGAAGGCTCGGGACGAGTCCGGGTAGGGCAGTGAGCCGTAGAATTCCCGGTACTTGACGAACAATGGGGTTAGCAGGTCCAGGTGTTCCAGCGTGGCTTGGATAATCCGCATGGTAGGTCTCGTCTACAAAAGGTCGACAGATACTCTGACAACAACGGTGCTCTTCGGTACCCCGATGCTGCCTGAAAGCGGATCAAAAATGCAATCGCTTAGATCTGTCAGTTTCGGGGCGGCATGAGTAGGAAATTACCTTTCATATCGGCAGCGTTTTCCGAATCCAGAGTTTGAACCTGGGCTTCGTCCTTCAGATTGACCCCCGAAAGCTGTCGACGACAGGCCTCGCGCATCAGGTAGACCAGGCGATGCGCCGCCATGCCGTAGCTCAGGCCTTCGAGGCGGACGTTGGAGATGCAGTTGCGATAGGCATCGGTCAGGCCGACCTTGGGGTTGTAGGTGAAATACAGCCCCAGGCTGTCGGGGGAGCTGAGGCCGGGGCGTTCGCCGATCAGGATCACCGACATTTTCGCGCCAAGCCGCTCGGCCACTTCATCGGCCACCGCGACGCGGCCTTGTTCCACCAAAATCACCGGCGACACCGACCAACCGTCAGCGGCGGTCTGTTCTTCCAGGCGCGCCAGGAACGGCAGGGTATGCCGATGCACCGCCAGCGACGACAGGCCGTCGGCCACCACAATCGCCAAATCCACGCCGCCGGGATGGGCCGTCGCGTAATCATCCAGGATTTGCGCGGAAGCGTCGTCGAGCCGTCGGCCCAGGTCTGGGCGCTGTAGATAGCTATTACGGTCAGCGGCGGCGCTGTGGAGCAACAGGCTTTCGCGGCCGCGTTCGGTCAGTTGCGCGCGAATGCCCTCATGGTCGAACGCCAGGTGCACGGCATCGCGGGCCTGGGCGTGGGCGTACTGGAAATCCAGTTGCGCCTGGGTCGGCAGGCTGGTGCCGGTGCGGCCCAGGGCGATGCGTGCCGGGGTGAGGTTGCGCAGGTTCAGCCAAGGGTTCTGCGGATCAACAGGTTTTTTATCCATGGGCAGTTCTCTCATCCCAAATGCGCGAGGGCGTGACGGAACGCCGGTGGCAGGTTGTCGCCGAACCGCACCCGGCCATCGGCCTGGGTGAAGATGCCCATGTTTGCCAGCCAGGTTTCGAATTCCGGCGCGGGTTTGAGGCCCAGGGTCTGGCGGGCGTAGAGGGCGTCGTGGAACGAGGTGGTCTGGTAGTTGAGCATGATGTCGTCGGAGCCGGGGATGCCCATGATGAAGTTGATTCCGGCCACGCCCAGCAGGGTCAGCAGGGTGTCCATGTCGTCCTGGTCGGCTTCGGCGTGGTTGGTGTAGCAGATGTCGCAGCCCATCGGCACGCCCAGCAGCTTGCCGCAGAAGTGGTCTTCGAGGCCGGCGCGGATGATCTGTTTGCCGTTGTACAGGTATTCCGGGCCGATGAATCCTACAACCGTGTTCACCAAAAACGGCTTGAAATGTCGTGCGACGGCGTAGGCCCGGGTCTCGCAGGTCTGTTGATCGACGCCGTGGTGGGCGTTGGCCGACAGCGCGCTGCCCTGGCCGGTTTCGAAATACATCAGGTTGTTGCCCAAGGTGCCGCGCTTCAGGCTCAAGCCGGCGTCGTAGCCTTCTTGCAACAGGTTCAGGTTGATACCGAAACTGGCGTTGGCCGCTTCGGTGCCGGCGATGGACTGGAACACCAGGTCCAGGGGCACGCCGCGGTTGGCCGCTTCGATGGAGGTGGTGACGTGAGTCAGCACGCAGCCTTGGGTGGGGATGTCGTAGCGCTGGATGATGGCGTCGAGCATTTCCAGCATGGCGCAGATCGAGGCGGTGCTGTCGGTGGCCGGGTTGATGCCGATCATGGCGTCGCCGTTGCCGAAGAGCAGGCCGTCGAGAATGCTCGCGGCGATGCCGGCCGGTTCGTCGGTGGGGTGGTTGGGTTGCAGGCGGGTGGACAGCCGTCCGCGCAGGCCGAGGGTGCCGCGGAATTTGGTCACCACGCGGATTTTCTGCGCCACCAGCACCAGGTCTTGCACACGCATGATCTTGGACACGGCGGCGACCATTTCTGGCGTCAGGCCCGGGGCCAGTGCCCGCAGGCTGTCTTCATCAGCAGCGTCGCTGAGCAGCCAGTCGCGAAAACCGCCGACCGTAAGGTGGCTGACGGCGGCGAAGGCGTGTTTGTCGTGAGTGTCGACGATCAGCCGGGTGACTTCGTCGACCTCGTAAGGAATCAGCATTTCTTGCAGGAAATGGCTGAGGGGCAGGTCGGCCAGCGCCATTTGCGCGGCCACCCGCTCGCCGTCGTTGAGCGCGGCGATTTCGGCGAGGAAATCCCCGGAGCGCGCCGGGCTGGCCTTGGCCATCAGGTCTTTGAGGCTGTCGAAGCGGTAGGTCTGGGCGCCGACCGTGTGTGCAAAACTGGCCATACAGGTTCTCCGTGACGGCGCCGCCTGGGCGGCGCCGTGGTTATCGGCACGTTAGCGCTTAGTGCAAGGCTTCTTCAGCTTTCTGGATCGCCGCGAATTCCTCTTCGGGCGTACCTGCGACCAAGTGATGCCGACTGTAGAACGCGAAGTAAGCAATTAACACTCCATAGATGATCGCCGCGCCGATGACCACCCGCGGATCCACCAGGAACCCCGCCACCACGGCGATGCACGCCAGCACCAGGGCCACGCCTGAGGTGAAGATGCCGCCCGGTGTGCGGTATGGCCGGTCCATTTTGGGGCGACGGATGCGCAGGGTGATGTGCGCGGCCATCATCAGCACGTAGGAGATGGTGGCGCCGAACACCGCCACCAGAATCAGCAGGTCACCCTGGCCGGTCAAGGACAGGCCGAAACCGATGATGCCGGGGATGATCAGGGCCAGAACCGGCGCTTTGCTTTTATTGGTTTCGGAAAGCTTGCGCGGCAGGTAGCCGGCGCGAGACAGTGCAAAGATCTGCCGCGAGTAGGCGTAGATGATTGAGAAGAAGCTGGCGATCAGGCCCGCCAGACCAACGAGGTTGACGAAGCTGCCCATCCAGGTGGAGCCGCCATAGGCCTTGGCCAGGGCTTCCACCAGCGGATTGCCGGATGCCATCAGCGCATTGGAGCCCGCGCCACCAGGACCGATCACCAGGATCAGCAGGGCGAAGGCCACCAACACCAGCATGGCGCCGATCAGGCCGCGCGGCAGGTCACGCTTGGGGTTCTTGGTTTCTTCAGCCGCCAGCGGCACACCTTCCACGGCCAGGAAAAACCAGATTGCATAGGGAATCGCCGCCCACACGCCGACGTAACCGAAGGGCAGGAATGGGCTGGCACCCGTGGCCGCAGTGACCGGGATGTCCAGCAGGTTGGCGACGTTGAAGTGCGGCACCATCGCCACGAGGAATACCCCCAGCGCGAGGGCGGCGACGGCGGTGATGATGAACATCAGCTTGAGGGCTTCACCCACGCCAAAAATATGGATGGCAATAAAGATGATGTAGAACGCCAGGTAGATCATCCAGCCGCCAATACCGAACAGCGATTGGCAATACGCGCCGATGAACACCGCAATCGCCGCCGGGGCGATGGCGTACTCGATCAGGATCGCCGTGCCCGTGAGAAACCCGCCCCAGGGGCCGAATGCGCTGCGGGCAAAGCCGTAGCCGCCGCCAGCGGTGGGGATCATCGAGGACAACTCGGCGAGGGAAAAACACATGCACAGGTACATCGCGGCCATCAACAGCGTGGCGAGGAACATGCCGCCCCAGCCGCCTTGGGCCAGGCCGAAGTTCCAGCCGGCGTAGTCCCCGGAAATGACATACGCCACCCCCAGGCCCACCAGCAGGACCCAGCCCGCCGCGCCTTTTTTCAGTTCGCGTTGTTGGAAATATTCGGTGCCGACCTTTTCGAAGTCGACCGAGGACGTTGCCGGTTGCGGGTTTGCATGATCGCTTGGCATAAGGGTTTACCTGTTTTTATTGTTTTTTGGCCCTGTTGGAGCGGGGCGGCTCTTTAAGTCGGTGTGTTGCATACAGCATGGATGCAAGCTGGACCGCCGCCATCGCGAGCAAGCTCGCTCCCACAGTGGATCTGTTGCCAACCCTGGAAACGAGTTATCCACAGACCCCTGTGGGAGCGAGCTTGCTCGCGATAGCTATCTAAGGTGCAAAGCAGGAGAACCTGCCTTTGCCCCAATGGCTTAGAAGAACCCCAACGGATTGATGTCGTAGCTCACCAGCAGGTTCTTGGTCTGCTGGTAGTGGTCGAGCATCATCTTGTGCGTCTCACGCCCCACACCGGACTTCTTGTAGCCACCGAACGCGGCATGGGCCGGGTAGAGGTGGTAGCAGTTGGTCCACACGCGACCGGCCTTGATCGCCCGGCCCATGCGGTAGGCGCGGTTGATGTCGCGGGTCCACAGGCCGGCGCCGAGGCCGAACTCGGTGTCGTTGGCAATCGCCAGGGCTTCGGCTTCGTCCTTGAAGGTGGTGATGCTCACCACTGGGCCGAAGATTTCTTCCTGGAACACGCGCATTTTGTTGGTGCCCTTGAGCAGGGTCGGCTGGATGTAGTAACCGCTGGCCAGGTTGCCTTCGAGTTTTTCCACCTTGCCGCCGGTCAGCAGCTCGGCGCCTTCGCCCTTGGCGATTTCCAGGTACGAAAGAATCTTGTCGAATTGCTGCTCGGACGCCTGGGCGCCGACCATGGTGTCGGTGTCCAGCGGGTCGCCGCGCTTGATCTGCAGGACTTTGTTCATCACCACTTTCATGAACTCGTCGTAGATCGATTCCTGGACCAGGGCGCGGGATGGGCAGGTGCACACTTCGCCTTGGTTGAAGAACGCCAGCACCAAGCCTTCGGCGGCTTTTTCGATGAAGCTCGGCTCGGCCTGCATGATGTCTTCGAAGAAGATGTTCGGCGACTTGCCGCCCAGTTCCACGGTGGACGGGATGATGTTCTCGGCGGCGCATTTCATGATGTGCGAGCCGACTGGGGTGGAACCGGTAAAGGCAATTTTGGCGATGCGCTTGCTGGTCGCCAGGGCTTCACCGGCTTCTTTGCCGAAGCCTTGCACCACGTTCAACACGCCGGGCGGTAGCAGGTCGCCGATCAGTTCCATGAGCACGCAGATGCCCAGCGGGGTTTGCTCGGCCGGCTTGAGCACCACGCAGTTACCGGCGGCCAGGGCCGGCGCGAGTTTCCAGGCGGCCATCAGCAGCGGGAAGTTCCACGGGATGATCTGCCCGACCACGCCCAGCGGTTCGTGGATGTGATAGGCCACGGTGTTGCCGTCGATCTCGGCGGCGCTGCCTTCCTGGGCCCGCAGGCAACCGGCGAAGTAGCGGAAGTGGTCGGCGGCCAGGGGGATGTCGGCGTTGAGGGTTTCGCGCACGGCCTTGCCGTTGTCCCAGGACTCGGTGATCGCCAGCACTTCGAGGTTCTGCTCGATGCGGTCGGCGATTTTCAACAGGACCAGCGAACGGGCCTGGGCCGAAGTGGCGCCCCAGGCATCGGCGGCGGCGTGGGCGGCGTCCAGGGCTTTTTCGATGTCTTCAGCCGTGGAACGCGGGAATTCGGCAATGGGCTGGCCATTGACCGGGGAAGTATTGGTGAAGTACTGACCTTTGACAGGCGCGACGAACTCGCCGCCGATGTAGTTACCGTATTTGCTCTTGAACGAAACGATAGCGCCTTCAGTACCGGGGTGAGCGTAACGCATGATGAGATCTCCTTGGCTTTTGTGCTTATAAGGGAGCCGCGCAAAATCGAGCGCTGGTATCTAAGCCTAGAGCAAAGGTTGGGCCACTGCCTTGCAGGGCCCGTAAATCAAGACTTTAGGCGTAATTCGTCGGACAAACGGAGGGGGTGTGTGACGATAGCGATACGCAGGGTGTGACACTTTGTGCCAGATGCGAGACAGTCTGTGACTGGCAGGTCGCGCCAGCATTGCATTGCCGGTTGGGCTGGAGGATGCTGGGCTACACCAAGTTGGCCTGCCAAGCACAGTTGTGGCGAGGGAGCTTGCTCCCGCTGGGCTGCGCAGCAGACCCAAGCTTTTTTGTCGCTTCAACACCGATTGCGCTTTTCGTGGCGAGGGAGCTTGCTCCCGCTGGACCGGGCTGGCGCTCCAGCGCGAAGCGGTCCCAAGGCAGCCAACTCGGTCAGCCTGATACACCGCAAACTCAGGTTTTGGGGCTGCTGCGCAGCCCAGCGGGAGCAAGCTCCCTCGCCACGGGGTATGTGTTGGCAGGTCCAAAGGTCCTTCGGGAGAATAATAAGAAATGCACAGCAACCACCTCAGTCGCCACGCCCAGCAAGTCCTGACCGTCACCCAGGGCAAGGCCCACCTGCAGGGCCCAGGCAGCGATCCGTCGATTGCCCGTTCCTGGCTGCGCTGTCTTGAGGACTATCACCTCGACCCGGCCCAGAACCTGGCGCCGACGGTGCTCGAGCATGGCCGGGTGCTGGAAAGCCGCGAGCGTCTGCAACAGGTGCTGCACATCGCCGGCACCGAAATGACCAGCCTGCATCAACAACTCTCCGGCGCCGGCCACGCGGTGCTGCTGACCGACGCCCGGGGTGTGATCCTCAACTGCGTCACCGCCCCCAGCGAACGGAAGATTTTCGAACGCGCCGGGCTCTGGCTTGGCGCCGACTGGAGCGAAGCCTGCGAAGGCACCAACGGCATCGGCACCTGCCTGGTGGAACGCCAGGCCCTGACCATCCACCAGGAAGAACATTTCCGAGGCCGCCACACCGGCCTGACCTGCTCGGCCAGCCCGGTCTTCGATCCCCAGGGCGAACTGCTGGCGGTGCTCGACGTGTCCTCGGCCCGGCCGGACGTGTCGCGCCAGAGTCAGTTCCACACCATGGCCCTGGTCAACCTCTCGGCGAAGATGATCGAGAGCTGCTATTTCCTGCGCTGCTTCGACAACCAATGGCTGCTGCGCTTTCACTTGCAGGCCGAGTCCGTGGGCCTGTTCAGCGAAGGGTTGCTGGCGTTCGACGGCGAAGGCCGGATCAGCGCCGTCAACCAGAGCGCCCTCAACCTCTTGGGGCATATTCGCGGTAGCTTGCTGGGCCAGCGGGTGGAAGACTTTTTCGACTGTTCCCTGGACGAGTTGCTCGGCCGCGCCAGCGCCCAGGCCGCCGCCAGTTGGCCGTTGCGCACGCGCGACGGTCGGCATTTATTCGCGGTGTTGCGTGGTCAGCCGCGCAGCGTGCCGGTTCCACTCGCCCCGGCGCTCAAGGCCGTCGAACCCGCGCGACTGCCGGGCATCTGCCTGGGGGACGCGGCGTTGCAGGAGCATTTTCGTAAGGCCCTGCGGGTGTTCGAACGCGACGTGCCGCTGCTGATCCACGGCGAAACCGGTTCCGGCAAAGAAGCCTTCGCCAAGGCCGTGCACTACGCCAGCCAGCGCGCCGGCAAGCACTTCGTGGCCCTCAACTGCGCGGCCATTCCGGAAAGCCTGATCGAGAGCGAGCTGTTCGGTTATCGCGGCGGCAGCTTCACCGGCGCCCGCAAGGAAGGCATGCGCGGCAAGTTGCAACAGGCCGACGGCGGCACGCTGTTCCTCGATGAAATCGGCGACATGCCCCTGGCCTTGCAGACCCGTTTGCTGCGGGTGCTGGAAGATCGCCAAGTGGTGCCCATCGGCGGCGAACCCGAGGCGGTGAACGTGCGCATCATCAGCGCCACCCACCGGCAATTGCTCGATCGAGTGCAGGACGGCAGTTTCCGCGAGGATTTGTACTACCGGCTCAATGGCCTGGAAATCCCGCTGCCGGCATTGCGCGAACGCAGTGACAAGTCGCAGTTGCTGGACTTCCTGCTGGCCGAAGAGGCGAGCACTGAAGGGGTGACCCTCGACGAACCGGCGCGCCAGGCGCTGCTGGGGTTCGACTGGCCGGGCAATGTGCGGCAGTTGCGCAATGTGCTGCGGACCCTCGCCGCGTTGTGCGACGACGGGCGGATCGGCCTGGAAGACTTGCCGGCGATGATCCGCCAGCGCCCGACCCCGGTGGTGGTTGAAACGCTGACCGAGAGACCGCTGGACGACGCCGAGCGGTTGGCATTGATCGACGCCTTGGAACGCCAGCGCTGGCACATCACCCACACGGCCGAACAACTGGGCATCAGCCGCAACACCCTCTACCGAAAGCTGCGCAAACACGCCATCGCCCGCTGACCGATGACAACCACCATCCCCCAGTCAAACCGGCTTTATGTGGCGAGGGAGCTTGCTCCCGCTGGGCTGCGAAGCGGCCCCAAGCTTTTGGGGCTGGCTCAAATCCGAGGGCGACTGCTGCGCAGTCGAGCGGGAGCAAGCTCCCTCGCCACAACAGCCGGGTTGTACATTCAACATCGCCGCAAGCTGACCCACCGCTATCGCGAGCAAGCTCAATCCCACAAGGGCGGCGACTGCTGACAACCACCATCCCCCAAGTCAAACCAGCTCTATGTGGCGAGGGAGCTTGCTCCCGCTGGGCTGCGCAGCGGCCCCAAGCTTTTGGGGCTGGCTCAAATCCGAAGGCGACTGCTGCGCAGTCGAGCGGGAGCAAGCTCCCTCGCCACAACAGCCGGGTTGTGCATTCAGCATCGCCGCAAGCTGACCCACCGCTATCGCGAGCAAGCTCAATCCCACAAGGGCGGCGACTGCTGACAACCACCATCCCCCAAGTCAAACCAGCTCTATGTGGCGAGGGAGCTTGCTCCCGCTGGGCTGCGAAGCGGCCCCAAGCTTCTTTCCACCCTGAAACCGAAGGCGACTGCTGCGCAGTCGAGCGGGAGCAAGCTCCCTCGCCACATAAAGCAAGCTCGCTCCCACAGGGGGTTTGCGCTGCTTCAGCGGCGTGAAATCGAAACACAAGGTGCGATTTCCCCCTCCCTACGCTAACCTGCGGCCATGTTTACGAGGTCGACTATGCACATCCATATTCTCGGTATTTGCGGCACTTTCATGGGTTCGATGGCTGTCCTGGCCAAGGAGCTGGGCCATCACGTGACCGGTTCGGACGCTAACGTCTACCCGCCGATGAGCACGCAGTTGGAAGCCCAGGGCATTGAGCTGACCCAAGGCTATGACCCGGCGCAACTGGATCCGGCGCCAGACCTGGTGGTCATCGGCAACGCCATGTCCCGGGGCAACCCGGCGGTGGAGTACGTGCTCAACAAAGGCTTGCCGTATGTGTCCGGGCCGCAGTGGCTGGCCGATCACGTGCTGCAGGGCCGTTGGGTCCTGGCCGTGGCCGGTACTCACGGCAAGACCACCACCAGCAGCATGCTCGCCTGGGTGCTGGAGCACGCGGGCATGAGCCCGGGCTTCTTGATCGGCGGCGTGCCGCAGAATTTCTCGGTGTCGGCGCGACTGGGCGGTACGCCGTTCTTCGTGATCGAGGCCGACGAATACGACAGCGCGTTTTTCGACAAGCGCTCGAAATTCGTCCATTACCGACCACGCACGGCGATCCTCAACAACCTTGAGTTCGATCATGCCGACATCTTCCCCGATCTGCCGGCCATCGAGCGGCAGTTCCACCATTTGGTGCGCATCATCCCCAGCGAAGGCCTGGTCATCCACCCGACCACCGAGCCGGCGTTGCAGCGGGTGATCGAGATGGGCTGCTGGACCCCGGTGCAAACCACCGGCGCGGGGGGGCAGTGGCAAGTGAAGTTGCTCAAGGACGACGGTTCGCAGTTCGAAGTGATGTTCGAAGGCGTGTCCCAGGGCGTGGTCGAGTGGGACATGACCGGCCAGCATAACGTCGCCAACGCCCTGGCCACATTGGCAGCGGCCCGGCATGTCGGCGTGGTGCCGTCCATGGGCATTGCCGCGTTGAGCGCGTTCAAGAGCGTGAAGCGGCGGATGGAGAAAGTCGCCGAGGTGCGCGGCATCACCATCTATGACGACTTCGCCCACCACCCGACCGCCATCGCCACCACCCTCGACGGTTTGCGCAAGCGTATCGGCGATGCGCCGCTGATCGCGATCATCGAGCCGCGCTCCAACTCCATGAAGCTCGGCGCCCACCGTGACGGCTTGCCGGAAAGCGTGGTGGATGCCGACCAGGTGATCTGGTACGCACCGGCCAACCTCGGCTGGGACCTGGGCGCCACGGCCGCGCTGTGCACCGTGCCGTCGATTGTCAGCGATTCCCTGGAAGGCATCATCGAACGCGTGAAGAGCCAGGCCCAGCCCGGCACTCACGTGGTGATCATGAGCAATGGCGGCTTCGGCGGCCTGCACGGCAAACTGGCCGAGGCGCTGCGATGAACAACAGTCCGGAACGCATCACGCTGGCGATGACCGGTGCTTCCGGCGCCCAATACGGCTTGCGCCTGCTCGATTGCCTGGTGCGGGAAGACCGCGAGGTGCATTTCCTCATCTCCAAGGCGGCGCAGTTGGTGATGGCCACCGAAACCGACGTGACCCTGCCGGCCAAGACCCAGATGATGCAGGCCTTCCTCACCGAGTACACGGGTGCGGCGGCGGGGCAGATTCGGGTGTATGGCAAGGAAGACTGGATGTCGCCGGTGGCCTCGGGCTCCGGCGCGCCGGCGGCCATGGTGGTGGTGCCGTGTTCCACCGGGACGCTGTCGGCGATTGCCACCGGGGCCTGCAACAACCTGATCGAGCGGGCTGCGGACGTCACGCTCAAGGAGCGCCGCCAGTTGATCCTGGTGCCGCGGGAGGCGCCGTATTCGAGCATTCATCTGGAGCACATGCTCAAGTTGTCGAACATGGGCGTGACCATCCTGCCGGCTTCGCCGGGCTTTTATCACCAGCCACAGACCATCGACGACCTGATCGATTTTGTGGTCGCGCGGATTCTCAACCTGCTGAACATCCCTCAAGACATGTTGCCGCGCTGGGGCGAGCATCATTTGAGCAGCGATGAATAAGCTGCTGATCGTGCTGCTGGCGCTGCAACTGACCGGCTGCGCCACCGCCCGCACCCTCGACGCCGCCAAGCCCGGCGCGCCGGTGGTGTATGCCGGGACGCGCCTGGATCTCTACGCCCTCAATGGCGGCTGCTGCGCCAAGGACCGCTTCGGCGCCGAAGCCCCGAGCTACCCGGGCATCGACCTGCCGGGCAGTGCGCTGCTCGATACCCTGTTGCTGCCGTTGTCGTTGTTCACGGCGATAGGGGTGGGGTTTCAGGCGACGGGCGGGTTGTAACAAACACCACGGAACCCCGTGGCGAGGGAGCTTGCTCCCGCTGGGCTGCGAAGCGGCCCCAAGCTTTTTGGTCTGGTTCAAATCCGAAGGCGACTGCTGCGCAGTCGAGCGGGAGCAAGCTCCCTCGCCACAATGGGGCCTGGCTTTGGATTGGTGGTGCTCTCTATCGCGAGCAAGCTCGCTCCCACATTCGACCTCATTCTTCCTGACGAAACTCGGTCAACTGTGGGAGCGAGCTTGCTCGCGATGAGGCCCAGTCAGGCGCTGCAGAATCATTTGCCCAGCTTGCGCAACTCATCCGACTCCACCACCCGCACCCCGTCCTGCTCTTCCAGCGCCAATCGCCACATGGCGCGGGCCAGTTGGCAGGCTTCGATGCCGTGGTATTTGCCCGGGATCAGCCTCGACAGCGGCCCGGCCAGTTGCTCGGCCAGGCGCGGTTCGACACGGTCGCCCAGCAGTAGCGAAGGGCGGCAGATCGTCAGTTGCGGCCAGTCCTGGGCCTTGAGTGCGGCTTCCATTTCGCCTTTGACCCGGTTGTAGAAGATCGATGACTTCGCATCGGCCCCCAGGGCACTGATCACGATCAGGTGCCGGGCGCCCAATTCCCGGGCGCGCTTGGCAAACGCCACGACCAGGTCCAGGTCCACCGCGCGAAAGGCTGGTTCAGAACCGGCTTTCTTGATGGTCGTGCCCAGGCAGCAAAAGGCGATGTCCACCTGGCCACTGAGTCGGGGCAATACCTCGGCCGGCTCTCCGACCGGGTTTTCCAAGTGTGGATGTTCGGCCAGCGGCCGGCGGGAGGGTGCCAGGACCCGGGTGATGGTCGGCTCGTTGAGCAGCCGATCCAGCAAGTGTTCACCAGTCAACCCGGTGGCTCCGGCGAGCAAAACATGCTGAGGCGTCAAGTACATGGTGTTTCCCCCTTGATACGGTTCAGCTTAGTTGCTCTTTATGGCCTCGTCGTTCAATGCAGCACTTTGCAATGCTTTTCGCGCTTGTTGTTTGCGCAGCAGCTTCCAGTGGGACAGGACGGTCCTGGGCGCCCACATCTGCGGTTCGGAGGCTTCGAAATTGTCGGCTTGCTCCCGTTCGGCCACGGTCGCCTTGGCGCGTTTGAAGGCCTGCTCCAGATCGTCGGTCTGGTTCAGCGCCTGGGCGAACAGGGCATCGCCGAAATAGGTGAAATTGGCCTCTTCGGAGCAACCGAAGGACACCCGGTCGGCCCGGGACGCGGTCATGATCAGCGTGCGTTCATCCTTGAGTGCCGGGATGAAACCGCCGGAGTAGCAGGCCGAGATCACCACGATCTTGTCGCGGTTCTTCAGCGGCGCCAGCACCACGGCGAGCTCGTCGGCAGGCAGGTCCGCCAGCTCCATGCGCGGTTGGTCGAGCACCAGTTCATGCTCGCTGGTGCCGTGGCTGGTCAGGTAGATGAAGATCAGGTCTTCCGGGCCGCTGCGCTCGGCCAGGGTGGCGGCGGCGCGGCGCAGGCTTTCGCGGCTGGCCATGGGCCGGTCGCCGAGGTGGTCGCGGTGGTTCACCAGGCGGATCTGCCCGAACGCGCCGAAACGGCTGGCGAGCATGTTGGCGACGTAGTCGGATTCGCGCAGGAACACGCTTTGCTTGCCGTCGCCGCCGAGGGTCAGGCTGTACAGCTCCACCGCCGGCGTGGAAGCCGGGATGTTGGCCAAGGCATCCTCCAGCAGGCGACCTTGGGCCAACAGGCCGAGTTCGAGCACATCCGGCAGCAGCCTGCCGTCCGCGTCGCGCACCCGCTGGCCCTTGGCCCAGGTGCCGCTTTGCACGGTGCCGTCGGTCAACACCAGGGTGCCGCGTCCGTGATAGCTGTCGCTTTCGAACTGGCCGATGTAGAAACTGCCGTCGGGCAGGTTCAAGCGGCCCTGGCCGGTAAAGCGCCAGTCGCTGAATTGACCGAGGTAATGGCTGCCGTCGGCACCGATCAGTTCGCCTTTGCCGGTCAGTGCGCCGTCCTTGAACTGGCCGATCCAGACATCGCCGTCGGCATTTTCGTAGCGACCGCGGCCGTTGAGCTGGTTGTTCTTGAAGCCGCCGATATAGACATCGCCATCGGCGCTGTTGAACGTGCCCTTGCCCTCGAGCTGGCCATCGACGAAGTGCCCGGTGAACTGGTTGCCGCTGGCGTCGAAGCGCTGGCCTTCGCCGTTGGGCTTGCCGTTGACGAATGGGCCTTGATACTGGCTGCCGTCGTCGAGCTCCAGGCGCCCGAGGCCGGAATACCGGTCGGCCTTGAATTCGCCGCGGTAGCTCATGCCGTTTTCTTTCAAGGTCCCTTCACCGTCCCGGCGACCTTGCTTGAAGCCGCCGGTGTAGCTGCTGCTCGGCGTGGTCAGGCTACCCTGGCCTTGAAACAGGCCGGTTTCGAACTGGCCACGATAGACCTCGCCATTGCTGCCATGCCATTCACCGGTACCGTGCCACTGGCCCTTGTCGAACTGCCCGGCGTACCAACTGCCGTTGGGGTAGTCGATGCGCCCCTGGCCTTGCAGCAGGCCGTCTACCAGGTCGCCGCGATAGCGTCCGCCGTCGGGCAGGCGTGCGTCCGGGGGCAACAGCGATTCGCCGTCACCGCAAGCGGTAAGCAATAGGGTCAGAGCCAGGGGGACAAGTAAGCGCATAACGGGATCCAGGTCGTCAGGCGACGAGTATGCCGCAGCTAGCCCCCCTGGATACAGAGAAGCGATGCGAAACTGCCCGAACGGCTTCGCATCGGCGCAGGTTCACACGAAGCAGAGCGACAGGGGTTCGGCAATGTAGGCCGGTTTGTCCGAGCCTTCGATTTCCAGCGTGGCGGTGGCCTTGAGCAGCCATTGGCCGGGTTTTTTCTCGGTGACGTCCACCAGGTCGACCTTGAGCCGGACCTTGGAATCTACCTTGACCGGCTGGATGAAGCGCACGCTGTCGAGCCCGTAGTTGACGACCATCTTCACGCCTTCGGGCAAGATCAGGATGTCTTCCATCAGCTTGGGCATCAGCGACAGCGACAGGAACCCGTGGGCAATGGTGCTGCCGAACGGGGTCTGGGCGGCCTTGACCGGGTCGACGTGGATGAACTGAAAGTCGCCAGTGGCTTCGGCGAACAGGTTGATGCGCTCCTGATCGATGGTCAGCCATTCGGAACGTCCAAGTTCCTTGCCGACATAATCTTTGAGCGCTGCAACGGGAACGTAGGGCATTGAGACTCTCCTTGGGTTCATCTGTTTTGTCTTTATTGACGGGGATCGGCGTCCCCGGAGAACCACTGTAGATCAACATGACGCGCAGGGAAGGTCATCGACCATGCTTTTTACGAATGCCGACCCATAGCGCCGGCGTGCTTATAATGCGGGCGCATTCTTTGCAGTTCCGTTCACTTAACGTGTGCGTTTGATTCCGTGGCGAGGGAGCTTGCTCCCGCTTGAGTGCGAAGCGCTCATAAAATGGGGCCGCTGCGCAGCCCAGCGGGAGCAAGCTCCCTCGCCACACCATCACGCCGCTCGCTTGAGTGAACCGAATTGGCGCGTTCATTGGGGCTGTTGCAGGGGGAGAGAGCGGATGTTGCTACGGGGCCTGACCTGGCTGGTGCTGTTCCAATTGCTGGGCACAGCGATCAATCATTTGTTCTTGCCGGTGCTGCCGGGGCCGATCATTGGCCTGCTGCTGTTGCTGGGCTATCTGATCATGCGCGGCGAAGTCGGCGAGCCCTTGAACCTGGCCGCCGGCAGCCTGCTGCGTTACCTGCCGTTGTTGCTGGTGCCGCCAGCAGTGGGGGTGATGGTGTATGCCCGGGCCATTGCTGCCGATTTCTGGGCCATCGTCGGTGCGCTGGTGTTGTCACTGGTGCTGTCCATGGCGTTTACCGGCGTATTGATGCAGCGCCTGGCCCGGCGTCACGCTCCCGCTGCGGAGGACGGCCAATGATGCTCGACTGGCCGGGCGCCTGGAACTCGGTGATCCATCATCCGTTGTTCGGCATCGGCATTACCCTGGGCGCCTATCAATTAGTGCTGGCGGCGTTCGAAAAGACCCGCTGGGTGTTCCTGCAACCGGTGCTGATGTCGATGGTGCTGTTGATCGGCGTGCTGGTCGGTTGTGGCATCAGCTACGCCGAATACCGCGAGAGCACTGAGATCCTAAGTATTCTGCTGGGCCCGGCCACGGTCGCCCTGGCGGTGCCGTTGTATTTGAACCTGCGGCGGATTCGGCAATTGTTCTGGCCGATTTTTACTACGCTGGTGATAGGCGGGGTGTTTGCCACCGGCTCTGCGGTGATGTTGGGCTGGGCGTTCGGCGCCGAGCACATGATCCTGATGACCATGGCGCCCAAGTCGGTGACGTCGCCGATCGCCATGCTGGTGGCCGAGCAGATCGGCGGTGTCGCGGCGATGGCGGCGGTGTTTGTATTGATTACCGGCGTGCTCGGAGCGATCCTCGGCCCGAGCATTTTGAACCGGCTGGGTGTCCATAGCCCGGAGGCCCGGGGGATGGCCCTGGGGCTGACGGCCCATGCGGTGGGCACGTCGGTGGCGTTGCAGGAAAGCGAAGAGTCCGGTGCCTTTGCGGCGCTGGCGATGAGTCTGATGGGCGTGGCCACGGCGGTGTTGCTGCCGTTGGTGGTGTCGATGACGGTCTAAGGAACTGGTTATGAACTTGCCGCTTTTCCCGTTGAACACCGTGCTGTTCCCCGGCTGCATCCTCGATTTGCAGATTTTCGAGGCGCGTTACCTCGACATGATCGGTCGCTGCATGAAAAAGGGCGAAGGGTTCGGGGTGGTGTGCATCCTCGATGGCGAGGAAGTCGGCATCGCGCCTGACGGTTATGCGCGGGTCGGTTGTGAAGCACGCATCACCGATTTCTCCCAGCAGGACAACGGCCTGCTGGGCATTCGCGTGCAAGGCGGGCGGCGCTTTATCGTGCACGGCAGCAGCGTCCAGCCGGATCAATTGACGGTGGCTGAAGTCGAGTGGCTGGAAGAAGAGCCGGAGCAGCCGCTACAGGACGAGGATGCCGACCTGGTGGCCCTGCTCAAGGCCCTGGCCGAGCACCCGATGGTCGAGGCGCTGAACATGGGCACCGAAGCGACCGGCCAGCAGTCCCTGGCCAATCAACTGGCCTATCTGCTGCCGTTCAATGAACTGGACAAGATCGACCTGCTGCAGCTCGATGATCCCCAGCAGCGCCTGGATGCGATCCAGGCTTTGCTCGATGAGTTGCAGGGTGAATTGTTTGCCTGACACACAATCCCCTGTACGCCACCACCCCCTGTGGGAGCGAGCTTGCTCGCGATGGCGGTGGGTCAGCTTGCATCAATATTGACTGTGCAGCCGTCATCGCGAGCAAGCTCGCTCCCACAGTGGTTTCGGGCTGGCTGCGGGATTAGCGTGCGCCATAAATCCCCTGTGGGAGCAAGCTTGCTCGCGATTGCCTAATAGGCATACCGCAACATCGCATGCGGCAGGTGCCGCAACGCAAAGAAGCTGAACGCCGCCACCAGCGCCGGCAAAATCAACCACCAGATTTTCGCTGGCATGGCCGGCAGCGGCGCCTGGCGCTGGCTCAACCACAGGACGGCGGCGCAGACGCAGGCGGCGAGCATGGCGCCGGCGATCACGTCGCTCGGCCAATGAACCCCCAGGTACACCCGCGACAGGGCAATGGCCAACGCTGGCAAGCAGGCCAGCAGCAGCCAGGTCAGGCGCATGCGCGGCGGTTGTCCGCGACCGGCCAGGATGGCGAGGCTCAGGAACAGCGCGAATGCGCCGGAGGCATGGCCGCTGGGCATGCTGTAGCTGGTCAGTGGGTCGGTGAGGATTTCCGGGCGCACGCGGGCGAAGAAGTGCTTGCTGCCGGTATTGGCCAGTGAGGTGAGGAGCATCGTGCCGCCGGCAAAGATTGCCTGCCGCCATTGGCGGGCCAGCAGTAGCGAGGCCGTCAACAGGCTGCTGAAGATCAGCATGTAGCGGAATTCGCCCATCAGCGTGAAGGTCACGGCGATTTCGTCCATTGTCGCGCTGCGATGTTCCTGGACCAGGGCCACCAGGCCCTGATCGAACGCCGTCAGGTAACGAAAGCCGATGAACAACCCGATCAGGATCACCAGGCCTATGCCTGCGATCAGCGCCGAGGCGTGGCGATGGCGGCGCAGGCTGCTGTTGACGCTCAGGCCGATCATCACCGCGATACTGCCGATGACGACGCCGGCTTGTGGCCAGAAACCTTCAGGTAACGGCAGGCGAAATGCCGCGCCGGTGGCCCAGCCCGGCAACAGGTAGGCAACGGTCCAGCCCGCGGCGGCCAACAGGCTCACAGCGGCGAAGCGCGGGAACGGCATGTCGCACATGCCCGCTACCATCGGCAGCATTGGCCTGAGCGGGCCGATAAAACGGCCCACCAGCAGACTGGCGATGCCGTAGCGCTGGAAATAGCTTTCCGCCGCGCTCATCCATTCCGGATGATGCCGCAGCCCCGGCAGGCGGCGGATGTTCTGGTGAAAATGGCGGCCCAGGAAATACGACACCAAGTCACCGAGCAACCCACCCAGTAGACCCAGCAACAGCGTTTCACCGAGGGACAACGCCCCACTGCCGGCCAGCACCGCGATGGCAAATAACAGTACGGTGCCTGGCACGATCAGCCCGGCGATGGCCAGGCATTCCACACAGGCGACGATAAACACCGCCACTGCCAGCCATTGCGGGTTGGCAGTCAGCCAGCCGGTGATGCTATCGAGCCATGGGCCCATAAAAACAACTCCATTGAAAATTAAGCAGCATGCAATTTTTACTGTGGGAGCACAAAACCTGTGACCACTGAAGATCCCTGTGGGAGATCCCCCTGTGGGAGCGAGCTTGCTCGCGATGACGGTGTGTCAGTCAACCCCCATTCTGCTGACCCGACGCTATCGCGAGCAAGCTCGCTCCCACATGGGGTTCTGTTGTGAGCACAAAACCTGTGACCACTGAAGATCCCTGTGGGAGCGGTGTGTTCATGTAAGCAAAAAATAATCGCGCCCTTCGACCTGTCCGCGACGCAACGGGTTCCGGGTGCACCACGGTGCGTAGGCCGCGTCGACGAAGCGATAGAGCAAGTGTTCGTCCCGGCCCAGGGGAATGCCCAGGCGTGTGGTCTGGATCACATTGACCGTCGGCACGCCCACGTCTTCCACCAGCAATCGCTCGGGGTCGAAGCGTTTGGCGTCCCAGTCCGGCACTTTCAGCCCCAAAGCCTTGCACAGCAAGGTCTGGCCGGCACAGAGTTTTTGTGAGGCGCGCGGGCGGCCCTGGGCATCGGGGTTGTTCAGCAGCATCTGCGCCAGGCTCGCCGGGCCGGAAACCGCGTCGACCCAGGGGTACGCCGATTTGATCAGCACCGCATTGCCGGGGCCCTGGGCGCTGAAGTTCAGCGAATCGCCGCCCCGGGCGTAGTACATATAGATGTGGCCGCCATCCAGAAACAATGCCTTACGTTTTTCCGTGTAGCCCAACGAAGCGTGGCTGCCTTTTTCGGCGAAGTAATAGGCTTCGGTCTCGATGATCCGCGCGCTGAGCCACAGGTCACCGACCTTGTGACGAATGACCTTGCCCAGTAAGTCCTGGGCCAGCACTTGGGCATCACGGTCAAAAAAAGCGTGGGGCAGGGCGTTTGGCGGACGTGGCGAATCGGTCATGGCGATAAACGAAGTGAGGCCAAAGGAAGCGCGATGATAGCAATGGAAAGCTTAATCACCGCTGAACACCGACAATTTCTGCAGGATTTGCGCTTCCGCCGGTCACCACTGCGAGTCCACGCTGTTAGTCGAGGGTTACGACAGCTATAATCTGCCGCTTTCCTCTTTGCCAAGACCACACAGACCATGACTGAGTCCGTTCTTGACTACATGACCCGCCTGGGTCGCGCCGCTCGCGAAGCGTCGCGCATCATCGGCCGTGCCAGCACCGCGCAGAAAAACCGCGCCCTGCAGGCCGCCGCCAATGCGCTGGACGCTGCGCGCGCCGAGCTGTCCGCCGCCAATGAGCTGGACCTGGCCGCTGGTCGGGCCAATGGCCTTGAACCGGCCATGCTCGAGCGCCTGGCGCTGACCCCGGCACGCATCGACGGCATGATCGTCGGTCTGCGTCAGGTCGCGGCGCTGCCGGACCCGGTCGGGGCGATCCGCGACATGAGTTATCGGCCGTCGGGCATCCAGGTCGGCAAGATGCGCGTGCCGCTGGGCGTGGTCGGGATCATCTACGAGTCGCGGCCAAACGTGACCATCGACGCCGCGAGCCTGTGCCTGAAGTCGGGTAACGCGACCATCCTGCGCGGCGGTTCCGAGGCGATCCATTCCAACCGCGCCATTGCCGCCTGCATCCAGCGCGGCCTGGCCGAAGCCGATCTGCCGGCCGCCGTGGTGCAAGTGGTGGAAACCACCGACCGCGCCGCAGTGGGTGCGCTGATCACCATGCCCGAATTCGTCGACGTCATCGTCCCACGTGGTGGCAAGGGCCTGATCGAGCGGGTCAGTCGTGACGCCCGCGTGCCGGTGATCAAACACTTGGACGGCATCTGCCACGTCTACGTCAGCGCCCACGCCGAGCTGCCAAAGGCCCAGCGCATCGCCTTCAACGCCAAGACCTACCGTTATGGCATCTGTGGCGCGATGGAAACCCTGCTGGTGGATCAGGCCGTTGCCGAGGCCTTCCTGCCGTCGATGGCCGCCCAGTTCCGCGAAAAAGGCGTCGAGCTGCGTGGTTGCGAGCGCACCCGGGCGATCATCGAGGCGACGGTGGCCACCGAAGAAGACTGGGACACCGAGTACCTGGCGCCGATCCTGTCGATCCGTGTGATCGACGGGCTGGACCAGGCCATCGACCATATCAATCGCCACGGCTCGCACCACACCGATTCCATCGTCAGTGAAAACCTGGGGGAAACCCGGCGGTTCGTCGCCGAAGTGGACTCGGCGTCGGTGATGATCAATACCCCGACCTGCTTCGCCGACGGCTTCGAATACGGATTGGGTGCCGAGATCGGCATTTCTACTGATAAGCTGCACGCCCGCGGCCCGGTTGGCCTCGAAGGCCTGACCTGCGAGAAGTACATCGTGGTCGGTGACGGCCAGTTACGCGGACAGGAGCCGGTCTGACTTGGGCGACCTCGACCCGTCAGCCGCTGTGACGACAGCCCCGCCCCGGCGCATCGGTATCCTGGGCGGCACGTTCGACCCGGTGCACATCGGCCATTTGCGCGGTGCGCTGGAAGTCGCCGATGCCCTGGCCCTCGATGAGCTACGCCTGACGCCCAGCGCCAGGCCGCCGCACCGGGATACGCCGCAGGTATCGGCGCAGGACCGTCTGGCGATGGTCGAGTGCGCGGTGGCCGGTGTGGCACCGTTGGTGGTGGATGCCCGCGAATTGCAGCGGGACAAACCGTCCTACACCATGGATACCCTGGAGCTGATGCGCGCCGAACTGGCCGCTGATGCCCAGGTTTTTCTGCTTCTGGGCTGGGACGCATTTTGCGGCCTGCCCACTTGGCATCGCTGGGAAGAGTTGCTCCAGCATTGCCACATCCTGGTGCTGCAACGCCCGGATGCCGACAGCGAGCCGCCGGATGCCTTGCGCAACCTGCTGGCGGCCCGCTCGGTGAGCGACCCGCTGGCCCTGAAAGGGCCGAGCGGACAGATTGCATTCGTCTGGCAGACGCCGCTCGCGGTATCCGCCACCCAGATCCGTCAACTGCTGGCCAGCGGTAAGTCGGTACGTTTCCTGGTGCCCGACGCGGTCCTGGCCTACATCGATGCGCACGGGCTTTACCGTGCGTCGAACTGAAAAAGGCGCGCTTCAAGGCACGTGAATGCGTGTAGCGAAGCGCCCGAACATACGAGCAAAACGAGTTTTATATGACTGACAAAGACGTAAGCAAAGTTAAGCGCAAAGGCACGTTCAAAAGCGCCCCGCTGCCCGTAGAGGCGCATACCGGCGTGGTTCTGGCTGGCGAAGAGCTGGTCAAGGTGGCCGTGGCGGCCCTGGAAGACGTCAAGGCCCAGGACATCCAGGTGATCGACGTTCGTGAAAAGCAGAGCATCACGGACTACATGATCATCGCCACCGGTACCTCCAACCGCCAGATCGGCGCGATGCTGGACAAGGTCCGCGAAGCGGTCAAGGCCCAGGGCGTCAAGCCGCTGGGTGAAGAAGGCAAGGGCGACAGCGACTGGGTGCTGTTGGACATGGACGACGTCATCGTGCACATGATGACCGCCTCGGCGCGCCAGTTCTATGACCTGGAGCGCCTGTGGGCCGGTGCCGAGCAGAGCCGTTCGGCGAGCGCCGCGCACCACAGCCCGGAAAACAGCCATGAGCACTTCACCAAGCTCAACAAAGACCAGCAATAAGGGACCGCTGTGCGACTGCGCCTGATCGCCGTCGGTTCTCGCATGCCCAAGTGGGTGGAAGAAGGCTGGCATGAATATGCCAAGCGTCTTCCGTCCGAGCTGGCCCTGGAACTGGTGGAAATTCCGCTCAATACCCGCGGCAAGAACGCCGACGTGGCGCGCTTTATTCGTCAGGAAGGCGAAGCCATGTTGGCCAAGGTCGGGCCGAACGAGCGGATCGTCACCCTCGAAGTCCACGGCAAGCCCTGGAGTACCGAGCAACTGGCGGTGGAGCTCGATCGCTGGCGGCTGGATTCGCGCACGGTCAATTTCATGGTCGGCGGCCCGGAAGGGTTGGCGCCGGAAGTCTGTGCCCGGGCCGATCAGCGTTGGTCGTTGTCGCCGTTGACGTTACCGCATCCACTGGTGCGGATTCTGATCGGCGAACAGTTGTATCGTGCCTGGACAGTCCTGTCCGGGCACCCTTACCACAAGTAACCCTGCCCTCATGCCTCAGCCGATCCGCATCAAGGACCACGAAAAAGACGCCCGCCTGGTGCGGGGCCGCGTCGTGTTCGGTGCCATTACGGTCGTGACGTTGATCTGCGTGCTGATCGCGCGGCTGTATTTCCTCCAGGTGATCCAGTACGAGTACCACTCGACCCTGTCGGAAAACAACCGTGTGCATGTGCAGCCGATTCCGCCGACCCGCGGGTTGATTTTCGACCGCAATGGCGTGGTGGTGGCGGATAACCGGCCCAGCTTCAGCCTGAGCATGACCCGCGAGCGTTCCGGCGATTGGCAGCATGTGCTCGACGTGATCGTCGAAGTGCTGCAGCTGACGCCCGAGGACCGGGCGATCTTCGAGAAACGCATGCGCCAGGGGCGGCGTCCGTTCGAGCCGGTGCCGATCCTGTTCGAACTGACCGAAGAGCAGATCGCCCTGATCGCCGTGAACCAGTTCCGCCTGCCCGGCGTCGAGGTGGTGGCGCAGTTGGTGCGGCATTATCCCCAGGGGGCGCACTTTGCCCACTCGGTCGGCTACATGGGGCGGATCAACGAGAAAGAGCTCAAGACCCTCGATCCGGTCAATTACAGTGGCACCCACCACATCGGCAAGACCGGCATCGAGCGCTTCTACGAGCCTGAGCTGCATGGCCAGGTGGGTTACGAAGAGGTCGAGACCAACGCCCGCGGTCGTGTGTTGCGGGTGCTCAAGCGCACCGATCCGATTCCCGGCAAGGACATCGTCCTGAGCCTGGACATCAAGCTGCAGGAAGCCGCCGAAGCGGCGCTGGGCGGGCGCCGTGGCGCTGTGGTGGCGCTGGATCCGAACACCGGCGAGGTCCTGGCGATGGTCAGCCAGCCGAGTTTCGACCCGAACCTGTTCGTCACCGGGATCAGTTTCAAGGCCTATTCCGAGTTGCGCGACTCCATCGACCGGCCGCTGTTCAACCGCGTGCTGCGGGGTCTTTATCCGCCGGGCTCGACCATCAAGCCCGCCGTGGCGATTGCCGGGCTGGACTCCGGCGTGGTGAGCGCCTCGAGCCGGGTTTACGACCCCGGTTATTACCAGCTGCCGAACTACGATCACAAATACCGCAACTGGAACCGCACCGGCGACGGTTATGTGGACCTGGAAACGGCGATCATGCGGTCCAACGACACCTACTTCTATGACCTGGCCCATAAGCTGGGAATCGATCGGCTGTCGTCCTATATGGGCAAGTTCGGCATCGGTCAGAAGGTCTCCCTGGACATGTTCGAAGAGTCCCCCGGCCTGATGCCGTCCCGGGAATGGAAGCGCGCGACCCGCCGCCAGCCGTGGTTCCCCGGCGAGACCCTGATCCTGGGGATCGGCCAGGGCTACATGCAGGCCACGCCCCTGCAACTGGCCCAGGCCACGGCGCTGGTGGCGAGCAAGGGCAAGTGGTATCGCCCGCACCTGGCCAAGACCATCGAAGGCCAGAAGCCGGTGGACCCGAACCCGATGCCGGACATCATCCTGCGCAATCCGTCGGACTGGCAAAAGGTCAATATCGGTATGCAGCAGGTGATGCACGGCGCCCGGGGGACCGCGCGCAAGGCCGCTATCGGCGCGCAGTATCGCATTGCCGGCAAGAGCGGTACGGCCCAGGTCGTCGCGATCAAGCAGGGCGAGAAGTACGACCGCTCCAAGGTCCAGGAACGCCATCGCGACCACGCCTTGTTCGTCGGTTTCGCGCCGGCCGACAACCCGAAGATCGTCGTGTCGGTGATGGTCGAGAACGGTGAGTCGGGCTCCGGCGTCGCCGCGCCTGTGGTGCGCCAGATCATGGACGCCTGGCTGCTGGATGAGCACGGCCAGCTCAAGCCTGAATATGCAAGCCCCACCACTGCGGAGGCTACGGCCCGTGAAGAATAATTTCGACCGGATCCTCTCCAGCGAAGACGTGATGCGCCGTCGTGCCACGTTGTTGCAGCGCTTGCACATCGACGGCCCATTGCTGATCCTGCTGCTGACGTTGGCCGCGGGCAGCCTGTTCGTGCTGTATTCGGCCAGCGGCAAGAGCTGGGATTTGCTGGCCAAGCAAGCGACTTCGTTCGGCATCGGCCTGGTGTCGATGGTCGTTATCGCCCAGCTCGAGCCGCGTTTCATGGCGCGCTGGGTGCCGCTGGCCTATGTCATTGGGGTGAGCCTGCTGGTGGTGGTGGACGTGATGGGCCACAACGCCATGGGCGCCACGCGCTGGATCAACATCCCCGGGGTCATCCGCTTCCAGCCTTCGGAATTCCTGAAGATCATCATGCCGGCGACCATCGCCTGGTACCTGTCCAAGCGCTCCTTGCCGCCGCAACTCAAGCACGTGTGCATCAGCCTGTTGCTGATCGGTATCCCGTTCATCCTGATCGTGCGGCAGCCGGACCTCGGTACTTCGCTGCTGATCCTGGCCGGCGGCGCCTTCGTGTTGTTCATGGGCGGGTTGCGCTGGCGCTGGATCCTCAGTGTGATCGCCGCCGCGGTGCCGGTGTCGGTGGCCATGTGGTATTTCGTGATGCACGACTACCAGAAGCAGCGGGTCCTGACCTTTCTCGACCCGGAGAGCGATCCGCTGGGCACCGGCTGGAACATCATCCAGTCCAAGGCAGCCATCGGTTCTGGCGGGGTATTCGGCAAGGGTTGGCTGATGGGCACCCAGTCCCACCTGGACTTCCTGCCGGAAAGCCACACCGACTTCATCATTGCCGTGATGGGCGAGGAGTTCGGCCTGGTGGGCATCTGCGTGCTGTTGTTGATCTATCTGCTGCTGATCGGCCGAGGGCTGGTAATCACCGCCCAGGCCCAGACATTATTCGGCAAGTTGCTCGCGGGCAGCTTGACCATGACGTTTTTTGTTTATGTTTTCGTCAACATCGGTATGGTCAGTGGCCTGTTGCCGGTTGTGGGGGTGCCGTTGCCATTCATTAGCTACGGAGGAACTTCGCTGGTGACACTACTGTCAGCGTTTGGGGTTTTGATGTCGATCCATACCCATCGCAAGTGGATCGCGCAGGTTTGAATAAGGTGAAGAGTTTAATGCAAGCAATGCGTGGCTGGTCGACGCGGCATGCGCCGTGGATCGGCCTGGTCGGCTTCCTGGGCGGTGCGCCGCACGCCTTGGCCGGCGACTACGAGGGCTCGCCCCAAGTGGCCGAATTCGTCGGTGAAATGACCCGCGACTACGGTTTTGCCGGTGAACAGCTGATGGGGGTGTTCCGCGAGGCCGAACGCAAGCAGTCGATCCTCGACGCGATCTCCCGGCCCGCCGAGCGCGTCAAGCAGTGGAGCGAGTACCGGCCGATGTTCATCACCGAGGCCCGTGTTGCCCGGGGCGTGGACTTCTGGCGCCAGCACGAGGCCGTGTTGGCCCGCGCCGAGCAGGAATACGGCGTGCCGGCCCAGGTCATTGTGTCCATCATTGGCGTCGAGACCTTTTTTGGCCGCAATACCGGGAATTTCCGGGTGATCGACGCGCTGTCGACCCTGGGCTTCGATTTCCCGCCACGCGCCGAGTTCTTCCGCAAGGAACTGCGTGAGTTCCTGCTGCTGGCCCGCGAAGAACAGGTCGATCCGCTGACGCTCAAGGGTTCCTATGCCGGAGCCATGGGCCTGCCGCAATTCATGCCCAGCAGTTTCCGCGCCTACGCGGTGGACTTCGACGGCGACGGCCACATTAATATCTGGACCAACCCGACCGATGCCATTGGCAGTGTTGCCAGCTATTTCAAGCGTCACGGCTGGGAGGCTGGCCAGCCAGTGGTCAGCCGCGCCGACGTACGTGGCGACCGCGTGGAGGAGGGGCTGACCGAGGGGATCGAGCCGACGAAAACCGTCGGGGAGTTGCGGGCGTTGGGCTGGTCGAGTCATGATGCGCTGCGTGACGACATGCCGGTCACCGCGATACGCCTGGAAGGCGAGCAGGGCCCTGAATACTGGATGGGCCTGAAGAATTTCTACGCGATTACGCGTTATAACCGCAGCGTGATGTACGCCATGGCCGTACATCAACTGTCTGAAGAGCTGGTCAAAGCACGGGGCGTCAAATAATGCGGGCATTGCCTACCTATCAACCCCTGAAAGCCAAGCCCCTCAAGTTGGTGGCGTTGGCCGCGCTGTCGCTGTTGGTCGTCAGTTGTTCGACCAGCCGCGCGCCGGCCCAGAAAAGCTCCACCGCCGTGCGCGCTACGCCGGGCCTGGACATCAACCGGGCCCACAAGGACGGCGCACCGTGGTGGGACGTGGACGTCTCGCGCATTCCCGATGCGACGCCGACCCTGCACACCGGTCCCTACAAGGCCAACCCGTACACGGTGTTGGGCAAGACCTACTTCCCGCTGTCCGAGTCCAAGCGCTACGTCGCTTCGGGCACGGCGTCCTGGTATGGCACCAAGTTCCACGGCCAGAACACCGCCAACGGCGAGGTCTATGACCTGTATGGCATGAGCGCGGCCCACAAGACCTTGCCACTGCCAAGCTACGTTCGGGTGACCAACCTGGACAACAACAAGAGCGTGATCCTGCGGGTCAACGACCGTGGGCCGTTCTACTCCGATCGCATCATCGACTTGTCGTATGCGGCGGCGAAAAAACTCGGTTACGCTGAAACCGGCACTGCGCGGGTCAAGGTCGAGGGCATCGACCCGCAGGAATGGTGGGCCCAACGCGGCCGTCCGGCGCCTTTGATGCTCAACGAGCCGAAAGTGGCGCAAAATGCCGCGCCGACCGTGACGGCTTCCACCGGTACGGTCGAGCAGTGGACACCACCGCCGCAGCAGCATGCCGCGGCCGTCGTGCCTATGCAGCTCGACGCAAAAAAAAACGCTTCTGCAACAGCGTCTGGCCAGTATCTGCAAGTGGGCGCGTTCGCCAACCCGGACGCTGCCGAGCTGCTGAGGTCGAAGCTCAGCTCGATGGTGAGCGCCCCGGTGTTCATCAGTTCGATCGTGCGCAATCAGCAGACACTGCATCGGGTGCGCCTGGGGCCCATCGGTTCTCCGGGTGAAGTCCAGCAGGTACAGAACAGTGTTCGCCTGGCCAATCTCGGTTCGCCGAGCCTGGTCACCGCAGAATGATGTGATTGAGGGCCCGCTTGTGGTTCGAGCGGGTCAGGTTGTTGGCTCCACGCATAACAAAAGCCCGGCAAGGGATGTGAGTGAGCAACTTAAATACGTGGCGGCCCGTTAGAGGGTTGCCTGTTTAGTTTTGCCTCCGGGCAGTCCCATAAGCGATTTCGAGAGACGGATGAACATCACCACCTTTGCCAAGCGCCTTTGCCTGCTAGTCCCGTTGCTTCTCTCACCTGCCGCGTTCGCGGTCGAGATGATGCCGGCCCCCCCTCAACTGGCCGCTAAATCCTTTGTACTCATGGATGCCAGCAGCGGCGAGGTGCTGGTGGAGAACAACGGTGACCAGCGCCTGCCACCGGCCAGCCTGACCAAGCTGATGACCGCCTACATCGCGACCCTGGAAATCCGTCGTGGCCAGATCGGTGAAAACGATCCGGTGACCGTCAGCGAAAACGCCTGGCGCACCGGCGGTTCGCGGATGTTCATCAAGGTCGGTTCGCAAGTGACCGTCAGCGACCTGCTGCATGGCATCATCATCCAGTCCGGCAACGATGCCAGCGTCGCCCTGGCCGAGCACATCGCCGGCAGCGAAGATGCGTTCGCCGACATGATGAACAAGACCGTCGCTGACCTGGGCATGACCAACAGCCACTTCATGAACCCTACCGGCCTGCCGAACCCCGAGCATTACTCGTCGGCTCACGACATGGCGGTCCTGGCGCGGGCGATCATCCACGAAGACCCGGCCCACTACGCCATCTATTCCCAGAAAGAGTTTTTCTGGAACAACATCAAGCAGCCTAACCGCAACCTGCTGCTGTGGCGCGACAAGACCGTCGATGGCCTGAAGACCGGTCACACCGAAGAGGCTGGCTATTGCATGGTGTCGTCGGCTGTCCGTGACGGCATGCGCCTGATCGCCGTCGTGTTCGGCACCAACAGCGAAGTGGCCCGTGCCGCCGAGACCCAGAAGCTGCTGACCTACGGTTTCCGCTTCTTCGAAACCCAGACCTTCTACCAGAAGGGTACCGAACTGGCCCAGGCCCAAGTCTGGAAAGGCTCCACCAATCAGGTGAAGGCCGGCCTGGCCCAGGACCTGACCATGACCCTGCCCAAAGGCCAGCTCAAGAAGCTCGCTGCCAGCATGACCATGAACCCGCAACTGACCGCACCCATCGCCAAGGGCGATGTGATCGGTAAAGTCGAAGTCAAACTGGACGAAAAAGTGGTGCACAGCGCTGACCTGATCGCTCTGGACGCGGTCGAGGAAGGTGGTATCTTCCGCCGCATGTGGGATAGCATCCGTCTATTCTTCTACGGCTTGTTCAACTGATTTTAGTGTTGACCTCCATGGCCCCGTTCCGATCCGGCGCGGGGCCATGTTCGTTACCACGGCTTACGAGGCCGTTACGCCATGACAGACTCCGAAGTACAGGCGCCAAAAATCGAATTCCCTTGCGCGGATTATCCGATCAAGGTAATCGGCGACACCGGTGTGGGTTTCAAGGACCGGATCATCGAGATCCTGGAGAAACATGCCACCGTTGACCACAAGACCCTGGCCGAACGCCAGAGTACCAACGGCAAGTACACGACGATCCAGCTGCACATTATTGCCACCGGGCAGGAACAGCTGTACGACATCAACAGCGAGCTGCGCGCGACCGGTTTCGTGCACATGGTGTTGTGATGCCGGGCACGCTGGGCTTTCGCGAGCTGGGTCGGATGGCTTACGAGCCGGTCTGGCATGCCATGCAACGCTTCACTAACGAGCGCGGCAACACCGCCGACGATGAGGTCTGGCTGGTGGAACACCCACCAGTGTTCACCCAGGGCCAGGCCGGCAAGGCCGAGCACCTGTTGCTGCCGGGGGATATTCCGGTGGTGAAGGTCGACCGGGGCGGGCAGGTGACCTACCATGGCCCTGGCCAGCTGGTCGTCTACCTGTTGCTGGACGTGCGCAAGTTGGGCTTTGGCGTACGTGAGCTGGTCACGCGCATGGAAACCTGCCTGATCGAGCTGCTGGCCAGTTACGGCGTGACCGCGGCGGCCAAGCCGGATGCGCCGGGTGTCTACGTCGACGGGGCGAAAATCGCCTCCCTGGGCCTGCGGATCCGCCACGGTTGTTCGTTTCACGGCCTGGCGTTGAACGTGGACATGGACCTTTCGCCGTTTCGACGGATTAATCCCTGTGGTTACGCGGGGCTGGCAATGACCCAGCTGCGCGATCACACAGGATCGATTGAATTTGCCGAGGTAAGTGCCCGGCTGCGCGCGCAGCTCGTCAAACACCTCGACTATGCTGAGCAGACGACCCTTACGGGCGGAATCGACTGATATGACTACTGATGCAGTGCAAACCATGATCCCGACGCTGGATGTTACCGAGCGTCCGGCCCCGCGTGCCAAGGTAGAGGCCGGCGTCAAGCTGCGCGGCGCCGAAAAGGTTGCACGCATCCCGGTGAAGATCATTCCGACCACCGAGTTGCCGAAGAAACCCGACTGGATTCGCGTACGCATTCCGGTGTCTCCGGAAGTCGACCGGATCAAGGCCCTGCTGCGCAAACACAAGCTGCACAGCGTCTGCGAAGAAGCCTCCTGCCCGAACCTGGGCGAATGCTTCTCCGGCGGCACCGCTACGTTCATGATCATGGGCGACATCTGCACCCGCCGTTGCCCGTTCTGTGACGTCGGCCACGGCCGGCCGAAGCCATTGGACGTGAACGAGCCAGAAAGCCTGGCCATCGCCATCGCCGACCTGAAGCTCAAGTACGTGGTCATCACCTCGGTGGACCGCGACGACCTGCGTGACGGCGGCGCCCAGCACTTCGCCGATTGCATCCGGGAAATCCGCAAGCTGTCGCCGAACGTGCAGCTGGAAACCCTGGTGCCCGATTACCGTGGGCGCATGGATGTTGCCTTGGAAATCACTGCTGCCGAGCCGCCGGATGTGTTCAACCACAACCTGGAAACCGTGCCGCGCCTGTACAAGGCTGCGCGTCCGGGGTCGGATTATCAGTGGTCGCTGACGCTGTTGCAGCGCTTCAAGCAGATGATGCCGCATATTCCTACCAAGTCTGGTTTGATGCTGGGCCTGGGTGAGACCGATGAGGAAGTGATCGAGGTCATGCAGCGTATGCGTGAGCATGACATTGATATGTTGACCTTGGGGCAGTATCTGCAGCCTTCGCGTAGTCACTTGCCGGTGCAGCGTTTTGTTCACCCGGATACCTTTGCGTGGTTTGCTGAGGAAGGGTACAAGATGGGCTTTAAGAATGTGGCTTCGGGGCCGTTGGTGCGGTCTTCGTATCATGCGGATGAGCAGGCTAAGTTGGTCAAGGCTGAGCTGCTGGGTTCTTGATTTAGCGTTTTGGGGTGGTGTGTATATCCGTTGCTGCGGTAACGGCCGCTTAGGGTTCCGCTCTTACAGCGGGTCACTTTTGAAGAGCGCAAAAGTAACCAAAAACGCTTTGCCCACCACTCGGCACCTCGCTTAGGCTCGGTGTGCCCTCACTCCGGCATTGCTCCGTGGGCCCGCCGCGAAGGGCCATCCATGGCCCAGCGCGGCTATCCCGGCATCCATGCCGGGATGCCCACTACGCAATGCCTGCGTTCGGCCATCGTGGTTAACGGGGCGCCCCAGATCAAGAACCGACGCGAGGCGGCCTTATAGCCGGCCTGGCTTAGAGTGAACGCGTTCCTCCTGTGGGAGCGAGCCTGCTCGCGAAAGCGGAGGATCAGTTTGCGGTGATGTTGGCTGTGCTGACGTCATCGCGAGCAAGCTCGCTCCCACAGTTTTTTTGTGTTGTGTGCAGATGTCGTGAACACCCGCAAACCCATGTGGGAGCGAGCTTGCTCGCGATGGCGGTGGTTCAGTTACATAGATGCTGGATATGCCGCGCTGTTGCTTTGCTTTGCTTTGCTTTAGATCTTGATCTTGATCTTGATCTTGATCTTGATCTTGATCTTGATCTTGATCTTGATCTTGATCTTGATCTAGGCGCCCCATTAAACCACGCTGGCCGAACGCAGGCATTGTGCAGTGGGCATCCCGGCATGGATGCCGGGATAGCCGCGCTGGGCCATGGATGGCCCTTCGCGGCGGCCCACGGAGCAATGCCTTCGTTCGGGCATGCCGAGCCTAGGCGAGGCACCGAGTGGTGGGGCAAGAGCGTTTTGCTTACTTTTGCGCTTTTCAAAAGTGAGCCGCTGTAAGAGCGGAACCATAAGTTGCCGTTACCGCAGCAACGGATATTCACACATAAGCACGACTCAAACCGGGAGATGCATGGATGACCGTCCGCCCCACCCACACCCTATCTCCACATCACCCCGTCCCAGCCCTCCCATCCGAAGGCCTGATCGCGGTGATCGCCCCCGCCGGCCCCGCCCCCCTGGACACGGAAAAAGCCATCCAATGGATGCAAGCCCAAGGTCATGAACTGCGAATACTCCCAGGCGTCTACGAAAAGAACGGCTACCTCGCCGGCAGCGACGAAGTCCGCCTCAACGACCTGCACACCGCCTTCGCCGACCCGGAAATAAAAGCAATCATCTGCCTACGCGGCGGCTACGGCACACCACGCCTGCTAGACCGCATCGACTACGAACTCCTAAAACGCAACCCCAAACCCTTCGTAGGCTACAGCGACATCACCGCCCTACACCTGGCCATCAGCCGTTACGCAGGCTTCGTCACCTTCCACGGCCCGCTACTCAACGCCGATCTCCTGGGCGACAAGCAACCCCCCACCGTCACCTCATTTTTCAGCCTGCTGCGTGGACAATTGAAGGCCGGCAGCACACTGAACCATCCCGCCGAATACCCCTTGACCACCGTCGAGCCCGGCATCGCCCACGGGCGCTTGCTGGGGGGCAACCTGTCGATCATTGCCGCGACCATTGGCACGCCTTATCAGATCGACGCCGCAGGCGTGATCCTGTTCATCGAAGACATCAACGAGCCCCTGTATCGCATCGACCGACTGCTGACCCAACTGCGCCTGGCCGGCACGTTGGCACAGCTGCGCGGCGTGTTGGTGGGGGATGTGGCCGGGGTGGATGTCGAGGCGTTGAACCGCTTGCTCAAGCAGACCTTCGAACCGTTGCGGATTCCGGTCTTGTCCGGTTGGCGCAGCGGACACTGCGATCCGAACCTGACCTTGCCCATGGGGGCGCTGGTGAAGCTCGATGCGGGGGAGAAGCTGTTGGTGTTGGCGCAGGATGTGGTCGTCAGCCGCTAGTCATCTAGCGTCTGCAAGGCAGTCTTCGCGAGCAAGCTCGCTCCCACATTTGATCGGGTTTCCATGAAGGAACGCGGTCACCTGTGGGAGCGAGCTTGCTCGCGATAGCGGCAGTCGCCCTAAGACGAATCAGCGGTTACGCAACCCTTCCAGCAACTGGTGCGTCGGATACCCGTCCGCCGGCCAGCCGAACGACTGTTGGGCGCTGCGGATCGCCTTGCGGGTGTTGGCGCCGATGATGCCGTCGGGGTTGCCGGCGTCGTAGTTATGCTTGCTGAGCAGAGTCTGCAGTTCGATGCGTTCGCTGCGGCTCAGGGGCAGGTCGTCCTTGGGCCATTGGCCGTCGATCAGCCCCGCGCCGGCGAAGCGCTCGGACAACAGGCTGACTGCCAAAGCATAGGACGAAGAGTTGTTGTACTTGAGGATGGCGCGGAAGTTGTCGAGCACCAGGAATGCCGGGCCACGATAGCCGGCCGGCAGCAGCAGGGATGCCGACAACTGTTCGGAACCGGCCGGGACCTGGCCGCCGTTGGGCAGGCTGACGCCCAATTGCAGCCATTCGGAGACAGGCTTGCGGATCGCGCCATCGGCGAGGGGGTAATTGAACCCCTCTTTGAGCCGCACTTCGAACCCCCACGGCTGGCCGCGTTGCCAGCCCGAGCTTTGCAGGTAGTGCGCGGTCGAGGCCAGGGCATCGGTGGAGCTGCCCCAGATGTCGCGGCGACCGTCGCCATCGAAATCCACGGCATGGGTGTTGTAGGTGGTGGGAATGAACTGGGTCTGGCCCATGGCGCCGGCCCACGAGCCGAGCATTTTTTCCGGTGTGATATCGCCCTGTTGCAGGATTTGCAGGGCGGCAATCAGTTGCGCATGGGCAAAGCCTGGGCGCCGTCCCTCATAGGCCAGGGTCGCCAGGGAATTGATCACCGACTTGGTGCCCTGGAACTGACCGAAGTTGCTTTCCATGCCCCACACCGCCACCAGGGCCTGGCGATCAACGCCATAGCGCTGTTCGATGCTTTGCAGGATCTGCGCATGTTGGTCGAGCAGGGCCTGGCCCTTGCGTACTCGCAGCGGCGACAACGCGCCATCGAGGTATTCCCACACGGGGCGGGCGAATTCCGGCTGGCTGCGGTCGGCCTTGATCACGCTCATGTCCGGGCTGACGCCGATGAAGGCGCGGTCGAACAGGTCGGCACGGATCCCGGCGGCCAGTGCTTCCTTGCGAAACCCGGCCTGCCATTCGGCGAAGGTCTGGGTGGGCGCAATGACCAGGTCATCACCGGTCGGTACCACGGGCGGCACGACGGCTGGAGCAGTGACGGCAGGGGCGGTCTGGAGCGGTTGGGCGTCGGCGGCGGTAGGTTTTTCGGCGCAGGCGACAAGCAGGGCGACGCTTGCGGCAATGATCAGCTGGCGCAGTGGCCAACGACGGGAAAGACAAAAGGGCATGCACGGATCCAGAAATACAAATCAGGTGCTGACCTTATCATGCGAAAGGGGTGTAGGGCTTGTCCGGGTGTTTCAAGCTGCCACAAAGCAAGAAGCCTCCCAGTTGTCAGACTGGAAGGCTTCGCGGCGGTAGCTGCCTTTGCCCTTGTTGGGTCGTTCCTGACGACTGCGGAACAGGGGCTGGGCGATGATGGATTTGGCCTTGTTGGGGCCATGCTTGGATGGCTTTTTGCTCATGATGAGTTCTCGCATGGGTGGGTTTTGCGGTGCAAATCATGGGGCAGAGTTGGGGGGCTGTCCAGTCCCTGGATGCAGTAGGAAATTTCGTATCAGGTGACGGAGTTGGGGTAGAGAGCTTCTGTGGCGAGGGAGCTTGCTCCCGCTGGGCTGCGCAGCAGCCCCAATAACATTCTGGCAACTCAGTATGTCTGGCAGATCCAAGGGGTCTGCTTCGCAGCCCAGCGGGAGCAAGCTCCCTCGCCACAGAAGCCAACCATGCCCCGGTCAAAATAAAGCCCTTTGGCCTGAAGAGAGAGTTTATTCTGCTGGCAGAGTCAGCCGCTGGCCGGCCATCAACAGAGACAACCGGCTCAGGCTCATCCACGGCGAGCCGGCGGCCTGGCCCTTGATCTGCGCATCGATGCGCTGGGCTTCGAGCAGCAATTGCGCCCAGCGCGACGCCGAGTAGCGTTGCAGGGCCTTGCTCATCAGCGGTTTGCGTTTGTCCCACACCGGCGGGCGGGCCTGGCTGAAGGCTTTGTCCAGCGGTACGCCCTGGCTGTATTGCAATGACAGGTTGGCCAGCAGGCGCAGTTCCCGGGCCAGGGCCCAGAGGATCACCGGCGGCTCGACGCCTTCCCCGCGCAGGCCTTCGAGCATGCGCAGGGCGTGGGCGGCTTCACCGTTGAGGATCGCATCGGTCAGCCCGAAGACATCGAAGCGCGCGCTGTCGGCCACGGCGGCCTGTACCGTTTCCACGGTGATCTGCCCGCCCTCGGCCATCAGCTTGAGCTTTTCGATCTCCTGGGCCGCGGCCAGCAGGTTGCCCTCGACCCGGGCAGCGATCAGCTCCACCGCGTCCTGGCTGGCCGAGAGGCCGGCCTGGGACAGGCGTTGGCGGATCCAGCTGGGTAACTGGCTGACGTCCACCGGCCAGATCTGCACGAACTGGGTTTGCTGGCCTTCGACCAGGGCTTTGCCCCATTTGGTCTTCTGCGCACTGCCGTCAAGTTTTGGCAAGCTGATGAGCAGCACCGTGTCTTCGGCCGGCCGCGAGCAGTACTCGATCAGCGCCGCAGCGCCCTTGTCGCCAGGCTTGCCAGACGGCAGGCGCAGCTCCAGCAGGCGTTTCTCGGCAAACAGCGACATGCTCGCCCCAGCCTGCAGCAGCGTGCCCCAGTCGAAACTGGCGTCGGCGGCGAACACCTGGCGTTCGTCAAAGCCTTGCTGGCGGGCGGCGGAGCGGATGGCGTCGGCGGCTTCCTGGCACAGCAGCGGGTCATCGCCGCTGATGATGTAGACCGGCGCGAGGGCGCCTTGCAGGTGTTTGCCGAGTTGGGCGGGGGCGAGCTTCATAAGAGAAGGCGAGCGGGGCGCCGGAGCGCCCCGCAAGGCTTATTCAGCCGGGATTTGCATCGGCGACTGTTGCGGCGTTTCCGCCTCAGCCTTGCGTGCCGCTTCCAGCGCGTCGGCTTCGGCCTTGGCGCGGGCGTCGGCGGTCTGTTGCAACTGTTCCAACTGGGCCGGGCTCAGTTGTTGCAGGCGCAGCATCATGCGCTGTACGAGGTTACGACGCATTTCGTCGCGCACTTCACTCGACTCCTGGTCGGACCCGGTGATGTTGTTGCCATCGTGCAGGTAGACCTTCTGCACTTGCAGCTTGTCGTCCAGCAGCGACAGGTTATTGCTGCCACGGATCTCATAGCTCAGCACATTGGTCAGTTCGTACTCGGCCGAACGACCGGCGCCGGCATAGCTCAGGCTGCGCTGGCTTTGCTGCTCACGGGTCAATATCAGCTTGTAGGGCGCGCCGTTGTAAACCTTGACCCCGCTGTTCTCCAGGGTTTCGCGGAGCATTTTAACGGTGTCGCCAAAAGCGTCCCGTGCGCTGAGGTCCAGCTCCGTGATGGCCAGCTCGGTGGTGCCGGTGCCGCGCAGTTGGAAGCCGCAGGCGCTCAACAGGACCGCCAGGCCCATTACCAGCAGATTACGTTTGATCATCTTGTTGCTCCCCTTGAACCCTATGGGCCGACGGTGCGGCCTCGCAGGTTATATTCGGCGCCAGGCTCAAGCCTCGCGCCCGATCCAATTAGCTTGCGACGATGTTGACCAGTTTGCCTGGCACGACGATCACTTTGCGGATCGTCAGGCCGTCGACGAAGCGCAGCACGTTTTCATTGGCCCGTGCGGCGGCTTCGACTTCTTCGCGAGTTGCCGCGGCCGGCATTTCGATCTGCCCGCGCAGTTTTCCGTTGACCTGGATGACCAGGGTCAGGCTGTCCTGCACCAGCGCGGTTTCATCCACCACCGGCCAGCTGGCGTCAATCACCGGGTCGGCGTGACCCAGTTGACTCCACAGCTCATGGCTGATGTGCGGGGTGATCGGAGCCAGCAGCAGTGTCACGGCTTCCAGGCCTTCGTGAACCAGTGCGCGATCCTGTTCGGTGGCTTGCGCGGCTTTTTCCAGGACATTCATCAACGTCATCACCTGGGCGATGGCGGTGTTGAATTTGTGGTTCTGGCCGACGTCATGGCTGGCCTGCTTGATGGCCAGGTGGATCGAGCGGCGAACGGCTTTCTGCTCGTCGTTCAGGCGGCTGATGTCCAGTTTGCCCGGCAGGCCCTGGGTGACGTGGGCTTGAGTCAGGCGCCAGACGCGCTTGAGGAAACGGTGCGAGCCTTCGACGCCCGAATCGGACCATTCTGCGCTCATGTCAGGTGGCGAGGCGAACATCATGAACAGGCGGCAGGTGTCTGCGCCGAACTGGTCAATCATCGACTGTGGGTCGACGCCGTTGTTCTTCGACTTGGCCATCTTCTCGGTGCCACCGATTTCCACCGGCAGGCCGTCGGCGATCAGCTTGGCGCTGATAACCTTGGCTTTGCTGTCGCGTTCAAGCTCGACGTCAGCCGGGTTGAACCAGGTGTAGGCGCCGTTGGCTTCGCGGCGATAGTAAGTCTCGGCGACCACCATGCCCTGGGTCAGCAGGTTCTTGAACGGCTCGTTGGAACTCACCAGGCCTTCGTCACGCATCAGCTTGTGGAAGAAGCGCGCGTAGAGCAGGTGGAGGATGGCGTGTTCGATGCCGCCGATGTACTGATCCACCGGCAACCAGTGGTCGGCCGCGGATTTTTCCACCAGGCCACCTTCGTAGCGCGGCGAGGCATAGCGGGCGTAGTACCAGGAGGACTCGACGAAGGTGTCCATGGTGTCGGTTTCACGCTTGGCCGGTGCGCCGCATTTCGGGCAGCTGCACTCATAGAACTCAGGCATGCGCGCCAGGGGCGAACCGGCGCCGTCGGGAACGACGTCTTCCGGCAGGACCACGGGCAATTGATCTTCCGGGACCGGTACGTCGCCACAGGTGTCGCAGTGCACGATCGGAATCGGGCAGCCCCAGTAGCGCTGGCGGCTGATGCCCCAGTCCCGCAGGCGGAACTGGGTGCGGGAGGCGCCGAGGTTCTTCTTGATCAGGGCCACTTCGATGGCATCGAACGCACCGACGAAATCCAGGCCGTCGAACGCGCCGGAGTTGATCAGCTCGCCATGCTCGCCGTAGGCGTCCTGCCAGGGGGCCGGGGTCTGGTCACCGGCGCTGGTGCGCACGACGGTCTTGACCGGCAGGTTGTACTTGTGGGCGAATTCGAAATCACGTTCATCGTGCGCCGGCACGGCCATTACAGCGCCATCGCCGTAATGCATCAGGACGTAGTTGGCGACCCACACCGGGAGTTTCTCGCCGGTGAGCGGATGCTCAACGAACAGCGAAGTTGGCAGGCCTTTTTTCTCCTGCGTGGCGACGTCGGCTTCGGCGACGCTGCCGCCCTTGCATTCGGCAATGAATGCCTGCAGCTCGGGGTTGTTCCGGGCGGCCAGGGTCGCCAGCGGATGCTCGGCGGCAACGGCGACGTAAGTGGCGCCCATCAGGGTGTCGGGGCGGGTGGTGAAGACCTTCAGTGCGCCGGCTTCGCCGATGGAGGCGACGTCGTAGGGGAACTGCACTTCCATGCCCCGGGACTTGCCGATCCAGTTGCGCTGCATGGTCTTGACCTGTTCAGGCCAGCCCGTCAGTTCGTCGAGACTCTCCAGCAGCTCATCCGCGTAGGCGGTGATCTTGAAGTAGTACATCGGGATTTCGCGCTTTTCGATCAGCGCGCCGGAGCGCCAGCCGCGACCGTCGATCACTTGCTCGTTGGCCAGTACGGTCTGGTCCACCGGGTCCCAGTTCACGGTACCGTTCTTGCGGTAGATCACGCCTTTTTCGAACAGGCGAGTGAACAGCCATTGTTCCCAGCGGTAGTAGTCGGGCTTGCAGGTGGTGACTTCGCGGGACCAGTCCACCGCCAGGCCCAGGCTGCGCAGCTGGCTCTTCATGTAGGCGATGTTTTCGTAGGTCCACTTGGCAGGGGCCACGTTGTTCTTCATCGCGGCGTTTTCCGCCGGCATGCCGAAGGCGTCCCAACCCATGGGCTGCAGGACGTTCTTGCCTTGCATGCGCTGGTAACGGGAGATCACGTCGCCGATGGTGTAGTTGCGCACGTGCCCCATGTGTAGCTTGCCGCTGGGGTAAGGGAACATCGACAGGCAGTAGTAAGTCTCCTTGCCTGGCTGTTCACTGACTTCAAAGGACTTTTGCTCGTCCCAGAACGACTGGGCGGCGGCTTCGATTTCACGGGGCTGGTAGTGTTCGTGCATGGCTACTTTTGTACTGAATGGGGTGGCCCAATCCTCTTCGTTGCCATGCTGGACGCAGAACGACGCCGAATACGGCGTTTTCGATGCCCAGCCGAGCTGGAAGTGGAGTTACAGGAAGCGCCGTAGCATACATGACCGCGCTCTGCCGAGGGAAACCCTGATTGCTGCGAGCCATCGCCGAGCCATTGCTGGCCATCGGCCGTAGCCCGTGTTCAGGGCCGTTGGTCGCGGCGTCCTGCCGGTTTGCCCAACGAAGCTAAGCTTCTCAATGGGGAGTGAGTCTTATCTTCAATGAGGTGAGGGATGGTTGAATCACAACGAAAAGTAACGACGCCTGAGCTGTACGAAAAACTGATCGATCGTCTCGGGGTTGCCCTTGACGCTGCAAGAACCGCCGGTCATTTGCGTGATGAACGCCCGGCAGAGCTGGAGCTGCGCGGCTTGAGCCCCGCAGAGTTCGAACTGGTCGAGGCTTACCTCGAACAGGTCGGACACCAAGCCCCCATCAGTGGGGCTCAGGTACTCAAGCGTCTCGATGTGCCCCGTTCGGCCAAGGTTGTGTGGCTCAAGGACCGGACACCTGACAAGGATGCTGTAAAGATCCGGTCGCGGCAGTTCAAGTAGAACCGGATTCACGCGTGTCGCTTTTTTTGATTCAAGGTTTTTTCGAATCTGTTGTCGCTTTGCGTCAACCCACCTAGGCTTCGGGCATCTATGGAGATGCCCGATGCCGTTTCGCTATTTCATCAAACAACTGTTATTGCCGCCTGGCCTTCTTTTGCTGCTGCTGGCGCTTGCCTGGTGGTGGCGCAACTCCCGGCCGCGCCTGGCCCGCCTGTGTTTTTTCCTTGGACTGGGTGGCTTCTGGCTGATGAGCCTGCCCGTGGTGGTGCAATGGAGCGCCAAGGCACTGGAGCGCGAACCGCCGCTTTCGCGCAGCGAGTGGGCGAGCCTGGCCCAGCGTGCCGACGCCATTGTGGTGCTGGGCTCTGGTCGCGAGCGCGGTGACCCGGCCTGGGGCACCGACCAGCCCACCGGCATCGGGTTGGAGCGCCAGCGTTATGCGGCGCGGCTGGCCAAGGCGTCGGGATTGCCCGTGCTGACGACCGGCGGCTTGCACTACGGCAGCCCACCCAGCGAAGCGAAGCTGATGGCCGATTCGATGCTGGACGATTTCGGCGTCACCGTACGCTGGCAGGAAGAGCGCAGCCGCACGACCTGGGAAAACGCCCGGATGAGCGCCGAGATCCTCCTGCCGGCCGGCATCAAGCGTGTCGTGGTGGTGACCCAGGCATGGCACATGCCGCGGGCGGTCATGAGCTTCGAACGATCGGGATTTGAAGTCGTGCCGGCGCCGGTGGGTTTCCTGGGACCGGACCACGGCCGACCGTTGGGCGGCTGGATGCCGGAATTCAAGTCGATCTGGCAGTCCGGGCAGTTGATGAATGAGGCGGTGGGGTTGGTGGGGTATTCGGTGTTCTATCGCTGAGCATACGTAATGTGTGGGTTGAACATAGTTGTGGCGAGGGAGCTTGCTCCCGCTGGGCCGCGAAGCGGTCCCCCTAAAAACAGGGCCTGCTTCGCAGTCCAGCGGGAGCAAGCTCCCTCGCCACAGGGGTTTCCCAAAGGCTTTAGACCGTCTTGGCCATCCGACTCGCCACCAACGCCCAGCCCAGCAGCACCACGCACAGAATGAGCAGCGGCCACGAGCGCCATTGCAGGTACGGCGTCAGGTTGTGCATTGGCACTACTTCGCCGTAGAGGATGCCCCGCTCGAATTGCGGGATCTGTACGGTGATCTGGCCGAAAGGGTTGATCAGGCCGGTGACGCCATTGTTGGTCGCGCGGATCATCCAGCGTCCGGCTTCCAGGGCGCGCATCTGGGCCATTTGCAGGTGTTGCAGCGGGCCGATCGAGGTGCCGAACCAGGTGTCGTTGCTGATGGTCAGCAGCAGATCGCTACGGGCCGAGAGGCTGGCGGCGAATTCCGGGTAGACCACTTCGTAACAGATGAACGGCGCGATCTGGTAACCCTTGGCTTGCAGCAATGGCTGGTCGGCCGGGCCTCGGGCGAAGTCCGACATGGGCAGGTCGAAGAAGGCGATCAGGCCACGCAGGATGTCTTGCAGTGGCACGTACTCGCCGAAGGGCACGAGTTTCTGCTTCAGGTAAGTGCCGTCGCCTTCGCCGGTCACGGTGATGCCGTTGAAGTAACGCTTCTCATGGCGTACCAGTTGGCGAATCGGCACGCCGGTGATCAACGCCGAATGCCGCTCGGCGGCGAAGCTGCCCATCATGTCCAGGTAGCCCTGGGCGGACTCCTTGAGCACCGGTACCGCGGTTTCCGGCCAGATCAGCAGGTCGACACGCTTGGACGCGAAGCTCATGTCGCGGTACAGCGCCAACTGTGCGTTGAGCTGGTCCGGGTCCCATTTCATGCTCTGTTCGATGTTGCCCTGGATCGCCGCGACGCTCAGCGGTTCGCCCGAAGGGCTGGTCCAGGCATGCCCCTTGAACGCCATGCCGGCCACCCACGGGCCGATCAGCAACACTACGCCAGCCGCGATAAAGCCCTTGCGCCCGGTGCGGATCAACCGGGGCGCGTTGTAAAGCAGCGCGGCGGTCAGCGCCAGGGTGAAGGAAATCAGCCACATTCCGCCCAGCGGCGCGAGGCCGGCCAGCGGGCCGTCGAGCTGGCTGTAACCGGAATACAGCCACGGGAACCCAGTGAGGAACCAGCCGCGAAAGGCTTCCTGGCCCAGCCACAGCGCGGCGAAGGCCAGGGCATCGGCCAGCGGTGCCTCGTTACGCCGCAACCAGCGTGCCCACAGCCAGGCGGGCAGAGCGAAGAACCAGGCGATGGCGGCGACGAACAGCAGCATCAACAGCCCGGCGAGCAGTACCGAGGCGCCGCCGAAGTTATGGATGCTGACGTAGATCCAGCTAGTGCCGGCGCCAAACAGGCCAAAACCGAAGCACCAGCCACGGCCCAGGGCCTGGCGTGGCGAAAGCTCGCGCAAGCCGGCATAGAACAGCCCGACCGCCAGCAACGCCAGCGGCCAGATGTCGAACGGCGCCAGGGCCAGGGTGGTGATCGCACCGGCCACCACGGCCAGCAGGTTACCGGGCCAGCCGGGGCGGGTTATCCAGCGCATTGTTGTCCTTAGCGGGTCTCGCAGGGTTTATCGGGCAATGGGAGACAGGCGCAGCAGATGGATCCGGCGGCTGTCGGCATTCAGGATGCGGAAGCGCCAGGAGCCGATTTCCGTGGTTTCGTTGCGCTTGGGCAGGTGCCCGAAAGCACTCATCACCAGGCCGCCAACGGTGTCGAACTCATCGTCGGAGAATTGGCTGTCGAAGAACTCGTTGAAGTTCTCGATCGGCGTCAGGGCCTTGATCAGGAAGTCGCCGCTGGGCAGTGGCTTGATGTAGCTGTCTTCCTCGACATCGTGCTCGTCTTCGATGTCGCCGACGATCTGCTCGAGTACGTCTTCGATGGTGACCAGCCCGGCCACGCCGCCGTACTCGTCGATGACGATGGCCATGTGGTTGTGGTTGGCGCGAAATTCACGCAGCAGCACGTTCAGGCGCTTGGACTCGGGCACGAAGGTGGCCGGACGCAGCAGATCCCTGATGTTGAAGCTGTCGCCGTTTTCCTGAAGGATCAGCGGCAGCAGGTCCTTGGCCAGCAACACGCCCATGACATCGTCATGGCTCTCGCCGACCACCGGGTAACGCGAGTGAGCGGAGTCGACCACGGCGGGCAGGAACTCACGGGGGGTCTGGGTCGCCTTGATGCTGACCATCTGCGAGCGCGGGACCATGATGTCCCGTACTTGCAGGTCAGCGACCTGGATGGCGCCTTCGACGATGGCCAGCGCTTCGCTGTCCAGCAACTTGTTCTGGTGTGCATCGCGCAGCAGCTCCAGCAGCTCCTGGCGGTTTTTCGGCTCGTGGGCAAAAGCCTGGGTGAGCTTGCCCAGCCATGACTTCTGCCCGTTGCTCGATCGATCTTCGCTCATAGCGATTACTCTGAATCCTTTGTCGTTACAGGTTGATGTATCAGTGTTCGTCGCCGGCATAGGGGTCGGGATGACCCAGCTCTGCAAGCAACGTTCGTTCCAGTGCTTCCATTTCTTCGGCTTCGTCATCTTCTATATGGTCGTAACCGAGCAGATGCAAGCAGCCGTGGATCACCAGATGAGCCCAGTGGGCCTCAGGGGTCTTGTCTTGTTCAGCCGCTTCACGCTCCACCACCGGGACGCAGATCACCAGGTCGCCCAGCAGCGGGATGTCGAGGAATTCGTCGGGCACGTCGGCGGGGAACGACAGCACGTTGGTGGCGTAGTCTTTCTGCCGCCAGGTGTGGTTCAGCTCGCGGCCTTCGGGCTCGTCCACCAGGCGGATCGTCAGTTCCGAGTCGGCGCTGCGCTGGCGCAGGGCCAGTTCGCACCATTGGCGGAACTGGGCTTCGCTGGGGGCGGCGTGATCGCTGGCCAGTTGCAGGTCGAGTTCAAGCATTGTGGCGAGTGCCTTTGCCTTCGGGCGCGTCGTCGGCCTCGCGATTCTCGAAGCGCTCGTAGGCTTCGACAATGCGTTGTACCAACGGATGACGCACGACGTCCTTGGGCATGAAATGCGTGAAGCTGATGCCCGGGACATCCTTGAGCACCTGGATCACATGGTTCAGCCCGGACTTGGTGCCCTTTGGCAGGTCGACCTGGGTGATGTCCCCGGTGATGACGGCGGTGGAGCCGAAGCCGATCCGGGTCAGGAACATTTTCATCTGCTCGACCGTGGTGTTCTGGCTTTCGTCGAGGATGATGAAGCTGTTGTTCAGGGTGCGACCGCGCATGTAGGCCAGTGGCGCGACCTCGATGACCTGGCGCTCGATCAGCTTGGCGACGTATTCGAAGCCGAGCATTTCGTACAGCGCGTCATAGAGCGGGCGCAGGTACGGGTCGATCTTCTGGGCCAGGTCGCCGGGCAGGAAGCCGAGTTTTTCACCCGCTTCGACCGCCGGACGCACCAGCAGGATGCGCCGCACTTGTTCGCGCTCCAGCGCATCGACGGCGCAGGCCACGGCCAGGTAGGTCTTGCCGGTACCGGCCGGGCCGATGCCGAAATTGATGTCGTTGCCCAGGATTTCCTTCACGTAGCGCTGCTGATTCAAGCCGCGAGGGCGAATCATGCCTTTTTTCGTGCGCAGGGCCACGGCGGGTTCCGACGGCGCGTGGTTGTCGAGTTCTTCGACGGCCGATTCCTGCAGGAACAGGTGGACGGTGTCCGGCGACAGCTCGCTTCCCTTGGTTTCCCGGTAGAGACGACGCAGCAGGTTTTCCGCGGAGGTGGTGTGCTTGGGTTCGCCGATCAGTTCGAACTGGTTTCCGCGGTTGCGGATCTCGATGGCCAGGCGCTGTTCGATCAAGCGCAAGTGCTCGTCGAATTGCCCGCACAGATTGGCGAAGCGGCGAGCCTCAAAGGGCTCGAGAATAAAGCGATGTGGTTCGATGGGTGCGTTCAAGGTCGTTTTTAGCCGCCCGGGGGCAATTAAGATGAATCCAAGGATAGCGCCAGTAGGCTGGGTGCGAAAGCTCTTAAACGGGCGAATCTGATTCCAGCGACCGACGCGGTCTTTGTGGGAGCGAGCTTGCTCGCGATGGGGGCCTCACATTCAACATCAGTATTGACTGTCATGCCGCTATCGCGAGCAAGCTCGCTCCCACAGGACGTGCGGGGTTACTGGATCAGCGAACCGCGCAGGGAGTGCGGTTGCGCGGCGTCGATGTGCACGTCGGCGAACTGGCCGATCAGGGCCGGGGTGTCGCAGCGGAAGTTGACGATGCGGTTGTTTTCGGTCCGCCCTTGCAACTCGCCCGGGTCTTTTTTCGAGTAATCGGTCACCAGAATCCGCTGGACGGAACCGACCATTTGTCGGCTGATCTCGAAACCTTGCTGGTTGAGGCGGTGTTGCAAGGCGTTGAGCCGTTCTTTTTTCACTTCTTCGGATGTTTCGTCTGCGAGGTCCGCCGCCGGGGTGCCGGGGCGCTGGCTGTAGACGAAGGAATAGGAAAAGTCGAAGCCCACGTCTTCGATCAGCTTCATGGTTTGCTGGAAGTCTTTCTCGGTTTCGCCGGGGAAACCCACGATAAAGTCCGAGCTGATGCAGATCCCCGGCACCGCCGCCCGCAGCTTGCGCAGTTTGGATTTGTACTCCAGGGCCGTGTGGTTGCGTTTCATGGCCGCGAGGATCCGGTCGGAACCCGATTGCACCGGTAAATGCAGGTGCTTGACCAGCTCGGGGACCTCGGCGTGGGCCTGGATCAGGCTGTCGGAGAACTCCAGCGGGTGCGAAGTGGTGTAGCGGATGCGGTCGATGCCATCTACCGCGGCCACCACACGGATCAGCTCGGCCAGGTCCGCCAGGCGCCCGTCGTGGGTCAGGCCACGATAGCCGTTGACGTTCTGTCCCAGCAGGGTCACTTCGCGCACGCCGTGTTCCGCCAGGTGGATGATCTCGGCGAGTACGTCGTCGAACGGCCGGCTGACTTCTTCGCCCCGGGTATAGGGCACCACGCAGAACGTGCAGTACTTGCTGCAGCCTTCCATCACCGACACATAGGCACTCGGGCCGTCGATGCGCGGCTCGGGCAGGTGGTCGAATTTTTCGATTTCCGGGAACGAGACGTCCACTTGCGGCAGCTTGGTGCTGCGCGCTGCGTCGATCATTTCGGGCAGGCGGTGCAAGGTCTGCGGGCCGAAGACCACGTCCACGTATGGCGCGCGATCACGAATGGCCGCGCCTTCCTGGCTGGCCACGCAACCGCCCACGGCGATGACCATGTCCGGGTTGGCCAGCTTCAGCTCGCGCCAGCGGCCCAGTTGGGAATACACCCGGTCCTGGGCACGCTCGCGGATCGAGCAGGTATTGAGCAGGATCACGTCCGCGTCTTCAGCGCGGGCGGTGACTTCCAGGGCCTGGTGTTCACCCAGCAGATCGACCATGCGCGAGCTGTCGTACTCGTTCATCTGGCAACCGTGGGTTTCGATGTAAAGCTTCTTGGCCATGGACGGGATCATCACGTGATTCAAAGAACCGCGCATTATAGGGAACAAGTCCCCGGGTTCCTACCGCTGCGCGAGCAGTGGCTATGCTATAGTTTGCGCCCTCATTTTTACCCGCCGATGTGTTTCGCCAGCCATGACCAAACGTGAAGCTCCAATCTACAAGGTGATTTTCCTTAACCAGGGCCAGGTGTACGAAATGTACGCCAAGCAGATCTATCAAAGTGATCTGTGGGGCTTCCTGGAAGTGGAGGAATTCGTCTTTGGCGAGCGCACGCAAGTGGTCGTCGATCCGAGCGAAGAAAAGCTCAAGGCGCAGTTCGAAGGCGTGGTGCGCAGTTTCGTGCCGATGCACTCGATCGTGCGCATCGACGAAGTCGAACGCCTGGGCACCCCGAAAATCAGCGAAGCCCGTGGCGCGGTCGGCAATGTGATGCCGTTTCCGATGCCGATGCCTGAGAAGTAAACCTGAGCGCAGTCCTCTGTGGCGAGGGAGCTTGCTCCCGCTGGGCTGCGTAGCGGCCCCAAGATTTTTGGGAGCGCTTCGCACTCCAGCGGGAGCAAGCTCCCTCGCCACATGGGCCCTGCTGCGGACTCAGGGCAACGGCGAAAAAGGCGTGCGCCCGTCGGCGTTCTGCAATTCCATCAGGTATTTGCGAAAGATCTGCCCCAGCACCTGGGTCGCCACTTCCAGCTCATCGCGGGGCATTTGCTCGGCGACTTCGTCGGCGGTGTCCAGGGCCTCTTCGGCGCCGTTGACCGCCGCCATCTTCAAGACGATGTAGGCCTGGACATTATTGGCAGGCACGCCTTCGCCATGAAAGAACATGCCGCCAAGCTTGAATTGCGCCTGGGCATGACCTTGCAGCGAAGCTTTTTCGAAATAGTCGAGGGCGAGCTTGAGGTCGCGCGGCGCCGCCTTGCCTTCGTAGTAGAACTCACCCAGCTCGTATTGCGCTTGCGCATCGCCCGCGTCCGCCGCTTTCTGACAGGCGTCGAGTGCCAATGCGAGATCTTGTGGCTGGGTATTGAGCGTGCAACGGCCCAGCGCCGGGATCAACAACGAGTTACCGCCTGCCTGTGCATTCGCGAGCAGGGGTTGTAGGAGCAACAGGCAGCCCAAGGCAAGGGTGCGGCCGGTGCGGTTCATGGGAATCGACTTACCTCTGAGGGGCGCGCGGACCCTCCGGGGGATCCAATAAGCGCGCATTATGAAATAAGCAGGGCCATCCTTACAAAGTCTTTACTCGTTTTTCTGCTGCGAGGGAACGCCAGCGGCCGCTTCGAGGGTAAATACGTAGGAAAAAAGCAGGAGGTTGTCGGTTATCACTGACGCTGGTGTCAGCCAGCGTCAGTTATCCACAGGCTTATTTCAGCGCAGCGAAAGCCCGCTCGGCAGCGTCGAGGGTGATCTTCAGCTCGGCTTCGCCATGGGCGATGGAGGTGAAGCCGGCTTCGAACGCGCTCGGCGCCAGGTACACGCCGCCGTCGAGCATTAGGTGGAAGAAGCGCTTGAACCGGTCGGCGTCGCTGGCCATCACGTCTTCGAAGGTGACGATGTCATCGGCGCCACTGAAATACAGGCCGAACATGCCGCCGGCCTGGGTGGTCACGAACGGAATGCCGGCCGCGTCGGCACGGATCTGCAAACCGTCGAGCAGGCGGGTGGTGTAGTCGGTCAGCTCGGCGTGGAAATCCGGGCGGCTGATCAGGCGCAGCGTGGTCAGGCCGGCGGCCATGGCCAGCGGATTGCCCGACAAGGTGCCGGCCTGGTAGACCGGGCCCAACGGGGCGATGCATTCCATGATGGCGCGCTTGCCGCCGAAGCAACCGACCGGCATGCCGCCGCCGATGATCTTGCCGAAGGTGCTCAGGTCCGGCGTCACGCCGTAGTGGGCCTGGGCGCCGCCGAGGGCCACGCGGAAACCGGTCATCACTTCGTCAAAAATCAACACCACGCCGTGCTGGTCGCACAGGCTGCGCAGGCCTTCGAGGAAACCCGGTGCCGGCGGTACGCAGTTCATGTTGCCGGCCACTGGCTCGACGATGATGCAAGCCACTTCCTGGCCGACTTCGCCGAGCATCTTCTCGACTTCTTCAAGGTCGTTGAACGGCAAGGTCAGGGTGTGTTTGGCGAACGCCGCCGGCACGCCGGCCGAGCTCGGCACGCCCTGGGTCAGCGCGCCGGAACCGGCCTTGACCAGCAGGCTGTCGGAATGACCGTGGTAGCAGCCTTCGAACTTGATGATGCTGTCGCGTCCGGTGAAACCACGCGCCAGGCGGATCGCGCTCATGGTCGCCTCGGTGCCGGAGCTGACCATGCGCACCATTTCCATCGACGGCACGATCGAGCAGACCAGGTCGGCCATCTCGGTTTCCATCGCGGTTGGGGCGCCGTAGGACAGGCCGTGTACCAGCTGCTTGCGCACCGCATCCAGCACGTCCGGATGGCTGTGGCCGAGGATCATCGGGCCCCACGAGCCGACGTAATCCACATAGCGCTTGTCGTCTTCGTCCGTCACGTACGCGCCTTCGGCGTGCTTGAAGAACAGCGGGGTGCCGCCAACGCTCTTGAACGCACGAACGGGGGAGTTCACGCCGCCGGGGATGTGTTTCTGGGCGTTGGCAAACAGGGTTTCGGAACGGGACATGGTTGGGCTCTCGAAAACGGAAATGGGCTATTTGATCTGCAGCAGGTCGTTGAACGCGCGGGCGCGGCGTGTCACTTCCCCGGTGCTGTCGGCGCCGAACAGGCCGTGGACCACGGCCAGCAGGTCGACCCCGTGGGCCACCAGTGGGGGGGCGTTCTCCAGGGTGATGCCACCGATGGCGCAAATCGGAACATGCAGTTTGAGGCGGGCCTGGGCGAGCAGTTCAAGATTTGCGCTGGGGGCGCCGGGCTTGGTGTTGGAGTTGAAGAATCGCCCGAACGCGACGTAGCTGGCTCCTTCGGCGGCGGCCTGCTCGGCCAGCTCCAGGCTGGCGTGGCAGGTGGAACCGATGATTGCCTGGCGCCCCAGCAGTGCCCGCACCGGTGCCAACGGACCGTCGGTCTGGCCCAGGTGTACGCCGACGCCCAGGCGCGCAGCCAGTTCGGCGTCGTCGTTGATGATCAGTCGGGTCTTGTAGCGCTCGCACAGGTTACGCAGCGCTTCGGCCTCGCGCAGGCGCCGGGCCTCGTCGCTGCTTTTATCACGGTATTGCAACAGGGTGACGCCACCTTCCAGTGCCGCTTCGACATAAGCGAGGAATTTACCGGCCAGCAACTGGCTATCGGTGATGGCATACAGGCCACGTAATTTCATTCCACAGGCCTCCGGTGCTACGAGCAGAAATCCAGCGGCAGGCGACGCGGTACGAACTGGCCTTTGCCCAGTTGTTCGGCATCGCGCAGGGTGCGCCAGGTGTAATCCAGGGCGGTCTTGACCGCGCTGGCGAGCTGTTCGCCCTGGGCCAGTCGACCGGCGAGGGCACTGGCCAGGGTGCAGCCGGAGCCGTGGTAGCTGCCGGGTAAACGCTGGCAGGTGAAGGTTTCGCGGCGACCGTCACGGCTGTACAGGCGATTATGGACTTCATGTTCGTCGCCATGGCCACCGGTGATCAACAGGTGTTTGACGAAGGGCAGCAGTTTTTCGGCGCACTCATCGGCGCTGCCCTCGGGCAGTTCGGCGAGGATGCGCGCTTCTGGCAGGTTGGGGGTGGCGATGATTGCCAGGGGCAACAGGCGTTCGCGCATGGCGTAGCCGACTTCATCCTTGCCCAGTCGTCCGCCACCGCCGGCGCGCAGCACCGGGTCGCAGACCATCGGCAAGTGTGGGTGCGCCTGGAGCAGTTCGACCACCGTGTCGACCATTTCCAACGAACCGAGCATCCCCAGCTTGACCGCCGCGACCTGTGAATCGTTGAGCACGGCATTGGCTTGCGCCAGCACCCACTCCCGATCGAGTACGCGGAAATCGCTGACATTGACTGTGTCTTGCACGGTCAAGGCGGTAACGGCCGGGGCGGCATGACAACCCTGGGCAAGCAGGGCTTCGATATCTGCCTGCAGACCGGCGCCGCCACTGGGGTCGTGGCCGGAGAGACAGAGGACAACGGGGCGAGAGCTGTAGATATTCATGGTGCGCGAGCTTACCACCAAACCCTTTCGATCGGCGCGCGCCTGTAGTGACGGGGCTATCTGCAGGCAGGATTTATTTGTGGTGAGGGGATTTATCCCCGCTGGGGTGCGAAGCGCCCCCAATTCAAGCTATCTGACATACCGAGGCGACAGTTATCGGGGCTGCTTCGCAACCCAGCGGGGATAAATCCCCTCGCCACAGGACCCCTGTGCCTGGTCAAACAATTGAGCTTGGCTCCAAGGCGGTATCGCAGCTGACCAAGGCAACAGCTCTATCTCAACGCTTGGCGCTGGAGCGCCCGTCCTAGAGCCTTCTGTGGGAAAAATTTCAATGGTGCAAATTGGCCATCAACGGCTATGCTACAGATGGATCCAACTCATAAAAGGTAATGCCGGTTTTACGTCTACTCAGGGAATGGGGGGCTTCCTGACTCAACCGGACAGGCCACGCTGGGGCTTAAATGCGCTATTTGCTGATATTGCTGCTGTGCTTGTCCCCTTTGGCAAGTGCCCTTGAATTCGATGAACTCACCCAAAGCCTGCCCTTGGGCCATGCCCTGCAAGTGTTCGAAGACGCGAACGGCACGGCTTCCATCGACGATGTCGTCGCCCAGGCTGCCGCAGGTGGCTTCAAGCCTCACGACAACGCCGCGCTGAACGCCGGCTATTCGCGCTCGGCGTTCTGGCTGAAAATCGATTTGCATTACCGTCCCGGTAATCCGGACGCCCAACGCACGTGGCTGCTGGAGCTAGCGTATCCGCCGCTGGACCACCTCGATTTGTATCTGCCAGACGCCGCCGGGGCGTATCGCCTGGTTCGCCAGACCGGTGATGCCTTGCCGTTCGCCAGTCGGGAAATTCGCCAGAACAATTACCTGTTCAGCCTGGATTTCAAACCCGATCAGCGGCAGACGCTGTACCTGCGCCTGCAAAGCCAGGGTTCGATCCAGGCACCGCTGACGCTGTGGTCGAGCACCGCTTATCTCGAACAACAGCCGTTGCGGCTGTATGTGTTGGGAACCATCTATGGCGTGTTGCTGGGAATGCTGGTCTACAACCTGTTCATTTACCTGAGCGTGCGGGATACCAGCTACCTCTATTACATCGTCTATATCGCCTCGTTCGGCCTGTATCAGTTGTCGGTCAACGGCGCGGCGGTGGAGTATTTCTGGCCGGACAACCCCTGGTGGGCCAATGCCGCGACGCCTTTCTTCATCGGCTGCGCGGGCCTGTTTGGCAGCCAGTTCGCCCGCAGCTTCCTGCAAACGGCGCAACACAGTCGTTGGCTTGACCGCCTGCTGCTGGCGCTGATCGCCTACAGCGCAGTGGTGGTCGGCTTGTCGCTGATGACCAGCTATGCCTTGGCACTGCGCCTGGCGACTGTGCTGGCGCTGGTGTTCACGGTGGTGATCTTTGGCGCTGGATTGTTTGCCTGGTGGCGCGGCCTGCGAGTGGCACGCTATTTCATCATCGCCTGGTCGGCCTTTCTGCTGGGCGGGATCGTCAACACGATGATGGTGCTTGGCTATCTGCCAAACATCTTCCTGACCATGTACGCGAGCCAGATCGGCTCGGCCATTGAAGTGGCGCTGTTGTCCCTGGCCCTGGCCGACCGCATCAATGCCCTGCGCGAGCAGCAGGCCCAGACCCTGTTCGACGCCGGACAGAAACTCGAAGTACTCAACCAGCAGCTGGCCCATAGCAACAAGCTCAAGGACGAGTTCCTTGCCACGTTGACCCATGAACTGCGTACGCCGATGAATGGGATCATCGGTTCTCTGGAGTTGATGGAAACCGTCGAAATGGACGAGGAGCTGACGCAATACCAACAAACCGCCGCCGGTTCGGCGCGGGACATGATGCGTATGGTCAACGGCATCCTCACCCTCACCGAGTTGCAGGCCGGCAGGCTCAAGGTCTACCCGGCACCGTTCAGCCTGCGCAGTGTGATCGAAGCCTTGCAGGTGCAGTTCGCGGCCAATGCCGCGGCCAAAGGCCTGGATTTCAAGGTTGAAGTGACCCCAGGACTGACGGACCGACTGCTCGGCGACAGCGACAAACTGGCCCAAAGCCTGGAGTGTCTGCTGGACAACGCCATCAAGTTCACCCGAGTGGGCGGCCTGGCGTTGCGGGTCAGTGGCAAGCCGACGGAGCTTGATCGCGTGGTGTTGTCTTTCGCCGTGATCGACACCGGTATCGGCTTCACGGACCTGGGGGAGGCGACCCTGTACCAGCGCTTTTTCCAGCTCGACGGTTCAATGACCCGCGAGTATGGCGGCCTCGGTGTGGGGCTGGCGATCTGCCGGCAATTGGTGGATCTGCTCGGTGGGCGCCTGACCCACACCTCCGAGCCCGGTCGCGGCAGCCGTTTTCAGTTGGACGTCGAGTTTGAAATGGCACTGCCCGCCGGTGTCCCGGCGACGTTTTCGTTCGGCGGTCGTCAAGGCTCGCGCCTGCCCCAGGACTGCACGGTGCTGTTGGCGGATGACCACAATGTCGATCAATGGGTGATGCGCGGCATGTTGCTCAAGCTCGGTTACCGGGTGCGCACCGCCGACAGCGGTCGTGCGGCATTGGATTTGTTGCAGGGCGAGAGCTTTGACGCGGTGGTGCTCGATTGCCAGTCGCCGCCGCTGGACGGGGTGTCGGTCTGCTGCCAGATCCGTGCGCTATCTGGCGGTGAGGATTTGCCGGTGCTGGTGGTCAGCCCGCACCTGGACCTAGAGCGTTGCCCGCCGGGTGCCTTGATTGACTATCTAAGCAAACCGGTAAAATTCGAGGCATTGCAGGCAATTCTGCAACGACGGGTGCTTTGTCCGAAACAGGGTGAAAGCGCCGACATTTAGGCGGGTATGACACTTTGTTCGACGTGTGGGCGGTGCTTAACTGAACCCTGCTGGTCGATCGAGGAGCCCCGTCATGAACCTGCACCAGTTCGCCGAAACCCACGATGTCACCAATCAGCCGCCGTCCCTGGACGGCGCCAATCTGTATCGCATCGACCTGCCGCTGCAGCAGTGGTCGCAGCGTTTCGGCGCTGGTTGGGCGCAGGCGCGGATTGATGAATATGGTGCGCTGGCCGGCGGGCCGCTGATGGAAGCCGGGTTCCTGGCCAACCAGAATAAGCCGGTGTTCTCCAGCCATGATCGTTACGGCCACCGCATCGATCTGGTGGAGTTCCATCCCGCTTATCACCAGTTGATGCGCACCGCCGTCGAGCATGGCCTGCCCAGTCTGCCGTGGGCCCATCCGCAACCCGGTGCCCATGTCGCCCGTGCGTCGATGACTTATCTGCACAGCCAGGCCGAAGCCGGCACCGGCTGTCCCTTGACCATGACCTTTGCCAGCGTACCGGCGTTGCGCTTGCAGCCGGACCTGGCCGAGCACTGGTTGCCGAAAGTGCTCGCCACCGAGTACGACCCGCGCAACGTCGCCATCGCCCACAAGGCCGGGGTCACCCTGGGCATGGCCATGACCGAAAAGCAGGGCGGCACCGATGTCCGGGCCAACACCACCAAGGCCTACCCGGTGGGCGCCAGCGGGCCAGGCCAGGCCTATGAACTGGTGGGGCATAAGTGGTTCTGTTCGGCGCCGATGTGCGATGCCTTCCTCACGCTGGCCCACACCGACAAGGGCCTGACCTGTTTCCTGCTGCCGCGCCATCGCCCGGACGACACCCGCAATCAGTTCTATATCCAGCGGTTGAAAAACAAGCTGGGCAACTGTTCCAACGCCTCCAGCGAGGTTGAGTTCCGCGGGGCCTTGGCCTGGATGGTCGGCGAAGAAGGGCGCGGGGTGCCGACGATCATCGAGATGGTCGCCATGACGCGGTTCGATTGCATGGTCGGTTCCAGCGCGCTGATGCGCCAGGCGTTGACCCAGGCCAGTCATCACTGCGCGCACCGCAAGGTCGGTGGCAGGCTGTTGAGCGAGCAACCACTGATGCAAAACGTCCTGGCTGACCTGGCGCTGGAAAGCGAGTCCGCCCTGGCCCTGAGCCTGCGCATGGGCCGGGCACTGGATCACTTGAGCGATGAGCACGAGGCCAAGTTCGCCCGGCTGGTGACGGCGGTGGGCAAATACTGGATCTGCAAGCGCGCCCCGGCGATGATCAACGAAGCCGCCGAATGCATGGGCGGCGCCGGCTACGTCGAAGACAGCATCCTGCCGCGCTTGTACCGGGAGGCGCCGGTCAATTCGACGTGGGAGGGCTCCGGCAACGTGCAGTGCCTGGATGTGTTGCGGGCCCTGTCCAAGGAGCCTGGGGTCTTGGAAGTGCTGTTTAGCGAACTGGGCGACGGCCACGGCGACAAGCGCCTGGCCGGCCATATCGAGCGCTTGCAAGCGGCGTTCAAGGACACCGACGATATCCAGTACCGCGCTCGGCAATTGACCGAAGACATTGCCGTTGGCCTGCAAGCCAAGCTGTTGCTGGAAGCAGGCAACAGCGACGTCAGCGATGCCTTCATCGCCAGCCGCCTCGGCTCGACAGGCCGGGTGTACGGCGCCTTGCCCCGGGGCCTGAATGTGGAAGCGATCGTGACGCGCTCCACCCCACACGGCTTTTAGAAACAACACATACCCCTGTGGGAGCGAGCTGTACGCCACATCTGAGTACGCCATCGAACTCTTGTGGGAGCGAGCTTGCTCGCGAAGGCGTCGGCCCATCCAGCATCTGTGGTGACTGACACCCCGCTATCGCGAGCAAGCTCGCTCCCACAGTGGATCTGAGCTGTACGCCACATCTGAGTACGCCATCGAACCCTTGTGGGAGCGAGCTTGCTCGCGATGGCGTCGGCCCATCCAGCATCTGTGGTGACTGATACCTCGCTAACGCGAGCAGGCTCGCTCCCACAGGGAATCGATCGAGTCGACTACGCCACTGTTCCCGTCGGGCGGCGATGCAGGCAAGATGAAGGCCTGCAAGTCAGAACACAGGAAGCTGATCGTGACCGAAGCGTTTATTGTCGTTCAAACCGCCGAGCAAGCCGTGGATCGGCTGGCTGCCCTGCACGAGCGTGCGACCACCTCGTTGAACCAGGCGCTCATGCGTTACATCAAGGACCGCGTCGAGCCAGATGCCGAGCAACGGGCGTTGTTTCGCTATCCCGCCTTGCGCCTGACCTACCAGTGCCACGGCGAAGTCCCACAAACCACCCGCGCTTACGCCAAGGTCCAGCTGCCCGGCACCTACAGCGTCACTGTCACCCATCCCGCCGCGTTTCGTAAGTACCTGCTGGAACAGCTGGTCCCACTGATGCATGACTTTACCGTCACCGTGGAAGTGGGTGTCAGCGAGCAGAACATTCCGTACCCGTACGTGGTGGAGCAGGGCGATGAACTGGCCGGCTCCGGCGTGACCGCAGCGGTGCTGGCGCGGGTATTCCCCAGCACCGACCTGTCGGCCGCCACCGATGGCATCGCCGACGGCCTCTATGACTGGGAAAACACCGACCCGCTGCCCCTGGCGCTGTTCGACGCCGCCCGCGTGGATTTCTCCCTGCGCCGCTTGGTGCATTACACCGGCAGCGACTGGCGCCATGTGCAGCCGTGGATCCTGCTGACCAACTATCACCGCTATGTCGACCAGTTCATCGTCCATGGCCTGGAGCAGTTGCGCAGCGACCCGCGCTTTGTGCGCATGGTCCTGCCGGGCAACGTGATCATCGACAAAGACATGGACCATGGCGAAGCGTCGGCCATCGCTGCCGGCGTGGTCTGGCACCGCTACCAGATGCCGGCCTATCACCTGCAGGCCAACGATGGCCATGGTGTGACCCTGGTGAACATCGGTGTCGGCCCGTCCAACGCCAAGAACATCACCGACCACCTAGCCGTGCTGAGGCCACACTGCTGGTTGATGATCGGCCACTGCGGCGGGCTGCGGCAGTCCCAGACCATTGGCGACTATGTACTGGCCCACGCCTACATGCGCCGCGACGGGATTCTCGACCGGGTGGTGCCGCCGAACATTCCGATTCCGGCCCTGGCCGAAGTGCAGATGGCCTTGCAGCAAGCCGCGGCCACCGTCACCGGGGAAAAGGGCGACGAGCTGAAGAAACGCCTGCGCACCGGTACCGTGCTGACCTACGACGACCGCAACTGGGAATTGCGCTGGGCCCAGGAGCGTCCGTTGATCAACCTGTCCCGGGCCGTGGCGGTGGACATGGAAAGCGGCACCATCGCCGCCCAGGGTTATCGCCTGCGGGTGCCGTATGGCACGTTGCTGTGCGTTTCGGACAAACCGTTGCACAGCGAGATCAAGCTGCCGGGCTCGGCCAACGCCTTCTATGAGCGGGCGGTCAACCAGCATCTGAAGATCGGCATCGCGGCGCTGGACCTGTTGCGCACCGAACTCAACTCGTTGCATTCGCGCAAGTTGCGCAGTTTCGACGAGCCGCCGTTCCGCTGATCGGATGGTGGTTATTTAGCGGTCGGGCCACTAGCATGGTCGGCCCAGACTGCTAGATGTTGTGTTCGCCATGCCACGCCCACCACGCCCCGTTTCCCGCCGCCCTGGCGCGACGCCTTCAGCCTCCACCCCGCGCCGTGTGGCCAAGGCCCCGCCGGCCGAGCCAAAGCTGATCCTGTTCAACAAACCCTTCGATGTGCTGACGCAATTCAGCGACGGAGAAGGGCGGGCGACGCTCAAGGATTTTATCGATGTACCGGGCATTTACCCGGCCGGGCGGTTGGATCGCGACAGCGAAGGGTTGCTGCTGCTGACCAACGACGGACAACTGCAAGCGCGCATTGCCGACCCCAGGCACAAGCTGGCCAAGACTTACTGGGTGCAGGTGGAAGGCGAGCCGAGTGCCGAGCAGTTGCAGCGTTTGCGCGATGGGGTGGAGTTGAATGACGGCATGACCTTGCCAGCCGAGGCGCGACCGTTGGACGAGCCGCAATTATGGCCGCGCAACCCGCCGGTGCGGTTTCGTAAAAGCGTGCCCACGAGTTGGCTGGAACTGGTGATTCGCGAAGGGCGCAACCGCCAGGTACGGCGCATGACCGCTGCGGTGGGCTTGCCGACATTGCGCCTGGTGCGAGTCAGGATCGGCGACTGGACAATCGAAGGGCTCGATCAGGGCCAGTGGAAAGAAGTGCCTGCGCGCTTATAACGTCCCGGACTCGATCAGGCCGATCACCACGCTCTTGATGATGAACGCCGCGACGCCCAACCCCAGCACAAAAAACAGGATGAACGAGCCGAAACGCCCGGCCTTGGACTTCTTCGCCAGATCCCAGACGATGAAACCCATGAAAATAATCAGGATGCTGACCAGGCCGGTCATCATCCACTCTTCGAAAACAGCAGGATCCATCGGGGCACTCCGGCGTGGGCGGGATTGAAAAGGCGCGGCGAGTATACGGCATGGGGGCAGGGCAGAGGATTGGCCTGCGGCGGTGTGTCGCAGCTATTCATCGCCTGGGCTGGCGCTTTTGTGGCGAGGGAGCTTGCTCCCGCTGGGTTGCGCAGCGACCCTAGACTTCGACCGGATTGCCAGTGGACCGGTTTGCGACTGCTGCGCAGTCGAGCGGGAGCAAGCTCCCTCGCCACAGAAGCGCTCAGCTGCGCAGATGAGTCAACGGCAACTCGGTGCTGTTAAGCACCTGGTTCAGCACAAAGCTCGAACGCACGCTGGTCACGCCATCAATACGCGTCAGGTGACCGAGCAACAGTTTCTGGTAATGGTCCATGTCCGGCACCACGACCTTGAGTTGGTAGTCCGCGTCCATGCCGGTCACCAGGCTGCACTCCAGCACCTGCGGCAGGTTGCGGATGGCCGCTTCGAAGTTCTCGAAACGCTCGGGGGTGTGACGGTCCATGCCGATCAGCACGTAGGCGGTCAGGCTCAGGCCCAGCATCTTGCGGTCGAGCAGGGCAACCTGACGAGTGATGTAGCCGTCGTCCTCCAATTGCTTGACCCGTCGTGAGCAAGGGGAGGGCGACAGCCCGATGCGTTCGGCCAGCTCCTGGTTGGAGATGCGTGCATCGCGCTGCAATTCCGCCAGAATGCTCAGGTCATAACGGTCGAGTTTGCTCATCAGTCGGGCCTTTATCTTGATAATTGCGGCAGATTATCTATCCGAGGTTAAAAATTGCGCAAGTGATGTTTATTTCCGCAATCTTCGCAATCATCCGTCGGCGCCCCGCCCTTATCCTTATCACCAAGATCACTGCTCGGACAAACAGTCCAGTGCAGCCCGCCCAATCAGGACGGCTGCGGTCGCGGCACCCACCGGTGCTGGCAGACCCCCGAGCTGCACACTGTCCAGAAGACGGCGTGAGGTGAGCCGACGTCAAAAGCGTCGAGCACGGACGAAATTCTCAAGGGGAGGCCGACGGGTCTCCCTTTTTTATTGGGCGCAGATTCTGCTTTTGACTAGGGCGCGGCGTAACCGCAGGAGCGCAAGCGTTGGCGGGTCAGGCGTTTGTCCGGGTAGTCGGCCCCCCAGTTCAGGTGCTGGTCATAGCGGGATTTGACGTGGGCGCAGGCGGCTTTGATCTTTGCGTCGGCCTCGGCCAGGGCGGCGTCGGACAGACGATTGATTTTCAGGCTCCGGAAGAAGGGCAGTATGAAGGCCTGCTCCAGGTCGTAGCCTTTGGTGCCTTCGGGTAAGCGTTGACCGGCGCTGACCGAGAACGGTTGTTTCAAGCCGCTCTGACTTTCCCAGCACCAGTAGGTGACGTCCTCTTCCCAAGCATCCGTCGGGCTGTGCCATATGTCGTAGAAACGCAGGCATTGCAGGCCTTGTCGGGTGACCCAATCGATTCTTTCGGGGCGCGCCTTGCTCGGGGTGAGGTCCATCAGGGCGAGTTTGTTTTGCAGGAACTGCTCGGGAGAATAGAGCGTCCCTTCGTCCTTGCCATCAAGCAGACTTTCGACGGTTATCCAGCGCGATGAGGCCAGTACGACGAGGTCATCGGAGCGAAAGCCGCCGGCAGCACTCGCCGACTGAATGTCGCGCACCTTGTCATAGTTGAAGCCGCTTTTGATCGTGCCGCACGGCGTGCGCCGCAATGGCCCTGGCAAGTCGTAGGAGAAGCGTGGGCTCAGGGTCACCCGTTGTTCCCCCACTTCGCACAGCATCCGGCTCAGCCGCTCACCATCTTCATGTACCAGAGGTGCGCGCCCGCAGCCCCACAGGGCCACGGGCAATAGCATCAGGACAAGTAGCCCTGGCCTCAAAGCGAGGCGCCGAAGGCGTTACCGCTCTTGTCGATAAAGGTTGGCACGATGTAAGTCTTTTTCGTTGTCCCGTCCTTGTTGGTCGTCGTGCCGTTCTTGAAGTCCTGTTGCACTTGGTTGGTGCCTGTCTGGCACATGGATTTCACCTGGCACAAGTAATTGGAGTGCGGGCTGTCTTTACCCATGAGGCCAGGGCCTGTGAACAGGGCGCCCAGGTACCGGCTGATCGGGTCGCTGGAGTTAAGGGCATTGTGCCCCAACAAATCGGACACCGTGTCGGTCATGGGCAACATGCCAAAGAACACTTGGCTGTCCGGGCGGTTGACCTGGAAAACCGCGTTGTTGCTGTCGGTATTGAAGCCTGCCTCTTGGGCGGCGTCGAAGAAGTGTTGCGCGTACACCGGGGCGCCAGACAGTTGAATGCCACCTGCACTGTTGCCAAATGACACCCCATCAAGTCCTCGATAGGTTATCAACGCGCCCTGACTATGCCCCACCAGGTCCAGCTTGAACCCCTGGTCAACTCCCGCCTGGTAGAACTCACTCACCTGCTGCGCGTTGCCGGATCGCTTGACGCTACCCAAGGCCACGTCCCATAAGGACTCTACTAGGTCACCCAGAAAACCGTGTTCCGGGTTATAGCCTTGCATGAAGCTGTCCTGGCCACCTTGCATGCTGCCATTTACCGCAGCCGCCTGTAATGAGTTCTGGATGCCATTGATGGCAACGACCCCTGGCGCATCGGGACGCACGATCATGTCGAATTGGGTGGCTTTCAGATCCAGCAGCGGTTTTCCGGTTTCCGGGTCCATGATCACCTTGCCGCTGGTATCTTTCTGGTAAACCACTGTAGTGCGGTAGAAGCTCATGTCACCGCTGAGCAGCACCGGCAACTGCGTCGCCACGCCACCGTGACTGATCACGCCCGGCATCAGCCCCAGAGTGCCATAGGATGTTTTGTCCATGGCGGCTTGCATCACGCCAGGAATCCAGGCCAGGGGTGCGAGACCAGGGTTTTCTTCGAGCGCTTTCTCAGTAGCCCCGGTCAATTCACCGTATTTTTTGAATATATCGGAACTGTTCTTGCCATAGTCCTGAAGACCTTTTTTCCATCTGTCCAAGGTCTGCATCGGGCTGCCCACCGAGTTGAGCGACGACTCGCTGATGTACAGGTCGGTGCGCTTTTCCTTGTCTCTGGTGATGTCGTAAGCCTTGGATGGATCTCGGTTGAGCCCGCCGGTGGAGTCTTGTCCGGTGACCGCATCGTTGCGCACGATGATGTTGCCGGCGCCGACTGTGGCGCGCACATCCTGTTCGCGCTCCTTGCGGTAGTCGTAGCCGCTCACACTCCAGCCGTTGAAACCTTCCTTGGGCGCGCCGCTCAGGCTCTTGTCACTGGTGAAGGCCACGTCCTTGCCGCCGGTGGCCTGGGCGCCGTTGCCAGCATCCGCACCCCAACCAAAGGCGCCACCCACGTTGACGTAGTAGCTGTGCTCCTTGTCCACGCCATTGATGTCACGGAAGCCCAGGGTGTTGGTGTCGAGCTTGAGCTTGCCGTTGTCGGCGGCGATCAGCGCGCCGTCGATCTGGGTGTGTTTCTCGGTGCGGATATCCACGCCGTTTTTACCGGTGATGCTGGTTTGTTGCTCGACCCAGTTGGTCTTGCCGGTGGTCTTGCCCACACCCAGCGAACCGCTGACGCCTCCGCCGCCGGCCAGGCCGATGCTCACGGTGACACTGGCATCCAGCTGTTTGCCGCTGACTTTGCCGGTGTCTGGCACCGACGATACCAGCAGGTCGCCGCCCACGCGGCCAACCACTTCGTCGGCGCGCAGGTTGGCGCCGGCGATGGTGGTGTCGTTGCCGCTGTTGAAGCGCAGCTGGTTGCCCGCGTACAGGTAGGCGGTCTGCTGTTTCTCGGTTTCCCGCTCCAGCTTGCCCTTGCCCATGTCGACGCTGGCATAGACAGCGATGAAATCCTTGCCGCCCAGGGCGATGCCGACTTCTCCACCACCGCTGCGTCGAGTGGATTCGCTGTCGGAGTCGTTCTGTGCGGCGCGGATGGTCAGGTCCTTGCCGGCACGCAAATCGATGTCCTTGCCGGCAATCACTTGGGTCCCGATCATGGTCAGGTTCTCGGAGGCCTCGATGTTGGTGTCACGCCCGGAGAGCAGCACGCTTGGCGTGTTGGTGCCCTGGGTCAATTCTTCGCTGGCCACGCCATTGCTGCCGCCGATCCCTGCGCGGGCACTGCCGCCGCCGCTCTGGCCATTGATGCCGCCCTGGCTGCGGGTCGTCTGGCTTTCCTGATCGATCGTGCCACGGGCCACGTCCAGGTTGACGTTCTTGCCCACCAGGGTGATGTCGCGTCCAGCCTCGAACTGACTGCCACGAACATTGAGGTCGTTACCCGCCACTGCGTTGATGTCACGCCCCGCGCTCAGGGTGGATGGAACGTTCTCACGGATCTGCGAACGTGAGCTGGTGCCCTGGCTGGCCGAGCCAAAGTGGGTGGCGCTGGTTGGCCCGGAGGTGAAGGAGTTGATGGCGTCCACGGTGCTGAGCACGCTGGAGGCCTTGCTGACGTTGTCTTCACCCTTGCCGGTGCCGTTGATGGCATCCATGGTGTTGCCATAGTTGTGGCTGATGTTGACGGTCAGGCCGTTGCGGTCGCGGGTCTTGCTGCGCTCCTGGATGAAGGTTTCATCGACGGCATCGACATTGATGTCGCGGGAGGCTTGCAGGCTGATATCGCGTCCGGCGTCCAGCCCCGCACCTTCGAGGGTCAGGTCGCGTCCAGCCTTGACAGTGACGTCCTGCCCGGCCACCAATTGGCTGCCGGCGGTAGTCTGCTGTGCGTCGCGGGACTTTGTCTTGGTCGCTTCGCGCCCGGCAAACGCGGTGAAACCGTTGCGGTCGCTTTCCAGGGACAGGCCGCTCTGCTTCTGGGATTTCCAGTTGCTCTGGTCCTGGCTGTTGGCACCGGCCAACACGTTGACGTCGCGTCCGGCGCCCACTTGCAGATTACGTCCGGCCTCGGCGCTGCTGCCGATCATGTTCACATCGCGGATACTTTGCACGGTGACATCGCGCCCGCCAGTGACCTGGCTGCCGACGCTTTGGGTCTGGAGGTTTTCCTGCCCGGACTTTTTCGCCGAGGCGATGGAGATGAAGTTGCCGGAGGTACTGAAGCCGACTTTGCTTTTGTATTTCTCGCTGTGGCTGGTGGACTCGTTGGCCGCGTCCATCAGGTTGACGTCGCCGTTCTTGTCGATCATCCCGGCGCGCAACTCGGCATCGCGCTTGGCGTCGATACGGCTGGCGGACACGTTGACGTTACCGCCCGCGACCACCACTGCATCGTTACCGGCGCTCAGCTCGCTGCCCACCTGGGTGATGCTGCTGGAGCTGCTACTGCTACCGCTTTTACTCAGGCCGAAACTGCCCTTTTTCTTCACGCTGTAGCTGCTGTCGGTCTGCTCTTGCGCCGACATCAGGTTCACGTCGCCGGCACCGCCGACCAGCAAGTCGTTACCGGCCTTGAGCTGGCTGCCGACGACGGTCACGTCGCGGCCGCCATTGAGGCCGATGCGGCCGTCCTTGTCCTGGGTGATGTTGACGGTCAGGTCATGCCCGGCTTCGATCTGCGAAGCCACGTTGGTGGTCGCCGAGTCCGCGCTCTGGGTGGTTTTGCTTTTGCCCCAGGAGCCTTTTTTCTTCTGGATGAAGGTCGAGGACTGCTCATCCTGGCCTGAGACAATGGCCATGTCATTGCCGGCGTTGAGGGCCAGGTCATGACCGGCCTTGACCTGACTCGCCACGATAGCCATGTCGCGACCGGCGTTCACTTTCAGGTCGCCGCCCGTGGTGACGCTCGAGCCCAGGGTCTTCACTGTGTCATTGGTCACCAGGCCACGACGGATCGCGTGTTGGGTAAAGGTGTGATCTTGTACCGCGAGCATGTCCACGTCGCGACCGGCGCTGAGACTGGCATTGCCGTCGCTGTGGATCTGGCCTTTGTTGGTCAGGTCGCGTCCGGCACTGACATTCAATTGCTGACGGGCACTGATCAGGCTGCCCTGGTCCAGGTTGGTCCGCGAGCCGGAGCCATAAAGTACTTCCATGGCGGCGCGCTCGTTGACGATATCGCCTTTGACAGCGTTAAGGTCGACCTGATGGCCGCGTACTTCGCCACCCAGTGCGTTGCGGATGCTGTTCTGGGCCATCAGGCTTACCCGCTCGCTGGCTTGCGCCAGGCCACCCTGGTAGAGACTGTTCCCCGCTTCGGCCGTCAGGTTGTTGCTGGCTCGCAGGGTGCCGACGTTGGTCAGGTCGTTGCCGGCCATCAGGTTGATATCCCGGGCTTGCACCAGGCTGCCGCCGCGCAGGTTGCGCGACTCGGCCTGGGCCAGATAGAGCACCGGCACCAGAACGTCCTGGTCCTGTACCCGGCGGGTTTCCATCCAGACGATGTCATGGGTCAACGCAGCCACTTGCTGTGAGGTCAGCGCCACGCCGACGCTCAGTTGCAACGAGTCTTTGGAGGTGATGGCATTGTCCATCAGGTACTGATATTGGTCGTAGTCACTGGTCAGGCTGGCGGCAAGGAAGCGCTGGCCGGTCTGGGCCAGCACCGCTTCGCGAATCAGGCGGGTTTCGTACAGGCCGTCACCCAGGCGACGCCAGCTCCGGTCGTCGTTGTAGCCCAACTGGCCCAACATGTAGTCGGAACTCAGGAATCGCGAGAGGTTGGTCAGGTTCGGGTTGGTCTCGATCAGGTAGCGGCTGTCGGGGTTCTGGCTGCGCACGAACAGGCCGTAGTCACCTTCCGGCAGGCGATAAGTGCCGAGTGCGGTGGGATCGACGGCGACAAAAGGCACGCCGGCAAAGTCCACGGGTGCAAAGCTCACTTGGGTGCTGCCATCGGCCGTGACACGTTCGACGCGACGTACATCCGCCGCCACCTGGGTGCTGCCACCGCTGCCCAAGGCATTGACGGTGATGGTCTGGCCACCGACCAGGCCAACGGTATTGGTCAGGCTCTGGCCGGTCAACTGAGCTTGGGCCTGTTGAGTCAACGTGCCGTTTTCAAGATTACCGGTGACGATGAGGTTCAACTGACGACCCGACTGCAAGGTTGAGGCGGAACCGGTTTGGGTGCCGTTCTGTACAACGCTGCTCTGGCCGATGAGCGGATATTGGGTGATTGCTGTCGGAATCGGTTGCTGCTGATCCGGAGCGCTGCCGGCGTTGGCCGCGTTCCAGGCATTGGCATTGGATTCTGCCCAACGGAAGTCGCCCTGCTTCACACCGTGCAGGAAGTAAGTGGTGCTTTCAACGCGTTGGTCGAGGGTCGCGCCGCGGTTGTAGAAGTTAGTGGCGTTGACGAACGCATCGCGGTTGGCGGCGATCAGGCTTTGCTTGTTTTCCACGGTGCCGGCATTGATCAGCAGGTCACGCCCGGCAATCAGGCGTGCACCCGGAGAATCCTTGATGATTTTACCCAGGTAGGTGCTGTTGACGATAAAGGTCGCGGTGTGGTGCTTGCCGGAGCAGTCGGTGCAGTTGATGTCGATGCGGCGGCTGACCAGGGATTCGCCGATTTCGAACTCATCCTTGGTGTTTTCCAGGCTGGCGACATTGAGGTTCATGTCGCCCTCGCTTTCGATGTTCGCCGAGCGGTTGCTCAGGCTTTGTGCCTGAGTGTCGTTAAGGCCGGCAAAGCTCAGGTTGCCCTTGCTGTAGATGTCACCGTAGTGGTTGCTCAGGGTGGCGCCGCGCAGATTCATGTCGCCCCCGCTGTAGACCAGGGTATTGGCCGAGGTGCTGATGCCGTTGCCCGCGAAGATATCCAGCTGGCCCATGGCACCGAGGGTGCCGCGGTTGGTGACTTGGGTGGCGTGGATATTGAGGTTCTGATTGGCGATCAGTCGCCCCAGATTGTCCAGGTTGCCGCGCAGGGCGAGCGTGGTATTGCCGCCGCTGGCGATGCGTCCGTTATTTTGAGTCAGGTTGCCCGCCGAGATGCTGACGGCCTTGGCTGCCGACAGCAGGCCGTTGTTGTTCAGGTCACCACTGAGCACCAGGCCCAGATCGCCGTCACTGAGCACTTCACCGCTGTTGTTCAGGGTGGCTGCGCTCAGGCTCAGGCCGCCGGCGCTGGCAATGCGGTCACCGGCCAGCAGGTTGACGTCGCCGCCTACGGTCAGATCCAGTGCGCCGTTGAGTTGCAGGCGCCCGGTGCCGTCGATCGAGCCAATGTCCACATCCCCGCTGCCCAGACTCGTGATGCTGCCTTGGTTGCCGGTCAGGCTGGTGAGGTCAATATCGAGCAGGCCTGTCCCGGCGTGTTCGAGGCTGCCGGCGAGGTTGTTCAGCGCCCCGGCCTTGAGGGTGACGGCTTGGCTGGTGATGCCGATGGAGCCGCTCTGGTTGTCCAGGGCACCTGTGAGCAGGATCTGGCTGAGATCGCCACCCAGGGCACGGATGCGGCCAGCACTGTTATGAAGATTCCCGCCAGTCAGCAGCAGGTTGCCGCCGGATTCGATCAGGCCGGTCTGGTTATAGGTATTGAGCGCGTTGAGGCTCAAGGTCCTGGCACTGATCTCACCGCCAGCGCGGTTGTCCAGGGTCTGGCCCTGGCTGCTCAGCAGGCCTTGGGCATAGAGACGACCCGCCTGGTTGGTCAGGTTATCGATCAGCAGTTTCAGGTCGCCGGCCTGGGCGTTGATGAGTCCGGCCTTGCCTTCCAGTGCGTTGTTGTTCGCAGAGGCGGCGACGACTTCGACGCTGCTGCCTTGCAAGGCTCCGCCCTGGTTGTCCAGCGCGCCCTGATTGAGTTGCAAGTCAGCGTGACCCGCCTGCGCCAGTATCAGGCCGGCGCTGTTGTCCACGCTGGTCGCGGTTATTTTCAAACCATCGACGCCAGACAACAATTGGCCCTTGCGGTTGTCCACAACCGTGCCTTGGATGTCCAGGCGCTTGCCGGTGAGCGTGCCGCCCTGGTTATCGATCCGGGTCGCCTGGGTCACAAGCACCGACGCATCACCGCCATCGATCAGGCCCAAGGCATTGTTCAATACGCCCGAAACCGCCAGCCCGATGGCCCCGCCGGTGGCTATCATCGAGCCCTGGGCGCTGTTATCCAGACGGGTGGTGTTGACCCCGACGCTGCTGCCCAGCAGCACGCCGCCGTGGTTCTCGATCTCGCTACCGTCGACCTGCAAATGGCCGTCGCTCTGCACGCGCCCCTGAGTGTTGAGCAACTGCCCAGGCGTCAAGCCTTGATCCTTCAGGGTCAGCAGCGCACCGCCGGTACCGGCCAGCAGCAAACCGTTGGTGCTGTTATCGATGCGCCCGGCGACGAGGGTCAACTGATCGCCCACCACGCGGCCGCCGCGGTTATCCAGCAAGCCGCTTTGAGTCAACAGCAGTTGCTTGCCGACGACCACGCCTTGTTGATTGTTCAAGTCGGCCGCGGTGATGTCGAGGTTGCCGGCCTTGGATTGCAGGTGGCCGGCACTGTTGTTCAGTTGCCGGGCCACGACCATCGTCAGCTTGCCGGTTTCGGCGCTGAGGACACCTTGAGCGTTCTGGCTGAGGCTGCCCAAGTCAGCGGTGAGCTGGCCGCCGTTGACGTTGCCCTTGAGGTTGTTCAGGTCGCGCGCGGTCAGGGTGGCGACACCGGTGCCTTGCAGCAGGCCTTCGGTGTTGTCCACGTCCTGGGCGGAAACGGTCAGGTGGTCGGCGCTGATTTTGCCTTGCTGGTTGTTCAAGGCCCCTTGGCTGACAAGGCTCAGTTGCTGGGCCACCAGGACGCCGCCCGTGTTGTCCGTGCTCCCGGTCTTGAGCGTCAACGCGGAGGTTGCCTGGATCCGACCACCCTGGTTGTTCAGGTCTTGGGTGACGGTCAATTCGTTGTTGCCCAACTCGGCGCTGATCAGGCCATTGGCGCTGTTATTCAGACGCTCGGCGGTCAGTTTCAGGTGATCGGCGACGAGTTTGCCGCCCTGGTTCAACACCTGGTCAGCGCTGATATCCAACAGGCTCTGTGCTTGCAGTACGCCGTCGGTGTTGTCGAGTTGGTCGCTGATCTGGATGATGGATTGGCCGACGCTGGAAGCGATCAGACCGCGCTGGTTGTCCAGGCGTTGGGCAGTCACTTGCAATTGATCGGCGATCACCGAGCCGCGCAGGTTGGTCAGTTGCTTGGCGTTGAGTTCGAGGCTGCCGCCGGCCAGTTCAAGATGGCCGTCGGTGTTGTCCAGGCTGTCCAGGTTCAGGGTGGTGGACTGGCCGTCGCCGAAACGGATCAGACCGCCGAGGTTGACGATGGCCGGAGTCACCAGCGACAGCGCACTTGTACCCAGCACTCGTGCCGTGGTGCCCTGGTTGACCAGGCGAGCGCTGGTCAGGCTGACGTTGGTGCCCTGGATAATGCCGTTCTGATTGTCGATCAACTCACGGGCACCCACTTCAAGGGTGCGGCTGGCGATGACGTTGCCGGTGTTGCTCAGTTTCTGGGCGGTGACGACGACGTCGCCGCTCTGGTTGCGAGTGTTATTCGGGTTCACCCCGGCTTCGACGATGCCACTGTTGGTGACTTTGCCGGCGCTGGTGATGCTGACTTTGTCGCGAGCGGCAACGCTCTTGCCCACCGTCACATCACCCCGGGCGTTCACCTTGACCTGGGTGCCGGCATAGACCTTGCCCTGGAGGTCGAGGCTTTGCCCGCTGACCGCGATGGCTTGGTTGGCGCTGGCGTTGGCCATGCTGACCTTGCCACCGGCATCGATCTGGATGTCTCCTACGGTGGCGGCCATGTCGCCAGCCAGGCGTACACCCACGCCCTGTTCGGTGCCTACCAGCCGAATCGCCCCAGCGTACATGCCGCCCAAGGCCGAGCTATCAATGGCCAGCTCCGGTTTTTCGCTACCGTCGTCGGTGCGGGCGGTGGCGCTCAGCGTGTTGGCGTTGACGTCGTTGCGGCCGGTCACCACGTTGAGGTTTTTTGCATAGATGTTGGCGTTGAGCTTGGCGCTGCGGGTAATCAGGTCGAACTGGTCGACATCGCTGGCGTCCAGGCCTGCGCCTTCGATGCTGATGTCGCCACCGTCGACCTGGAAGCGGTCCAGACGCTGGCCTTCCATGACCGGTTTACCGGTGGTCAGGGTGGCGCGGGGCGTATTGATAAAACCGCAACCGCTGCAGGTAATGCCGTTGGGGTTGGCGACGATGACGCGCGCCGCTTGCCCGGCTACTTCGGTGTAGCCGGCCATTTGGCTGCGATTGCCGCTGGTGATTTCGTTGAGGATGACTTGCGCGGCCTGGCCCTTGAGGTTGCTGTTGCCGACGATGATTCCGCCCAGTTGGGTGTTCTGCGTCTTGCCGGTCGCGTTGTTGAGAATCACGCCATTTTTGCCGACGTTGTAGTCGACGAACTTGTTGTGGGACAGCCCGCTGCCATTGGTGCCGTTGATGTTGATCACCGGTACGCCATTGCCCGCCGCGCCAATGGTCGTTTTGCCACCTGCCGCCGCGTCCACTGCAAGGCCCGCCGCCGCGGCGACAATGGGATTGAGGAGCACAATAGAGGCCAACGACAGGGCAATGCATTGAGACAGCGGGGTACGGACGTCCATGTGCGAGTCTTCCAAGTACAAAAGCGATTCGGTGTCAGAAAAACAGATCGACGCGGAAATACACCGGGCGTTCACGTTTTTCGATAATCCCCGGGCGTTCCAGTGAGCGGGCAAAGCTCACGGAAGTAGCGAGGTTCTTGCCCCTGGCATTGAACTCCAGGGCATTGCCGCTGACGCGGCCGCGCTCATCAGGGTTCGAGGACCTGCCCTCGATGACCCCGACGTCGTAGGCGAACGCCACGCCGTACTCTTGCAAGAGGGGCAGCAGGGGTTCCCAGGTCACTGCCCGACGCCAGCGCAACTGGTTACGCCAGTAACCGCCGCTGTCCCCGGTCAACGTCTGGTCTTGCAGGCCTCGTACCGAACTGACACCGCCCAGGCTGATTCGTTGCGGACTGTAGAGTTCATCTTCGCTGCGCTGCCCTGTGGCAAGGCTGTCGAAGCTGAAGCTTTCACCCCACAGCCGGAACGGCTGCAAGTAGCTCAGGGTCAGGCTGTATTTGTTGTAGCGCGACTGCGGTCCGCTATGAGGGCTGTCCCGCTGGGCATCCAGCGCCCCAATCCCCTGTTGCCAACCGGCATCCAGGTTGATGAACGCCGAACCGATGCGCCGGCCATGGTTGACGTTCAGTTGGGTCTCGGTGATGGTCACGCTGGAGGTGTCGATGAAATTTTCATCAATGTAGTTGCGCGTGCGCAGCTGGCTGAGGCCGAAACTGATGCCGGTCTTGCTGATGTTGTCGCGATGCAGCACGCGCTCGGCGCGAAGCGCATGGTTCTTGCTGGTGCCGTCATAGCCGAATGTAAAGCCTTGGGCGTCGTTGCGGGCGCGGTAGAAACTCTGGCTGTAGGCATAGTTGAACGTCCACCAGCCGTAGGGCACGCTGTAGTACAGGCTTTGGTTGTCGGAGTGGCGCCAGTGGTCGCTGACGGCGTCCTGGTTGGTGCGCAGGCTCAATTGGTCGGCGAGGCCCAGCGGGCTGTCCCAGTCCAACCCCAGGCCCATCTGTTGTTGGCCCGTGCTGCGGTCGCCGTCATTGCTGCGCATCGCCGAGACGCGCCAGGGTTTTTCCCGCTCGCCCTTGAAGCCGATGCGGCTGCCGCCGACCTGCTCGCCTGGCGTCAGTTCAAGCTGGGCCTGGCGGGACGGCAAGCGACTGAGTTGGTCCACCAGTTGCTCCAGTTCCCGCAGGTTCAGCAGCTCGCCAGTCTCGCCGGGAAACGTCATCGTCAACTCGCGGGGGCTGGCCAGGGCGGAGCTGTCGAAGCCTTCAAGACGCCCTTCGACTACCACGATTTTCAGCACTCCGCCCGACAGATCCTGCTGTGGCAGATAAGCGCGCGTGGTGACGAAGCCGCGTTCAAGGTAATGATGGGTCACGGCCTTGAGCAGCGTGTTGATCTGCACGACCGACAGGCATTGGTTCTGGTAGGGCCTGAGCAATTGCTCTCGCGTGCCAGCGTCGAGGTGGGGCGCGCCCTCGAGTTCGATGGTCTTGATGTCGAAGCAGCGACTGTCGTCGGGTTTGGCCGGCTCAGGCGCGGGCAATGTCTTGCCGGGCAGTTGCTGGAGTTCGTCGAGGCGTTTTTGTTGCTCTTGCAGCAATTGCTGCTGGCGATCACGAATCAGATCGCGGTCGCCGGGAGTCTGGAGGGGAGCGGCATGAGCCAGGGATGTAAAAAGCGCACAAGAAGCCAAAATGTGCGTAGTACCAAAGCGGGTCATGCCTTCATTCCCTTGAACGGCCAACTGCGGCAAATGCCAACGGTCATTTCAGGCGGACCGGAATCCATGTCGCCCGATGAATCGGTGGGCATATTAAATGGTAAAACTCCTTGTATTAGAAAATGGCTCGAAAAAACGACGAACGGTAATTGCCAGTAATTTTTGGGTGGTGGCTTATGGCCCTTGGTTGCGAGTATTGACGCGAACTTTAGGGGAACGTGGCGGCAAGACCCAGGAAAATGCACTGCGAAATAACCCCCGTGACTGATAACCTGTCGCAGAACCGGCCTGGGCTTTTCCGAGTCTTATCGTCAGGCCTTGAACCGTTGTGAGGAATAACATGAAGTCGCGCATCTGGCGTTTGGCAGGTGTTGGTCTGTTGTGGGCAAGTGTCAGTGCGCAGGGAATGGCCGACGATCAGCAAAACCGCGGTGGCCCGGACGGCGGTCGCGGCCAGGACGGGCGAGGCGGTAACGGCCAGGGGTATTCCGGCCAGCCCCGGCCGCAGAGCAATGAAATCATTCGTGGTGACAACAGCCGCCAGTTCGAGGTCAAGCCGCAGCCTCAATACCAGGGCGGCCAGCGCCCCGACCGTGGGCCTCAAGACCCCAACGGCCATGGTCGTGGGCCGCAGCAACCTGGCAACAATCTGCCGATCCAGGGCCGGCCCGACAGCGTGACCCAGACCCGGGAACCGCAACCAGGGTATTACCGCGATATTCCGCGCCGCAGCGACGGCTATCCCAACGCTGGGCCCCGCCCGGGGCGTGACAACCGTCCCGAACAGCATTGGCCCGGTCGGCCGGACGGTCATGGCAATGGCTGGGGCCCGGGGCCGCAATACCGCCCGGGGTACGTGATCGACCGTTTTCCGGACCGCAACTACCGCGTGCCTTATCGTGGTCATGACTATTTCTATTCCGGCGGCTATTGGTATCGTCCTCAAGGGCCGCGTTATGTGGTGGTCGCGCCGCCACGGGGCATTCGCACCCGCTATCTGCCCGATTACGCCAGGGAAGTGTGGATCGGCAGCTCGTTGTTCTTTCTCGCCGCCGGCGCTTATTACATCTACGAAGCCAATACCCAGGATTACGTCGTGGTCGAGCCGCCGGTGGCCAACCCGCAACCTCAGCCCCAAGGCAACAGCTACGACGTGGTGGCTTATCCAGCCAACGGCCAGTCGCCCGAGCAGGTCAACCAGGATGGGTACGATTGCTATCGCTGGGCGGTGCAGCAGAGTGGTTTCGATCCGCGCAGCTACACCTACCCGCCGGCACCGGAGGTGGTGCAGACCTATCGCCAGGCCCAGGGTAGTTGCTTGAGCAGTCGTGGGTATCAGGTGACTTACTGATTCAGCGCAGTTCAGGCCATCAAGCTTTGGACCCGCTCACCACTTCCAGCGGATCAGCATGAACCAGCACTTCGGCCTTCGGGTAAGCGCGATGGATCGCGTCGGCCGCCTGGTCGCTGATGCCGTGGGCCACTGACAGGGTCAGTTCCCCCGGCAACTCCAGGTGCAGCTGCACGAACCAGTGGTTGCCGGAAATCCGCGTGCGCAGGTCGTGGGCGCCAACGACTCCCGGCACGGCACAAGCCAGTTCCAGCATGTGCTGGCTGACGTCGGGCGGCAGTTCCTCATCCATCAGCACGGCGAAGCTTTCCCGGGCTATCTGGATCGCGCTCCACAGGATGTACGCCGCAATGCCCAGGCCGAACCAGGCGTCGAGTTGATACCAGCCGAACCCGGCCAGCACCAGGGCGACCAGGATGCTGCCGTTGAGCAACAGGTCGGAGCGATAGTGCAGGGAGTCGGCGCGCACGGCATTGGAGCCGGTGGCACGGATGACCCGATGTTGCAACGCCAACAACGCCAGGGTCAGTCCGAGGGAAAACACGATCACCCCGACGCTGAGCCAAGGGGCGTCCACCGGCAGCGGGTTTTTCAACCGCTCGAACGCCTGCAAGGCAATCAACACGGCACTGCCGCCGATAAACAGCGCCTGGGCCATGCCGGCCAGGGATTCGGCCTTGCCGTGTCCGTAGCGATGATCATCGTCGGCGGGGCGCAATGCGTAATGCACCGCCAGCAGATTAAGCAGCGACGTGACGCCGTCCAGGGCCGAGTCGGTCAGGCCGGCGAGCATGCTCACCGAACCGCTCAGCCACCAGGCCAGCGCCTTGGCAATCACCAGGATGAGCGCCACGGCCACAGAAGCCCGGGTGGCCAGGCGCAGCAGGCGAGCGTGTTCGGTGCTGGTGGTCATGGCGCGCTCGTTCCTTCAGTGGCGCCTGTCATGCCGCCGGTTTGAGACCGAGGGCGGCCAGTTGCTGGGCGTTGCCCTTGTGCTGGATCAGCCGTGGATCGTCCAACGGGAAACTGCGGCCCAGTTCGCTTTCCAGGATCGCTTGCAGCTTGTGGTTATTGACGGTGCCGTCGGGGTTGATGGCCGGCTTGAGTTTTTCTGGCTCGATCTGGACGCTTCGGCCCGGCTCGAAATAAATGGCGCCAGTGGCGAAGTCCACCGCGAAGGCGATCAGGCCGGGGATGATGTAGAACAGCAGGCCGACGGCATCGAGCGCGGCAATCGCCGGGTCGATCTTGCCGTCGATCTGGCCACGCCGGTCCGGGTAGAAGATCGAGCCGCAGGCGCTGACCTGGGTCAGCAGGGTGGCGACCAGGACGCCGCCGATTACGCGAAAGGGAATACGCATAGCAATCTCCTGAGCAGATAAAGGCGTTGCTGGTTGGAGTCCAGACCACGCTAAACAGTTCGCCGTTATACTCGGCCCTCTGTTTTGGAGCCAGCATGATTTCTTTGCCGATTGATGAAGTTTTACCCGCCCTGCGTCAAGCCCTGGCGTCGCGCCACGAAGCGGTGCTCGAAGCACCGCCCGGTGCCGGTAAAACCACCCGCGTTCCCTTGGCCCTGTTGAACGAGCCCTGGCTGGCCGGGCAGACCATCCTGATGCTCGAACCCCGACGCCTGGCGGCACGGGCGGCGGCCGAGCGCCTGGCCAGCGAGCTGGGGGAAAAGGTCGGTGAAACGGTCGGCTACCGGATTCGCCTCGAGAGCAAGGTCGGCCCCAAGACCCGTATTGAAGTGGTCACCGAAGGCATCCTCACCCGCCGCCTGCAGGACGATCCGGCGCTGGAAGGCGTGGGGCTACTGATTTTCGATGAGTTCCACGAACGCAGCCTCGATGCCGACCTGGCCCTGGCCCTGAGCCTCAACGGCCGCGAGCTGTTTCGCGAAGACCAACCGCTAAAAATCCTGCTGATGTCCGCCACCCTCGAAGGCGAGCGCCTGGCCGGGTTGCTGGACGACGCGCCGATCCTGCGCAGCGAAGGCCGTATGTTTCCGGTGACTGTGCGCTGGGGCCGGCCGTTCCAGCCCGGTGAATTCATCGAGCCGCGACTGGTGCAGACCGTGCTGGATGCGCTGCACGACGAAACCGGCAGCGTGTTGGTGTTCTTGCCCGGGCAAGCGGAAATCCGTCGGGTGCATCAGCAATTGGCCGATGCCTTGGGCGAGGGCGGCAACGTGTTGCTCTGCCCGCTGCATGGCGAACTGGACCTGGCGGCCCAACGCGCCGCCATCGACCCCGCGCCGCCCGGTCAGCGCAAAGTGGTGCTGGCCACCAACATCGCCGAAACCAGCCTGACCATCAACGGTGTGCGGGTGGTGATCGACGCCGGGTTGGCCCGGGTGCCACGTTTCGATCCGGGCAGTGGCATGACCCGTCTCGACACCCAGCGTATTTCCCGGGCCAGCGCCACGCAGCGGGCCGGTCGGGCCGGGCGTCTGGAGCCGGGGGTGTGTTACCGGTTGTGGTCCGAAGACCAGCACGAACAATTGGCCGCCTACGGCAGTGCGGAGATTCTTTCGGCGGACCTGGCCGGATTGGCCCTGCAACTGGGGCGCTGGGGCGTGACGCCGCAACAATTGGTCTGGCTCGACATTCCGCCCGCCGCCGCTTATGCCCAGGCCCAAGACCTGCTGCAACGCCTGGGTGCGCTGGAGGGCGAGCAACTGACCCGCCACGGCCAGACCATGGCCGAACTGCCCGCCCACCCGCGCATTGCCCATTTGCTGCTGCGCGGGCAGGCGTTGGGGCTGGCGGACATGGCCTGTAACGTCGCCGCGCTGTTGGGCGAGCGCGATATTCTCCGGGGTGCCGGCGCGGACCTGCACAGTCGTCTGGTGTTGCTGTCTGGCGAAGAACGCCCGGCGCGCGGCGCCCAGGGTGGCGTGCAGCGGGCGCGGCAATTGGCCCGGCAATATCGCGGTTACCTGCGGGGCAAGGCCCAGGAAGCCGTCGCCGACCCCGATCATCCGCGCTGGCTTGGCGCATTGCTGGCGTTGGCCTATCCGGACCGCGTCGCCCAGCAGCGCCGGCCCGGCGGCGCGGAATATCGCCTGGCCAACGGCCGCGCGGCGTTGTTTGCCGAGGCCGACAGCCTGATGAAGCAAGCCTGGTTAGTGATCGCCGACTTGGGCAGTCGTCAGGGCCAGCGGGAAGAGCGCATCTACCTGGCGACGGATTTCGCCCCGGCGCTGTTCGATTCGGTGTTGGCCGAACAGGTTCGCGTGGTGGATCAACTGGATTGGGACGAGCGCGAAGGCGTGCTGCGGGCCGAGCGCCAGCGCAAGGTCGGCGAACTGGTCCTCAGCCGCGAACCGCTGACCGGCCTGGACGAGTCCGCCCGCAGCCAGGCGCTGGTGAACCTGGTGCGGCGCAAGGGCCTGGAGCTATTGCCCTGGACCCCGGAGCTGCGTCAATGGCAGGCGCGCGTGGCGCTGCTGCGTCGACTTGAGCTGGAGGCCAAGGGCGAGAGCGAATGGCCTGACGTTAGCGATAGGGCATTGCTGGACAGTCTGGAGCATTGGTTGATGCCGTACCTGGGACGTGTCTCGCGCCTCAGTCATTTCGCTAACCTGGACCTGTCGAGCATCGTCCACAACTTGTTGCCCTGGCCGTTGCCGCAACGCCTGGACGAACAGGCGCCCCACCATTTGAGCGTGCCCTCGGGCTCGTCGATTCGCCTGGACTACAGCGAACATCCACCAATCCTGGCGGTGCGCTTGCAGGAACTCTTCGGCCTGGCCGACACCCCGCGCATCGCCGGCGGCCGTCAGGTGGTCAAGCTGCATCTGTTGTCACCAGCGCGCCGGCCGGTGCAGGTGACCCAGGATTTGGCGAACTTCTGGCGCAGCACGTATGCCGAGGTGAAGAAGGATTTGAAGGGGCGGTATCCCAAGCATTACTGGCCGGATGATCCGTTGGTGGCGGAGGCGACGGCCCGGGTCAAGCCGCGCAAGTGAGCTGATTCCGAATTTGAATCTGAAATACAAACCCTGTGGGAGCCGAGCTTGCTCGCGATAACGGTGTCTCAGCCAATAACAATGCTGCTGATCCACCGCAATCGCGAGCAAGCTCGGCTCCCACAGGGGGCTTAGGTGAGTCCTGCTAAGGCGCTGCCGGCAACAGGAACCGCGCAATCACCGGCAAATGATCGGAAATACGCAAGGTATCGTCCTGCCGCACCTGAGCTTCAACCCGTTTGATCCGCGGGCTGTAGAACAGGTAGTCAACGGTCCGGTCCGGGCCGTTGAGGCCGGGGTCGTTCGGGTAGTGGGTCAGCCAGTGCTCGCGGTCGATGCCGCTGGCTTCGTTGTTGGTGGGGATCATCGGATATTTGTCCCACAGCAAGTGCAGAGGACTGTCGGCGGCATAGGGCGTGCGTTGCTCGGAAGGCAGGCGCCGGTACTGGCCCAGGGGCAGCAGATTGAAGTCACCGCCGATCAGCCAAGACGTGCCGGCGGATTCGAGTTTGTCCAGGGCCTTGGCCACGGCAGTGACCTGGTTCGGCAGCGTGTCGTCGGGCTCGGTGGCTCGTTCCAGATGGGTGTTGAGCACCACCAGCTGACCGCCGCCACTCAGTGCCACATAGTTCACCAACAAGGCATTTTTCGGTTGGAACTGCCGGCTGATGAAGTTGGCGTCGGCCACCGGCAATTGCACCCGTTCGGCGTGGTCGATGCGGTAGCGGCTCAGCGTCGCCAGTTGCCGGCCGACGCTGCCGAAGATGTGCGGCTCGGGGACGAAGTCAGCCTTCCAGTCGAAGGCGCTGGTGCTGCATGGATAGAGGTCGGCCAAGCGTTCCTGCAACAGCTTGAGCTGGTCCTGGTAGTCGCTGGCCTTGGCGCCGTTGTCCAGTTCCTGGAGCAACACGAGGTCCGGTTGCTCGTCGCGAATGACCCGGGCTACCTCATCGAGGCTGAAGGCCATGTCTTCCGGGGTCGGGCGTTCGTCGTTGCCTTGGGCCAGGTCGTGCCAGAACACGTAGCGCTTGCCAGCCAGGAACTGCACGTTCCAGGTCATCACCTTCAAGGCCTGGCCGGGCATCAGCGGCGCGGCGTTGGCGGCGCAACTGACCGGTATCGCTTCCCTGGCTTGTGGGCGCCAGGTCAGGCTGTAGATCGATAGGGCGGCCAGGCAGAGGATCAGCAGCAGGCCCAGCAGGGTGTAGCGCAGTAGACGGGTCATGGCTCGGCTTATGGACGATACGCAAAAGTGATCCCGAGCATACCCGAGAGCGGTTCTCAAGCCCAAGCCCGTCGCAGTGTGCGGTCAGCGGTTGTCAGGCTTCGCTTCGATCAGCATGAACATCCGGAACAGCACCACGCTGGTGAACAGTTGCAAGAAGCTGTGAACGCTCTCGATCAGCAAGCTGATCAAGGGGTTCTGAGGCGGTGGATATACCGAGACACTGGCGCCCTTGAGCAGCCAAAGCGGCACCATCACACAGAGAATGCACAACAGGATCCGCCAGAAATGGCCGCGGCTCATGCGCAGGCTTTCCTTCATGGCGGCCAGCGGCGCCAAGCCCCGCAGCACCAGCAGGTACTCACCGAAGGCCAGGACCACCATCAGCCACAGGCCCGGCAGGAAGTACAACGAAATGCCCACCAGGATCAGCAGCGTGTTCAGGGCCGTCAGCAAGGCAAAGCGTGGCCACAGGGTCAGGGCCGTTGCAAGAAGGTCACGGGCGGGCGGCGATTCACCGCGACTGCGGGCGTCGAGAAACAAGATCAACGCGACGGTATAAAGCGGATACACCAGCAGCCCGACGATCAAGCTGTAGCCGGGAAAACCTTCGGGGCCGATGGCACTGTTCAATCCTTGCTGCAACACGGCCTCGAGTATCACCAGCGGCAGGCACAGTTGGGCGATCCGGCCCAGATGTCGCTTGAAGAAATACAAAGAGTCGCGCAGCACGTCAAACGGATTCATGAGTCGGTAATCGCAATTCAAAAAGCGGTCGGACACTTTAACCGATCAGGCGCCCGCACAAGCAAACGTAAACATCTGGTAAAGACCGTTGAAACCTATCCGGCGAGCCCCATTACTGGTGGCACCGGTCTTCAGGACCGGAATGATATCTACCCGGCAATCTGATGAGGTCGCCATGAACAGCGAAGAGCAAACCCTGATCGATGGACTGTTTTCACGGCTGCAACAGGCCGAAAAGGATTCAGCCCCGCGCGACGCCCAGGCCGAGGCGCGGATCAAGGAGCACCTGGCCAACCAGCCTGCGGCGGGCTATTTCATGGCCCAGGCGATCCTGGTGCAAGAGGCCGCGATCAAGCGCCTCGACGAGCAGAATAAACAGCTCGCCCAGCAAGTCGAGCAGTTGCAGGCCGACGTGCAACAGGCCCGCAACCCAGCCTCGGCGCCCAGCGGTGGCGGTGGTTTCCTTTCGAGTATTTTCGGCGGTGGTTCCCGTGATTCACGGCCGGCGTCCGCCCCCAGCGCCCCGGCATCCGGTGGTGGCGGTTGGCGCGAACCGGCGCGGCCGGCCTTCAATGCCCCGGCCCAACAGGGCTTTGGTGCGTCGCCCGGCAACTATGGCGCGCCGCAACAGCAGGCCCCGGCAGCGAGCAGTTTCCTCGGCGGTGCCTTGAAAACCGCAGCGGGTGTGGCCGGTGGCGTAATGTTGGCCCAGGGCATCAGCAGCCTGTTCCATAGCGGTCAGCAACCGCAGGAGATCGTCGAGGTGATCAAGGAAGAGCCGGCTCAACCGGTCAATGACACCGGTAACAGCAGCGACACCGGCTGGGGTGATGATTCGCGCGTGGCCGACAACGATGCCTACGGCAGCGACCAGGGCGGTTTCAGCGACGCGGACTACAGCGACGATTCGTCCTCCTTCGGCGACGACGATTCCTTCGTCTGACCTGCCATTCGTCCGGGGCGCCCTGGCGCCTCGGGTCGATTATTCGCGGAACAATCCTCGGGGCTGGCATACTGGGCGACTTTTCGGGCCGGGTGGCCCGATCCAGCCTGCGCGCTTGTGCATCCAAGAGGAAACGCGGTGAAAAAAATCGCAGTGTTCGCCGATGTCCAGAACCTCTATTACACCGTGCGCCAGGCCTATGGCTGCCATTTCAACTACGCCGCGTTGTGGGCCGATGTCAGCAAGCAGGGGCAGATCGTCGAAGCCTATGCCTATGCAATCGATCGCGGCGACAGCAAACAGCAACAGTTCCAGCAGATCCTGCGCAACCTGGGTTTCGTCGTGAAGCTCAAGCCCTACATCCAGCGCAGCGATGGCTCGGCCAAGGGCGACTGGGACGTGGGCATCACGCTGGACATCATGGACGCCGCCGACCACGTCGACGAAGTGGTGCTGGCCTCCGGTGACGGCGATTTCGACATGCTGCTCGAGCGCATCATCAACAAGCACGGCGTGCAGGCCGTGGCCTATGGCGTGCCGGGGTTGACGGCCAACTCGCTGATCCGCGCCGCCAGCCGCTACGTGCCCATCGAAGGCGCGTTGCTGCTCAAGAATTGATTTCAGGAGTTCAGAAAGGTTTGGAACGCATCGCAGTCATCGACTTTGAAACCACCGGCATCACACCCAGCAGCAGTTGCCGGGCCACCGAAATTGCCGTGGTGATTCTCGAACAAGGCCGGATCGTCGACCGCTACCAGAGCCTGATGAATGCCGGTGTGCGCGTGCCTGCCTTCATCGAGCAACTGACCGGCATCAGCAACGCCATGCTGCGCAGCGCGCCGCCAGCGGAGCGGGTGATGAACGAGGTCAACGAGTTCGTCGGCATCACGCCGCTGCTGGCCCATAACGCTGCGTTCGACCAGAAGTTCTGGGATTTTGAACTGGGGCGAATCAAACGCACCCGCCTGCAGAACTTCGCCTGTTCACTGCTGCTGGCCAGGCGCCTGATGCCGGCGGCGCCGAACCACAAGCTCGGCACGCTCAACGCGTTCGCTGGCCTGCCCCACACCGGCCAGGCTCACCGGGCCATGGCCGACGCCGAAATGGCCGCCAACCTCACCGCCCACCTGGCCTCGGAACTGCGGCAAAAGCATGGGTTACGGGAGTTGTCCCATGATTTGCTGTGCAGTTTGCAGAAAGTGCCGGCAGCGAAGATCAATGAGCATCTCAAGCGGCATCGTGGGTTCTGACCACACCACCGAAAAAACTGTGGGAGCGAGCCTGCTCGCGATAGCGTCGGATCAGTCAGTACTTATGGTGACTGACACTCCGCTATCGCGAGCAAGCTCGCTCCCACAGGTTGATCTGTGTGAAGCAGTTTATTTTCCATTCCCCTCCAACTGCCCCAACGGCACGCGCTTTTCAATGGCGCTGGACAGCACGATCGAGGTCTTGCTGAAGCCGAACTTGGCGATGCGGTTGATCAGTTCTTCCAGCTCCGGCATCGAGCCGACCGCCGCCTGCATGATCACGCAGGGATCACCCGTCACTCGATGACACTCGGTCAGCTGTGGGATCTTGCACAGTTCGTCGTAGGTCTTTTGGTTACCGTGCTGGTTCATCCGCAGTTCGATCACGCACTGCACCGGCAGGCCGATCTTCGCCATGTCGACTTTTGCCTGATAGCCGGTAATCACGCCGCTGGCTTCCAACTTGGCGACTCGCTCGGCCACGGCCGGGGCTGACAGGTTCACTTTACGGGCCAGTTCGGCGTAGGACGCACGACCGTTTTCCAGCAGGGCGGCAAGTAGCATGCGGTCGTATTTGTCCACGGTTTGGCTTCCACGTGACGTGACTTTCGAAAGCACGGTTTATAGCGCTGATCTCCATGTTTTGAAAAGTGTATGGTCTGGATAAACAGGTTTTGTAGCTTATTTTCCGCTTGTCGCCTTTCTAGAATAGGGTCTCTCATTGTCCTGACTTCGAGCTGACCATGCCGGGCCCACGCCGTTTTCCTCTGCCATTGATCGCTGCCTTTTTTGCCTTGTACGTCATTTGGGGGTCGACCTACCTGGTGATTCGCATCGGCGTGGAGCATTGGCCGCCGCTGCTGCTGGCCGGGATTCGTTTTGTGATTGCCGGGTCGCTGATGTATGGCTTCCTGCGCTGGCGCGGGGCGCCGGCACCGACTTGGGCACAGTGGAAGGCCGGGGGCATCATCGGCGTGTTGTTGCTCAGTTTCGGCAACGGCGCGGTCAGTGTCGCCGAGCACACCGGTGTGGCTTCCGGGGTGGCTGCGTTAGCCGTGGCGACGGTGCCGTTGTTTACCCTGCTGTGCGGATACTTCTGGGGCGCACGTAATACGCGTCTGGAATGGGCGGGAATTGCGCTGGGCCTGATCGGCATCGCCATGCTCAACCTCGGCTCCAACTTGCAATCGAGCCCGTTGGGCGCAACCTTGCTGGTGTTCGCGGCGGCGTCCTGGGCCTTTGGTTCGGTGCTGAGCAAGCACCTGCCGTTGCCGGCGGGGGCGATGGCCAGTGCGGTGGAAATGCTGGTGGGCGGCGTGGTGCTGTTGATCGGCAGTGTGGCCAGCGGCGAACACCTGGTCGCCATGCCGCCGCTCGAAGGCTGGTTTGCCTTGGCCTACCTGACTTTTTTTGGTTCGATCATCGCCTTCAACGCCTACATGTATCTGCTCAAGCACGTGCGTCCGGCGGCGGCCACCAGTTATGCCTACGTCAACCCGGCGGTGGCGGTGTTGCTGGGGATCGTGTTCGCCGGTGAAACCATCGGCACAGAAGAGGCCTTGGCGATGCTGGTGATCATCAGTGCGGTGGTGCTGATCGGCCTGCCCCAGTGGCGCAGACCCAAGCCTGCGCCGGCCGTATCCTGAATTAGGGTAAACTGCCGCGCATTGCACATCTTGCGCTGATTTTTCCTACGGTATTTCCATGACTTTCGCCACCCTTGGCCTGATCGAACCCTTGCTGCGCGCTCTCGAGACGCTTGGCTACCAAACCCCGACCCCAGTGCAGGCCCAAGCCATGCCGGCGGTGCTGGCCGGTCGCGACCTGATGGCCGCCGCCCAGACCGGCACCGGCAAGACCGCCGGTTTTGCTGTGCCGCTGTTGCAACTGCTGACCACCGAAGGGCCGAAGGTTACCGCCAACTCGGTGCGGGCGCTGATTCTGGTGCCGACCCGCGAGCTGGCCGAACAGGTGCATGAAAGCGTGCGTCAGTACGCGCAAAACCTGCCGTTGAGCACCTACGCGGTGTATGGCGGCGTCAGCATCAATCCGCAGATGATGAAGCTGCGCAAAGGCGTCGACCTGCTGGTCGCCACGCCCGGGCGCTTGCTCGACCTGTTCCGGCAGAACGCGCTGAAGTTCAACCAGTTGCAAACCCTGGTGTTGGACGAAGCTGACCGCATGCTCGACCTGGGCTTCTCCGAAGAACTGGCGAACATCTACAAGGCATTGCCGAAAAAGCGCCAGACTTTGCTGTTCTCGGCAACGTTCTCCGACGCGATTCGCCTGCTGGCCGAGCAGATGCTCAACGATCCGCTGAGCATTGAAGTAAGCCCGCGCAATGTGGCGGCCAGCACCGTCAAGCAGTGGGTGGTGACGGTGGACAAGAAGCGCAAGCCGGAATTGTTCGTGCACCTGATGCGCAAGCACAAGTGGAAGCAAGTGCTGGTGTTCGCCAAGACCCGCAACGGTGTCGACGCGCTGGTGGAAAAACTCCAGGGCCTGGGCATCAACGCCGACGGCATCCATGGCGACAAACCCCAGGCCACCCGGCAACGAGCGCTGGACCGTTTCAAGGCCAGCGAAGTGCAGATCCTGGTGGCCACCGATGTTGCCGCCCGCGGTCTGGATATCGAAGATTTGCCGTTGGTGGTGAATTTCGACTTGCCGATCGTCGCCGAGGACTACATCCACCGCATCGGCCGTACCGGCCGGGCAGGCGCTACAGGGCAGGCGATTTCCCTGGTCTGCGCAGATGAAGTGAATTTGCTGTCAGCCATCGAGACGCTGACCCGTCAGACGTTGACTCGCCAGATGGAACACGACTTCGAGCCTGAACACCGCGTACCGGACACCGATGCCAGCGGCCAGGTCATCAAGAAACCGAAAAAGCCGAAGAAACCGAAAACCTCGGGCGGTGGCGGCAAGCGTAACCTGGGCAAGTGGGTGGACAGCGGCGACGCCGCGCCTGTGGAGCCTTCGGTCAAGCCGGTGCGAAAAGTGCCGGTGTTCAATACCGGGCCGCGTAAGCGCAAGCCTTGATGACCTGCTGGGTCTGATAAATCGCTATCGCGAGCAAGCTCGCTCCCACAGTTGACCGGGTTCTGTCAGAAGGATTGCGATCAATGTGGGAGCGAGCTTGCTCGCGATAGGCGCGCCTCGGTCTTCAACCCTTGCGCTTTAGCCACTCCAGCATCCCCAACCCCGCCGCCCGGCCGCTGGCAAAGCAGGCCGTCAGCAGATAGCCGCCGGTCGGCGCTTCCCAGTCGAGCATTTCCCCGGCGCAGAACACGCCGGGTATCTGCTTGAGCATCAGGCGTTCGTCCAAGGCTTCGAATGTCACGCCACCGGCGCTGCTGATGGCTTCATCCAGTGGGCGGGTTTTCACCAGGGTCAATGGCAAGGCCTTGATCGCCCGGGCCAGGCGCGTCGGCTCAGCGAAGCATTCGGCTGGTGTGAGTTCGCGCAGCAGCGCGGCCTTGACCCCGTCGATCCCCAACTGGCTGTGCAAGTGCTTGGCCATCGAGCGTGAACCGCGAGGCTTGCTCAGGGCGTGCTGGATTTTATCCACAGGCCGGCCCGGCAGCAGGTCCAGGTGAATGGTCGCGCTGCCGTGTTGGTTGATCGCTTCGCGGATTGGTGCCGACAGGGCGTAGATCAGGCTGCCTTCGATACCCGTGGCGGTGATCACGCATTCGCCGAGGCGCGGTACATCGTCGTTCAAACCGATGGCGATGTTTTTCAGCGGGGCGCCGGCGAATTTGCTGACCATCAAATCGCTCCAGGCCTGCACTTCGAATCCGCAGTTGCTCGGCTGCAAGGGCGCCAGGACCACACCGCGTTGTTCCAGCGGCAACATCCACGCGCCATCGGAGCCCAGCCGTGACCAGCTGCCGCCGCCCAATGCCAGCAATGTCGCGCTGGGCAGCAGCGCCTTTTCACCGTCCGGGGCTGCGATCCTCAGGCTGCCGTCGGGGTTCCAGCCAAGCCAGCGATGGCGAGTGTGAATCCTCACGCCCGCCTCGCGCAGGCGTTTGAGCCAGGCGCGCAGCAGCGGGGCGGCTTTCATGTCGGTCGGAAAAACCCGCCCGGAGCTGCCGACAAAGGTGTCGATGCCCAGCCCGTGAATCCATGAGCACAACTCATCGGCCCCGAAGGCTCGCAGCAGCGGCGCGAGGTTCGGCGCGCGTTCGGCGTAGCGGGCCAGGAAGGCCGGGTAAGCTTCCGAGTGGGTGATGTTCATGCCGCCGACACCGGCCAGCAGAAACTTCCTGCCCACTGAAGGCATGCCGTCGTACAGATCGACTTGGATCCCGGCCTGGCTCAACACCTCGGCCGCCATCAGGCCGGCTGGGCCGCCGCCGATGATGGCGATGTTTGAGGGGGATGGCTGGGCGGTCGAGGTCATGATTTGAACTGGGGGGCTGGGATAGGCGGGGCATTCTACCAGTACGGATCCCTGTGGGAGCGAGCTTGCTCGCGATAGCGGCGTGTCAGTGGCATTGATGTATCTGACCCTCCGCTATCGCGAGCAAGCTCGCTCCCACAGGGGGTGGTGTTTTTAATGAGTGATCAAAAAACAACCAAGCCCCTGCACGCTACAAGCGACATAGCCTGTAGGCCGTTTCACTCAGGTTATCCACAGGCCGCTCCACAGGCATTGTGGGTAACGCGCCCAGCTTTCAATGACAACCTGATGACGCCCAGACCTTTTGTGCGCTGTGGTGCAGGATCCCGTGGCGGCGAGCCAGGGCCTGGCGATCCTTGCTGTAGCCGCCGCCGATCACGCCGACCACCGGGATGTCGCGCCCCAGGCAATGGCGCATGACGCTTTCGTCCCGGGCGGCAAGGCCTGCGTCGGTCAGCTTCAGATAACCGAGGGCATCGTCCTTGTGCACGTCGACACCGGCGTCGTACAGCACCAGGTCGGGCTGGTAGAGCGGCAGCAGGTAGTTGAGCGCATCGTCCACCACTTTCAGATAAGCGCCGTCTTCCATGCCCATGGGCAGGGGAATGTCCCAGTCGCTTTGGGCCTTGCGTGCAGGAAAATTCTTTTCGCAGTGCAAGGAAACTGTCACGGCGTCCGGAGTGTCATGGAGTATTCGGGCGGTACCGTCGCCCTGATGCACATCGCAGTCGAAAATAAGCACCCGCGAGACTCGGCCGCTGGCCAGGAAATACCGGCTGATCACCGCCAGGTCGTTGAAAATGCAAAATCCGGCCGGGTGGTCGTAATGGGCGTGATGGGTGCCGCCGGCCAAATGGCAGGCCAGCCCGTGCTCGAGGGCCTGCTCGGCCGCCAGTAGCGAGCCGCCCACGGCGCGTACCGTTCGGCGGGCCAGGGCTTCGCTCCAGGGCAGGCCTAACCGCCGTTGGTCTTCACGGCACAACTCGCCGCCCATGTAGCGTTCGATATAAGCGCGGTCATGGGCCAGGGCGAGGATGTCTGGCGGACACAGCTCCGGGCGCAGCAGGTCGGCGTCGCAGGTCAGGCCGCTGTCTACCAGGTGATCGCGCAGCAGGCGGAATTTATCCATGGGGAAACGGTGTTCCGCCGGGAACTCGGGGCTGTAGTCTTCGTGATAGATCAGTGGCAGCGACATGGTGTTTTCAGTGGCGATGGAGTGACGGATCCTACCAGCGATGTAGACTCTGGGGCATGGAAGGGGAGTGAAAATGGAGCCGATACTGGAACTGGAAAGCGCGCGGCTGCTCTTGCGGCAGTGGCGCGATGATGACTTGCCGGAATTTGCCGCCATGTGCGCAGACCCGCAGGTGATGCGTTATTTCCCGGCGCGCCTGAGCCGTCTGGAAAGCGCCGCACTGATCGGGCGCGTGCGTGGGCATTTTGCCGAGCATGGTTTTGGCTTGTGGGCACTGGAGCGCAAGGACACCGGGGCCTTTATCGGTTTTACCGGGCTGGGCGTGGTCGGGTTTGACGCGCACTTCACGCCGGCGATCGAGATTGGCTGGCGCCTGGCCCGGGAGCATTGGGGGCTGGGGTATGCCAGCGAGGCCGCATGGACGGCACTGCGCTGTGCTTTCGACCAGTTGTTGCTGAACGAAGTGGTGGCGTTCACCGCTGTGGATAACCTGCCGTCGCAAAAAGTCATGCAGGCCATCGGCATGCAGCATGACCCGGCTGACGACTTCGAACACCCAACACTCGCAGTCGATCATCCATTGCGTCACCATGTGCTCTATCGCATCAACCGTGAGCAGTGGCTGCAGACCCTGCACGGTTAGCCGACACGGACGTTTACAATGCCCGCGACAATGGCCGGGCCAACAATCGATCCACCGCCGCAGCACAGGCTGCGCGGTGTTGCGCTGTGTGAGGAAAGTCTGAATGAGCCACGTGTTGGAAGATCTGGTCGACCTGCTGACCCTGGAACCGATCGAAGAGAACCTGTTTCGCGGTCGCAGCCAGGACCTGGGGTTCCGCCAGTTGTTCGGCGGCCAGGTGTTGGGCCAGTCACTGTCAGCGGCCAGCCAGACCGTGGAAGAGGCGCGTCATGTGCACTCGATGCACGGTTATTTCCTGCGCCCGGGTGACGCGGCGTTGCCGGTGGTCTACCAGGTGGACCGAGTGCGTGACGGTGGCAGTTTCAGCACCCGCCGAGTGACGGCGATCCAGAAGGGCCATCCGATTTTTACTTGCAGCGCGTCGTTCCAGTACGACGAAGAGGGCTTTGAGCATCAGAGCACCATGCCGCACGTCGTCGGGCCGGAGAACCTGCCGTCCGAGCTGGAGCTGACTCAGCAGCGGGCGCACCTGCTGCCCGAGCACATGCGGGAAAAACTGCTGTGCCCCAAGCCGATCGAAGTGCGCCCGGTCACCGAGAAAGACCCCTACAACCCGCAACCGGCCGATCCGGTCAAGTACGTGTGGTTCCGCGCCGATGGTGCCCTGGCGGATTCGCCGGCCTTGCACAAGTATCTGCTGGCCTACGCGTCGGACTTCGGCTTGTTGACCACCTCGATGTTGCCCCACGGCAAATCGGTGTGGCAGAAAGACATGCAGGTCGCCAGCCTCGATCACGCCTTGTGGTTCCATGCCGACCTGCGCGCCGATGATTGGCTGCTCTACGCCATGGACAGCCCGTGGGCCGGCAATTCCCGTGGATTCTCCCGTGGCAGCGTGTTCAACCGCGCCGGGCAACTGGTGGCGTCGGTTACCCAGGAAGGGCTCATCCGCCACCGCAAGGATTGGGCATGAGCCTGTCCGAAGTGCGGCACTGGGTGTTCGACATGGATGGCACGCTGACCATCGCCGTGCATGATTTCGCGGCGATCCGCGTGGCCCTGGCGATCCCGGCCGAAGACGACATCCTGACCCACCTGGCGGCGTTGCCGGCTGATGAGGCCGCCATCAAACATGCCTGGCTGCTGGAGCACGAGCGCGACCTGGCGCTGGGCTCCAGGCCCGCGGCGGGGGCGGTGGAGTTGGTGCGCGAACTGGCCGGGCGGGGTGATCGCCTGGGCATCCTGACCCGCAACGCCCGCGAGCTGGCCCATGTCACCCTCGAGGCCATCGGCCTGGCGGACTGTTTTGCCGTGGAGGATGTACTGGGCCGCGACGAAGCACCACCCAAGCCTCATCCCGGTGGGCTGTTGAAGCTGGCCGAAGCCTGGAACGTCGCGCCCGAGACGATGGTGATGGTGGGCGACTACCGCTTCGACCTGGACTGTGGCCGGGCGGCGGGTGCGCGGACGGTACTGGTGAACCTGCCGGATAATCCGTGGCCGGAGCTGACGGACTGGCATGCGCGCGATTGTGTTGAGTTGCGGCGGATGCTTTTGGCTTGAGATGGGTGGTGACTGACCCACCGCCTTCGCGAGCAGGCTCGCTCCCACAGTTGATCTGCTGTGGGCAAAAAAACTGCGATCAACAAAGTTCTCCTGTGGGAGCGAGCCTGCTCGCGAAGAGGCCCGTCCAGTCGACACAAAACTTACCGCCCAAACAACACCTTCAACCCCTCCGGCGAAGTCAGCATCCCATTGCCGTTATGCCCAACCCCCGGCACCTCGATCAGCCGCTGGTTCAACCCTGCGGGATGACGCCGCGTCAGGTAGTCGAAAAAGAAATGCCCGCGCAGTAGCCGATACGGCCCCTGGGTCTGCGCCTCGCAACCTTTATCCAGCGCCGGATGCTCCGGGTCGATGTCTTGTTGCCCGAGCAAATAGACGATGTCGCGCCTGACGTAGTTTGCCTCCAACTGAGCGGGGGTTTGTCCGGCGGCATAGGCGGGCAGGTTCTGCAGGCCGTACTTCCAGTGATTGAAGCCAGGGCAACTGGCAGGGTCGAAGGCCATGGGCCGTTGGGCATCGAAATAGGCGTAGGACGACGGGTTGGCAATGACAAACCGCGGGCTGATCCGGTATTGGCCGTGGGCGAGCAGGGCATAGCGCTGCACCACCTGGGCGCCGCCGGAATGGCCGGCGATGACGATCTCCTTCACTTCGGGGAATTGCTGGCGATCACTGACCCGCGCCACGATGTCATCGAGTACCTGAAAGGAACTGACCGGATTTGGCCCTGTGGACAAACCACCGGCCATCCAGTCGTTGCCCTGCCAGCGCAGGAGGTCGTTGGGCAGTTGATGCCGAGCTACATCCTGTTCGTTGAGAAACTGCGGGGCGATGATCAGGGTCGTGGCCAGCTGTCCGGCGTGCTCGGCGGCTTTTTCGGCGCTGTGCAGGTAGGTGTCGGCATTGCGCAGTCGACCATGGAGGATGATCAGCACGCGTTGGATGGACGCAGGGGGCGGGCTCACATCGACGGCCATGGCGCCCCCCTTGAACTGCAGTCGCCCCTGCGCGACCACGTTCACGCCATGTTCGTCTGCCTGGGCGACGGTGCAGCACAGCAGCAGCCCAATCAATGCGCCCCACTTCATTTACAGGGCTTTCGCCGCGAAGGTGTCGCACTGGCTGACCTGGCCCTGGGCGAAGCCGGTCTTGAACCAGCGCACCCGTTGTGCCGAGGTGCCGTGGGTAAAGGAGTCCGGCACCACACGGCCCTGGCCTTGTTGCTGCAAGCGGTCGTCACCGATGGCATTGGCGGCGTTCAAGGCTTCTTCGATGTCGCCCGGTTCCAGCCAGTTCAGGCGTTTCTGCGCGTGGTTGGCCCAGACCCCGGCCAGGCAATCGGCCTGCAATTCCTGGCGTACCAGCAAGCCACCGTCACCCTCCATCTGCCGGCCTTGTTGGCGGGCCTCCTGGATTTTCGCCGACACGCCGAGCAGGGTCTGCACATGGTGTCCGACTTCATGGGCAATCACGTAGGCCTGGGCGAAGTCCCCGGCGGCGGCGAAGCGCTGGGACATTTCCTTGAAGAAGCTCATGTCCAGGTACACCTGGCGGTCGGCCGGGCAGTAGAACGGGCCGGTTGCCGAGGAGGCCAGGCCGCAGGCCGAGTTGACCCGACCACTGAACAGCACCAGTTTCGGTTGTTGGTATTGGCGACCCGCCTGCTGGAAAACCTGGCCCCAGGTGTCTTCGGTGTCGCCAAGGATCGAGCGCACGAACTCGGCCTGTTCATCGTTGGCCGGTGGCGCCTGGCGGGTTTGCGAGGACGTGGGTGCAGACTGGTCCATCTGCCCGGCCAATTGCCCGAGAATTTGCATCGGGTCCTGGCCGGTGATCCAGCCAATGCCGACGATCAGGACAATGGCCGTCAGGCTCAGGCCCTTGCCACCGCCGAAGCGCATCCCGCCGCCGCCACCGTCACCACGGGCGTCCACCACATTGTCACTACGGCGACCTTTTTTCCATAACATGGGGGAAGTCCTCTGAATGACCCTGCTAAAAATGACTGCTGTGGCGGTAAGTCTAGCTTTTAGGCGCCCAAGGTGCGCGCTGCGCTTGAGCTGTCAGGCAACGGACACGGGTTTTGGTTCAGCGGTGAGCCAATCCTGCCTGGCTGCGGAATTTTCATTACACTTCGGATTCAGAACTTATCGGTATGCTCGCTGGCCCAATAACTGCAACGTGCGTCACGGCCCCTACATCAAGCAACGCAGGTTTCCCTCATGACCGTCAGCACACCGCTCTCCGGCGTCAATCAGGCTTTCAAGGGCATCGTGCTTATTCTGGTCGCAACGTTCCTGTTCTCCAGTCATGACGCGTTGGCCAAATATCTGTCGGGTTTTTATCCGATCATCATGGTGGTCTGGGCACGTTACGTGGTGCACACCTTGTTGATGGCGGGTATCTTCCTGCCGCGTTCGGGGCTGCGGGTTCTACGTACCAAGCGCCCGTTATGGCAGTTCGCCCGGGCGTTGTGCTTGCTGGGGACCAGTCTGTTTTTCACCACCGCGTTGATGTTCATTCCATTGGCGGAAGCGACGGCGGTCAACTTCCTCGCGCCCGTGCTGGTGACCGCGTTGTCGGTGCCGTTGCTGGGTGAACACGTGACGCGCGGTCAATGGATCGCGGTGATCTTCGGTTTTATCGGGGTGTTGATCATCGTCCATCCCGGTGGCGATCTGTTCACCCCGGCGGTGTTGTTGCCATTCTGTTCGGCGCTTTTTTTCTGCTTCTACCAGTTGCTCACGCGCAAGCTCAGTGAGATCGACAGCCCGACCACCAGCAATTTCTTCGCCGGCCTGTGCAACACGTTGGTGATGAGCGCACTGGTGCCGTTCTTCTGGCAAGTGCCGAGCCTGATGCATGGGGTGATGATGCTGGCGCTGGGTGCCTGCGGGATGACCGCTCACTTGATGTTGACCCAAGCCTTCCGCTTTGCCGCCCCGGCGCTGCTCGCGCCGTTCGGGTATTGCCAGATCGTGTTTGCCGGGTTGCTGGGCTGGTTGTTTTTCAGCCATACACCGACGCTGACCACCGTGGTGGGCATCGCCCTGATCTGCTTGAGCGGGTTGGCGGCGGCGTGGCAGCAGCGGCGTAAGTAACCGCACAGAACCCTTGATGGCCAGCACAGCCCTCTGTGGCGAGGGAGCTTGCTCCCGCTGGGCTGCGAAGCGGCCCTCGCTTTTTTGCGATTGCTGCGCAATCGAGCGGGAGCAAGCTCCCTCGCCACGGGTCATTTCCAGCCGTATCAGTTTTCCAGCGTCGGCACCTTGCGCGGCGCCATGAAGTACAGCCAGGTCAAGGCTATGAAATACATCGCCGGGATCAAGGTGAACAACACGGTGTAGTTGTTGTTGGTGATCGTAAGGATGTGGCCCACCAGTTGGGTCATGAACATCCCGCCGACGGCCGCGCACATGCCACCGAAGCCGAACACCGTGCTCATCATGTACTTAGGCGTGTAATCCATCACCAGGCTCCAGATGTTGGCGGTCCAGGCCTGGTGCGCGCCGATGGCCAGGGAAATGGCAAACACCGCCATCCACAGGCTGCTGGAACCGGCGGCCATGATCACGCCGATGATGCAGCAGGCGAACAGCAGCATGGACACCAGGCGCGCCTTGATCGGATCGAGGCCGCGGCCGATCAGGAACGAAGACAGGATCCCGCCGCCCACGCTGCCGAAGTCGGCGGTGAGGTAGATGATGATCAGCGGGATGCCCATTTGGGTCACGTTGATGCCCAGGTTGTATTGCTGGTTCAGGAACGGCGGCAGCCAGTAAAGGTAGAACCAGAACACCGGTGCGGTGATCGAGTAGGCCAAGGCGAAGGCCCATGTGCCGCGCATGCGCAGGATGCGGGAGAAGGGCACGCGGACCTGGTCGGGTTCTTCCTGGGCCTGGATGTAGTCAAGTTCCGATTGTTTGACGCTGGGATGGTCTTCCGGGTTGAAGTATTTCAGGCCCCAGAACAGCAGCCAGATCCCGCCCAGCGCGGCCATGCACAGGAACGCAGCCTGCCAGCCCCACACGTGCAGGACCAGTGGCAAGAGCATCGGGGTGAACATCGCGCCGACGTTGGTCCCGGCGTTGAAAATGCCGGTGGCCACGGCCCGTTCACCGGCCGGGAACCACAGCCGTGTGGTCTTCACACAGGCTGGATAGTTGGCAGCTTCGGTCAGGCCGAGGATGAAGCGGCAGACCATGAACCCCAGCGCCGAAGTGGCCAGGCCATGGGCACCGGTCGCGAGGCTCCAGAGCAGCACGGCGCAGAAGAACACGCGCTTGACGCCGACCCGGTCGATCAGCCGACCCTGCAGCACAAAGCCGATCGCATAGCCGACCTGGAACCAGAAATTGATGTTGGCATAATCCATCGCCGTCCAGCTCATCTCCTTGGCGAGGATCGGCTGCATCACGCCCAGGGCGGCACGGTCGATGTAGTTCAGCGTGGTGGCGAAAAACACCAGGGCGAGCATGCCCCAGCGGGTTTTGCCTACGGCCATGGCGCCGCGGATCTTGTCGCCGATGCCGCCGGTCGAGGCACCCAGGCCAGGGGCCAGGCGGGAACTTTGGGAAGGAATCATAGCATGTACCCGTTTTTGAAATTCTTATGGTTGGTCTGGGTCTTTCAGTCTTTGCTGGCGGCCAGGGCCTGCGTCAAGGTGGGAGCGATGGTGCGCAGTGAGCAAAAAATCGTCAATTCAGCAATCGGCATTTTGTTCGATAATCGCCCAAAAAACTAACCGAATGGTACATATTAAATTGCTCAAAGAAATTGGCAGCTCAATAATCGGCTCATTCTTTTAAACGTATTTTCAAAAGCGGCGCACCTTCTGTAGCCGATGCCTGTACCGGGAGCCGACGTCATGCAGCGTTCCATTGCCACCGTATCCTTGAGCGGTACCCTGCCGGAAAAACTCGAGGCCATTGCCGCCGCCGGTTTCGATGGGGTGGAAATCTTCGAGAACGATCTTCTCTATTACGATGGCAGCCCTCGGGAAATCAGGCAGATGTGCGCCGACCTGGGCATTGCAATCACCTTGTTCCAGCCGTTTCGTGACTTCGAAGGTTGCCGCCGCGATCGCCTGGCGCGCAACCTGGAACGGGCCGAGCGCAAGTTCGATCTGATGCAGGAGCTGGGCACCGACCTGGTGCTGGTGTGCAGCAATGCTTCGGCCGACAGCGTCGGCGACGAACAGATCCTGATCGATGACCTGCGCCTATTGGCCGAACGGGCCGGTGCGCGGGGCTTGCGCATTGGCTACGAGGCGTTGGCCTGGGGCCGGCACGTGAATACTTATCAACAGGTCTGGAACATCGTGCGCCAGGCCGATCACCCCAGCCTCGGGGTGTTGCTCGACAGCTTCCACACCTTGTCCCTCAAGGGGGATCCGAGTGCGATTGCCGAGATCCCGGGCGAGAAGATTTTTTTCGTGCAAATGGCCGATGCGCCGGTCCTGGCGATGGACGTCTTGGAGTGGAGCCGGCATTTTCGGTGTTTCCCGGGCCAGGGCGAGTTCGATTTGCCGGGTTTTTTAGCACCGATCATCAAGAGCGGCTACACCGGGCCGCTGTCGCTGGAAATCTTCAACGACGGCTTTCGCGCCGCGCCGCCACGGGCCAATGCCGCCGACGGCCTGCGCTCGTTGCTGTACCTGGAGGAGAAGACCCGTCAGCGCCTGGCTGAAGACGCCACGCCCGTCAGCCATGCCGATATTCTCTTCGCCACGCCGCCGGCCAGTGAATACAACGGCATCGAGTTCCTCGAGTTCGCCGTGGACGATAACCTCGGCGCCAAGCTGTCCCATTGGCTGGAACGGCTGGGATTCGTCAAGGCCGGCCAGCATCGCTCCAAGAACGTGAGCCTGCTGCGCCAGGGCGATATCAATCTGATCCTCAACTGTGAGCCGTATTCTTTTGCCCACAGCTTTTTCGAAGCCCATGGGCCGTCGCTGTGCGCCACCGCCGTGCGGGTCAAGGACAGCGCCAGCGCCCTGGAGCGGGCCGTGGCCTACAAGGGCCAGCCCTATCGTGGCTTGGTCGGGCCCAACGAACTGGAGCTGGCGGCGGTGCGCGCGCCGGACGGTAGCCTGATCTACCTGGTGGATCAGGAGGCCGACGTCTATGGCACCGATTTTAACCTGCAACCCGGTGCAGTCATTGGCGCCGGCCTCAAGCGCATCGACCACATGGCGATGGCGCTGCCGGCCGACAGCCTCGACAGTTGGGTGCTGTTCTACAAGAGCCTGCTGGATTTCGAAGCCGACGACGAAGTGGTGTTGCCCGACCCCTATGGTCTGGTCAAAAGCCGGGCCTTGCGCAGCCGTTGCAGTTCGATCCGGCTGCCGCTGAACATTTCCGAGAACCGCAACACCGCGATCTCACACGCACTGTCGAGTTATCGCGGCTCCGGCGTGCATCACATCGCTTTCGATTGCGATGACATCTTCGCCCAGGTCAGTCGCGCCAAAGAGGCTGGCGTGCCGTTGCTGGACATTCCGCTCAACTATTACGACGACTTGGCGGCGCGTTTCGATTTTGACGATGAGTTCCTCAGCGAGTTGGCGTATTTCAACGTGCTGTACGACCGTGACGCCCAGGGCGGCGAGTTGTTTCACGTTTACACCGAGCCGTTCGAAGGGCGGTTTTTCTTTGAAATTATTCAGCGCAAGAACGGTTACGCCGGGTACGGCGCGGCCAACGTCGCGGTGCGGCTGGCGGCCATGGCCAAGTCCCGCAGCGGTGGTGTGCGGCACGCCAAGTTGTAGGGAAATCGTAAACGCTGCGGTAAAGGGCAACGCCGTGGTTTCCTTCACTGCACGGTGCGGCCCATAATCGCCCACCTGTGCAGTGATGGCCGTGAGCCCCGCAATGACTATGAATCCAGAGCTTTCCGCAGCCCTCGACGAACCTGTCGCCGCGCCGCGCAAGAGTCGCAAGAACAACCCGGAGAAAACCCGGGAGAACATTCTTCAGGAAGCTATCGTCGAGTTCGTCCAGCAGGGCCTGTCCGGCGCCCGGGTCGATGCCATCGCCGAACGCATCCACACCTCCAAACGCATGATTTATTACTACTTCGGCAGCAAGGAGCAGTTGTACGTCGAGGTGCTGGAAAAACTCTACGGTGATATCCGCAACACCGAGAGCCGCCTGCACTTGGCGGAACTGGCCCCGGTCGATGCGATTCGGCGGCTGGTGGAGTTCACCTTCGACCACCACGATCGCAATGTGGATTTCGTGCGCATCGTCTGCATCGAGAACATCCATAACGCCGAATACGTGAAGCAGTCAGGCGCAATCAAGGCGATGACCAACACCATCCTCGACTCCCTGGGCGTGATCCTGCGTCGAGGCGCCGAAGAGGGCGTGTTCCGCGCCGGCCTCGAACCGCTGGATGTGCATCTGCTGATCAATTCGTTCTGTTTTTACCGGGTGTCCAACCGCAACACGTTCGGTGAGATCTTTCAGATCGATTTGTCGGACGAAGCGATCAAGCAGCGGCATCGGGAGATGATCTGTGAGTCGGTGCTGCGCTACCTGCAGCCCTGACACCGAACCGAATGTGGGAGCGGGCTTGTGTGGGAGCGAGCTTGCTCGCGATAGCGGTCGATAGCCAACACCGATTGCGACTGACACACCGTCATCGCGAGCAAGCTCGCTCCCACAGGTTCTTCAGTGATTCATATCCTGGAAATGCTCCAGCATCCGCGGCGCATCCGGCACGACGCCACTGAACAGTTCGAACGCCTTCACCGCCTGGAACACCGCCATATTGCCGCCGTCCAGCGTACGGCAGCCCAGCGCGCGCGCATGGCGCAGCAGTTCGGTTTCCAGTGGGAAGTAGACGATCTCTGCGACCCACAATTCGCCCCGCAACAACTCGGCCGGTACTGGCATGCCTGGCAGCTTTGTCATGCCCATGGGCGTGGTGTTCACCAGGCCGTCCGCCTCGGTCATGGCGGTGGGCAGGTCATGTCCGGCCCGGGCACGGCCGGCGCCGAAGTGTTGGTTCAGGTTGTTGGCCAAGGCCTCGGCACGGCTGACTTCGACGTCAAAAATACTCAGCGTCTGTACGCCTTCTGCCAAGAGGGCGTGGGCAACCGCCGCGCCTGCGCCACCGGCGCCCATCTGCACCACGCGTCGGCGCGCCACATCCCCCAGGCCGCGGCGAAAACCTTCGGCGAACCCCAGGCAGTCGGTGTTGTGGCCGATGCGTTTGCCATTCTTGAGCACCACGGTATTCACCGCGCCGATGCCTCGGGCCTCGGGTGACAGCTCGTCCAACAATGGGATGATCGCCTGCTTGCAGGGGAAGGTGATGTTCAGGCCGGTGAAGTTCATGCGTTCGGCGGCCTTGAGCAAATCGGGCAGGGCGCCGCTGTCGAGTTTCAGCGCATCGAGGTCGATCAGACGATAGAGGTAACGCATGCCTTGGGCATCGCCTTCACGCTCATGCAGCGCCGGCGTGCGCGACGCCTGGATGCCCGCGCCGATCAGGCCGGCCAGCACAGTGATATTCGACATGCTCATCAACCCTTCAACCGCTGACTGAAATGTTCCAGGGCCAGGCGATAACCATGGCTGCCAAACCCGCACATCACGCCGATGGCGACGGAGGAGACGAAGGAGTGGTGGCGGAAGGTTTCCCGGGCGTGGACGTTGGACAAGTGAACTTCGATCACCGGGACTTCGCTGGCCACCAGGGCGTCGCGGATTGCCACCGAGGTGTGGGTCCAGGCCGCCGGGTTGATGACGATACCGGCACATCGGCCTCGGGCGCCATGTACCCAATCGAGCAATTCGCCTTCCTGGTTGGTCTGGCGAAATTCCACCGCCAGGCCGAACTCTTCAGCGGCGCGACCGCACAGTGTGGAGATGTCAGCCAGGGTTTCGTGGCCATAGGTCGCCGGCTCGCGTGTGCCGAGCAGGTTCAGGTTCGGGCCGTTAAGCACCAGAACGATCGGAGGCATCGCAATTTCTCCACATTTTTATTGTTGGCGTCGGCCAGGTTTCGGCCGGTGGAGATAAATTGTACTAGATGGTTAATTTGGTCAAATAAAGCCGCCGTCATTGGCCATTAAGTGTTCGATGATCGAACATGGTCCTCAGAGGTCGGTAATTTGGAGACGGAAACTGTGGCGAGGGAGCTTGCTCCCGCTCGGTTGCGCAGCAACCGCAAAAAGCTTGGGGCTGCTGCGCAGCCCAGCGGGAGCAAGCTCCCTCGCCACGGGGGGGACTGTGCTTACCGCCGAGTCAGCAACACCCCGGATTCCATATGATGGGTCCAGGGAAATTGATCAAACATTGCACAGCGGGTGATGCGGTGGGTGTCGTGCAGTTGCGCGATGTTGGCGGCGAGGGTTTCCGGGTTGCACGAGATGTAGAGGATGTTCTCGAAACGCCGGGTCAGCTCGCAGGTGTCCGGGTCCATGCCGGCGCGGGGCGGGTCGACGAAGACGCTGCCGAACTCATAGCTTTTCAGATCGACGCCATGCAGGCGCCGGAACGGACGGACTTCGTTCAGGGCTTCGGTCAGCTCTTCAGCGGACAGGCGCACCAGCGTCACGTTATCCACCGCATTCTCGCTGAGGTTGCTCAGCGCGGCGTTCACCGAGGTCTTGCTGATTTCGGTGGCCAATACTTTGCGCACACGGGTGGCCAGGGGCAGGGTGAAGTTGCCGTTGCCGCAATACAACTCCAGCAGATCGTCGCTGCGATCGCCCAATGCCTCGTAGGCCCAGTTGAGCATCTTCTGGTTAACCGTGCCGTTGGGCTGGGTGAAGGCGCCTTCGGGTTGGCGATAGCTGAACGTGCGGCCGCCGACGTCGAGTTTCTCCACCACGTAGTCATGGCCGATCACTTCCCGTTTGCCCTTGGAACGACCGATGATGCTGACACCCAGGTCAGTCGCCAACTTCGAGGCCGCTGCGTGCCAGTGCTCATCCAGCGGACGGTGATAGCACAGGGTGATCATCGCGTCGCCGGCCAAGGTGGTCAGGAACTCCACCTGGAACAGCTTGTGGCTCAGGGGCGCGCTGGCCTGCCATGCGGCCTTGAGTTGCGGCATCAGCTGATTGATGCGCAGGCTGGCAATGGGAAACTCCTCGATGAGGATCGGCGTGCGCTTGTCGTCCTGGGAGAACATCGCGTAATGCCGTTCGCCGGCCTCGCGCCACAGGCGGAATTCGGCCCGCAGGCGGAAATGCTCCAGCGGTGAGTCAAACACCGCAGGTTCTGGTGCATCGAACGGGGCCAGCAGGTCACGCAAGCGGGTGACCTTGTCCTGCAGCTGCGCGGCGTAGGCTTGGGAATCAAAAGTCATGCGTTGAACCAACCCAACTTGATCACGAACAGAATCGACAGGATGACCAGCGCCGGGTTCAGCTCACGGCCACGGCCAGACACCAGTTTGATGGCGGTCCAGGCGATGAAACCGAAGGCGATGCCGTTGGCGATGGAATAAGTGAAGGGCATGGCCAGGGCGGTCACCACCACCGGGGCGGCGACGGTGATGTCGTCCCAGTCGATTTCCGCCAGGCCCGAGGTCATCAGCACGGCGACGAACAACAAGGCCGGCGCGGTGGCGAACGGCGGTACGCTAGCGGCCAGTGGCGAGAAGAACAGCGCCAGCAGGAACAGGATCGCCACGACGATGGCGGTCAGGCCGGTGCGGCCGCCGGCGCTGACGCCCGCTGCCGATTCGATGTAGCTGGTGGTGGTGGAGGTGCCCAGCAGCGAACCGGCCATGGCGGCAGTACTGTCGGCGATCAGCGCACGGCCCATCTTCGGCATGTGGCCGTCCTTGCCCATCAGGCCAGCGCGCTTGGCGACGCCGATCAAGGTGCCGGAGTTGTCGAATAGGTCGACGAACAGGAAGGCGAAGATGACACTCACCAGGCCAATGTCCAGGGCGCCCTTGATGTCCAGTTGCAGGAAGGTCGGGGCCAGGGAGGGCGGCATGGACACCACACCGCCGAACGGCGTGAAGCCCATCAGGATCGAAGCAAGGGTGACCGCCAGGATGCCGATCAGCACCGCCCCGCGCACTTTCAGCGCTTCGAGGCCGACGATCAGGACGAAGCCGAGGGTCGCGAGGATCGGTGCCGGTTGCTTCAAGTCGCCGAGGCCGACCAGGGTCGCCGGGTTCTTCACCACGATGCCGGCGTTATTGAGGGCGATCAGCGCCAGGAACAGGCCGATACCGGCCGCGATGGCCGAACGCAAGGGCAGCGGGATGCTGTTGATGATCCACTCGCGGATGCGAAAGATCGACAGCAGGAAAAACAGCACGGCGGAAATGAACACCGCGCCCAGCGCCACTTGCCAGGTGTGGCCCATGTGCAGGACCACGGTGTAGGTGAAGAAGGCGTTCAGGCCCATGCCCGGCGCGAGGGCGATCGGGTAGTTGGCGATCAGGCCCATGACCGTCGAGCCAATGGCCGCCGCCAGGCAGGTGGCGACAAACACCGCGCCCTTGTCCATGCCCGTTTCGCCGAGGATGCTCGGGTTGACGAACAGGATGTAGGCCATGGCCAGGAAGGTCGTGACGCCCGCCAGGATCTCGGTCCGCACGTTGGTGTTGTGTGCCTTGAGTTGAAACAGCCTTTCCAGCATGTCTGCTCCCCGTGGCGCGTCGGGCGCCGTGAATGTATCGACCTCAACAGCAAAGCACAGGTCGCCAGCGGCGCCCGGGAATTTTCTGTGGGTCGGAAAAAGCCGCGCATCATACCAGCAGCGTAGCGTTGTGGCTGCGATCGTCGCCGATGTTTTGCCAACGCGCCAACTGGGCCATACTGCGCGCGGTTCCGGGGAGGTCTTTATGTATCGCATGAATAAAAAACGGCTGGCGGCAGTGGGCTGCGCACTGGGCTTGTGGTTGCCCGGGCAGGCCGTCAATGCCGCGTCGGCGCCGCCTTTGAGCGAGGTCAAGGTGCTCAAGGTCGAATCGCCGGCCTGTGGTTTCGAGGATATCGCGCCAGGGCAGGAACAGACCCGTTGCGATCACAGTGGGCCGAATATCAAAGTCTATGTGCTGGAGGTTGGCTACGGCCGTCAGCCCCAAGTCACGCTGGACGGTTTCGAGGTCGATGGCACCCGCTCGCCGGTGTGTGCATACAACAATGGCAATCTCAATGACTGTTCAGCCACGACCAAGATCGTCGGCTATTTGTACATCTTCGATCTGAAGGGCAAGCAGGCAGGCACCTTCAGCTTCAGCAACCTGTCGATCAATGCACCGGGTAATCGGATGTCGGCCCAGCTGTACATTAAATGACCTGTCGGTATGACAAGCTGAACGCGGTCCGGCAATCCTGACTAGGCTTGAGGAACCACCCCAGCGGAGAGCGCGCCCATGATGCCTGGAACCAAGCTGCCTCGAGCCCTGATTACGGTCGCCGAAGGTGTCGATGACCTGCAGACCGTGACCCTGATCGACGTGCTGCGTCGAGCGCAGATCGAAGTGGTCGTGGCGAGCATCGAAGGACGAAGGATGTTCACGTGTGCCCGTGGTACGCGCCTGACCGCCGATGGCATGTTGGTGGACATGCTCGTGCAGGATTTCGACCTGATCGTGTTGCCCGGCGGCATCATCGGCGCTCAACACCTGGCGGCTCACCAGCCGCTGCAACAACTGATCAAGGACCAGGCCGCCACCGGACGTTTCTTCGCCGCCATTGCCGAAGCCCCGGCCCTGGCGCTACAGGCGTTTGGCGTACTGCGCCAACGCCGCATGACCTGCTTGCCCGCAGTGAGCCAACAGCTGTCCGGTTGCAGCTTCGTCGACCAGCCGGTGGTGGTGGACGGCAACTGCATCACCGCCCAAGGCTCGGCCGCTGCCCTGGCGTTCGCCTTGACGCTGGTGGAGCAACTCTGTGGCAAGGGCGTGCGGGGCGTGGTGGCGGCGGAGTTGCTGGCCTGACGGGGTCAAGCGTGCAGTGGAAAGGGTTTGATCAAGGGCTGTTCGCGCTGTTCCGCTTGCCACAAGTCATAGTCCGTCTGGACGCCCAGCCAGACCCTGGCCTTGCCGATCCCGGCGCGTTCCAGGCGTACGGCCAGATCGGGACTGACAGGCGCATGGCCATGTAATACCCGAGAGAGGTGAGGCCGTGCGAAACCGAGGTGTCGCGCCAGTTCTGTGACCGTGATGCCCAACTCGGGCAACACATCCATCAGCAGTGTTTGGCCAGGGTGTGGCGGATTGTGCATGGGCATTTTCCAGCCTCCTGTCAGTGGTAGTCCAGATAATCGACCAGTTCGATGTCGGACCCGATGAAGCGAAAAATGATTCGCCAGTTTCCTGAAACGCTCAGTGACCAGTATTCACGCCATTCACCCCTGAGCGGGTGCAGTCGCCAGCCGGGGATATCCAAGTCGTTTGGGACCTGGGCCCTGTCCATGAACTGGAGCATACGGGCCAGGCGTTTCTCATGGTCAGCCCGGATGCCACGGGTTGAACCCGTTTCATAAAAGATCCTGAGGCCTTTGTGCTGGAAGGATTTAATCATGGAATAGAGTGTAAGGCGATACATTACACTCGGTGCGGTATTTATATACCGCACATGCCCGGCGAATCTGTGCATCCTGCGGTTTACAAGGCTTTTCCAGTGCTTCGAAATTGCCTTGAACGCTCACCCCCACCCTGAAGTCGTACCCCTTATGACGGCGGTTTTCCAAAACGCCGCGAGTACGACCAACCGTGAGGTGTTCCATGAGCGCGACCCTGTCCGAAGCGACGCAGGCGTCCTTCGTCCGTCATCCGATTCGTCTGACACTCAATGGCCAGGCGCGTGAGTTGCAGGTGCTGCCCTGGACCACGCTGCTGGACCTGCTGCGCGAGCAACTGGACTTGGTGGGCAGCAAGAAAGGCTGCGACCACGGCCAGTGCGGCGCCTGCACGGTGTTGCGCGACGGCAAGCGGATCAACGCCTGTCTGACGCTGGCCGTCATGTGTGACGGCGCCGAACTGACCACTGTTGAAGGCCTGGCCAGCGGCGACCAGCTGCATCCCATGCAGCAGGCGTTCATCAAGCACGACGCGTTCCAGTGCGGTTATTGCACGCCGGGGCAGATATGTTCGGCGGTGGGGCTGGCCAACGAGGGCCGGGCTCAGACCAGTGGGCAGATCAGCGAGTTGATGAGTGGCAACCTGTGCCGCTGCGGCGCCTACACCAACATTCGCGATGCCATCGAAGAAGCCTTGCCACTTTGCCAGCAGGGAGGTGATCAATGAATCCCTTCCAATACAGCAAGCCCGACACTGTGCAGGCGGCCATCGCTCTGTCGAGTCCGGCTTCGCGCTTCATCGCCGGCGGCACCAACCTGCTGGACTTGATGAAAGAAAACCTCACCCGCCCCGAGCATCTGATCGACATCACCGGGCTGCCCCTGGCGGACCTCAGCGAAACCCCTTCCGGCGGGGTGATGATCGGTGCCTTGGTGAGCAATGCCGACCTGGCCTGGCACCCATGGATCGAGCGGCGTTACCCGCTGTTGTCCCAGGCGATCCTGGCCGGCGCTTCGCCGCAGTTGCGCAACATGGCCAGTACCGGCGGCAACCTGTTGCAACGCACCCGCTGCTATTACTTCTATGACGCCAACGTACCGTGCAACAAACGCCGCCCCGGCAGCGGTTGCCCGGCCCGGGACGGCTTGAACCGGATCCACGCGATTTTCGGCGCCAGCGACCAATGTGTCGCCACCCATCCCTCCGACATGTGCGTGGCCCTGGCCGCGCTGGAAGCAGTGGTCCATGTCCTGGGCAGGGGCGGGGCGCGGACCATCGAGTTCGCCGACTTTCATCGCCTGCCCGGCGATGCCCCGGAGCGGGATAACCAACTGGCCGACGATGAGCTGATCACCGCCATTGAGCTACCGGCGCCCGGTTTCGCCGAACATAGCCACTACCTGAAGATTCGTGACCGCGCCTCCTACGCCTTTGCGCTGGTGTCGGTGGCGGCGGCGCTGGAGTTGGACGGACCGGTGATTCGCCAGGCGCGCCTGGCCTTGGGCGGCGTCGCCCACAAACCCTGGCGCGACCGCGCCGTGGAGAGCTGGCTGAACGGCCAGACCGTCAGCCGCGAAACCTTCACCGCCGCCGCCGATGCGCTGCTGCAAAACGCCGAGCCCCTGGAGCACAACGGCTTCAAGGTCAAACTGGCGCGCCGGGCGATTGTCCGCGCCTTGAGCGATGCCGCGTTGGGTACCGCACCGCAGGGAGGACAAGCCTGATGAACGCTTCGAGCAAATCCATAGGACAGTCACTCGATCGGGTCGATGGCCTGCTCAAGGTGACGGGCCATGCCCGTTATGCCGGTGAGTACCCCGAGGACGGCTTGCTGCATGGCAGCGTCGTGTCGGGCGCCATCGCCCGCGGTCGAGTGCTGCGCATCGATGCTTCCCGGGCCCTGGCGCTGCCCGGCGTGGTCGCGGTGATCGACCATACCAACCGGCCTCGCATCGCCAGCTACGATGAGCCCTACCAGGACGCCGACGCCGCCGACGGTTCACCCTTCCGTCCGCTGTACAACGACCAGGTCCTCTACAGCGGCCAGCCCCTGGCCGTGGTGGTGGCGGAAAACCTCGAACTGGCCCGCTATGCCGGTTCGCTGGTGGAAATCGAATATGAAGTCCAGGACCATCAGACCGATCTGGCAATCCTGCAAAACGAAGCCCATCCCGCACCTGCCGAACTGCCCAAGCCCCGTGGGAATTTTCAGGGCGAGTACGCCAGTGCGGCGCTCAGCGTGGATGTGTCCTACAGCACGCCGATCGAGCATCACAACCCGATGGAGCCGCATGCCTCCACCGTGCTGTATCAAGCCGATGGCAGCCTGCACATCCACGACAAGACCCAAGGCACGCAAAACTGCCAGGCCTATGTGCAAAAAGTATTCGGGCTGGAAAAAGAACAGGTGCGCGTGTTGGCCGCGTTTGTTGGCGGTGCCTTCGGTTCCGGGCTGCGGCCCCAGTATCAACTGCCCTTGGCGGTGATGGCAGCGCTGGCCCTCAAGCGCTCCGTGCGGGTCAGCCTGACGCGCCAGCAAATGTTTACCTTCGGCTATCGCCCGCGCACTCTCCAGCGCGTGCAATTGGGCGCGGCGGCCAATGGGCGGTTGCTGGCCATCTCCCACAGCGCCGTCGGCCAGACCTCGCGCTTCGAAGATTTCACCGAGCATGTGGTGGAGTGGAGCGGCATGCTCTATCACTGCGACAACGTGGCGTTGACCTATAAGTTGGTGCCGTTGGACGTCTATACACCGCTGGACATGCGCGCGCCCGGCGCCGCCCTCGGACTGATCGGCCTGGAGTGCGCCATGGATGAACTGGCTTGTGCCCTGGCGATCGATCCGGTCCAGCTGCGGTTGATCAACTACGCCGAGCGCAACGAGAACGAGGGCAAGCCGTATTCCAGCAAGGAGCTGCATGAATGTTACGCCCAGGGGGCTCAACGTTTCGGCTGGGACAAGCGGAACCCGGAGCCACGCAGCATGCGTGAAGGCCGGCAATTGGTGGGTTGGGGCATGGCCGGTGGTGTGTGGGAGGCCATGCAACAGAAGGCCAGCGCCAAAGCGTCGCTGGATTCCGACGGCAAGCTGACCGTCAGCAGCGCCACCACTGATATCGGCACCGGCACCTACACGGTCATGACCCAGATCGCCGCTGAGGCGTCAGGCGTTTCCCTGCAAGACGTCACCTTTGTCCTGGGGGATTCGTCACTGCCTACCGCACCGCTGCAAGGTGGTTCGTTCACCGTCTCGTCCGTAGGCACTGCCGTGCAGCAGGCCTGTGAAGCGCTGAAGGAAAAACTACTGGCCGTGGCCCGCCAGGCTTGCCCGGCCTTCAGCGGTGCGACCCTTGATCAAGTGACGTTTGTGGATGGCCAGTTGCGGTTGGGCGAGGCGAGCGTCACCTTGGCCGAGTTGGCGCAAAAAAGCGCCGAGGCGCCGTTGCAGGCCCAGGTTACCGCTGAACCGGACGCAAAACGCCAGGCCTACGCCACCGCTACCCACTCGGCGGTATTCGTCGAAGTGTGGGTGGATGAAGACTTGGGTACGGTGAAGGTCAATCGCGTGGTCAGCGCCATTGCGGCTGGGCGGGTGGTCAACCCGAAAACCGCGCGCAGTCAGATTCTCGGTGGCGTGGTCTGGGGCGTTGGCATGGCCCTGCACGAAGAAACCCTGACCGACCATGCGCTGGGCCGCCACATGAATCACAGCCTGGCGGAGTATCACCTGCCGGTGAATGCCGACATTGGCGAGATCGACGTGGTTTTCGTCGAGGAACATGACGAGATCGTTAACGCCCTTGGGTCCAAGGGCGTCGGTGAAACCGGTATCGTCGGCGTGGCGGCGGCGGTGGCCAATGCGATTTACCATGCCACCGGCAAACGGGTGCGGGACTTCCCCATTACCCTGGATAAGTTGCTCTAGGCTTTCGCCTCTTCAGCCGGTTCGTGCATCCGGTCGCGGTTGGCCAGGGTCGGGAACAGTTTGATCCAGGCCCCGGTCACCAGCAGCGTGCCGACGCCGCCCATGACCACCGCCGGCACGGTGCCGAACCAGTGGGCGGTGAGGCCGGACTCGAATTCGCCCAGCTGGTTCGAGGCGCCGATGAACAGCCCGTTCACCGCGCTGACCCGGCCGCGCATTTCATCCGGGGTTTCCAACTGCACGAAAGAGGCGCGGATGACCATGCTGATCATGTCAGCCGCCCCCAGCACCACCAGCACCGCCAGGGAGAACCAGAACGAGGTGGAGAGACCGAACGCAATGGTGGCGACGCCGAACACCCCCACGGCGGTGAACATCACCCGTCCCACCTTGCGCTCCACGGCAAATCGCGCCAGCCACAGCGACATCAGCAAGGCCCCGACCGCCGGCGCCGAGCGCAACAGGCCCAGGCCCCAGGGGCCGGTGAGCAAAATATCCTTGGCGAACACCGGCAGCAACGCTGTCGCGCCGCCCAACAGCACGGCGAACAGGTCCAGGGAAATCGCCCCGAGAATGTCCGGGCGGCTGCGAATGAAGCGAATCCCGGCCAGCAATGAGTCCAGTGTCGCCTTGCCTTTGTTCAGCGGTGTCTGCCGGGCGGGCAGGTTGAGCATCAGGCAGCAGGCGATGATGTAGAGCAGCACCGTCGGCCCATAGACCCAGACGCTGCCGAAGGCGTAGAGCAAGCCGCCGAGGGCGGGGGCGACGATGGTGGCGGACTGCTGGGCCGACTGGGCGGCGGCCACGGCCCGGGGAAACAGCGCAGCGGGCACGATGCTGGGCAGCAGGGCCTGGGTGGTGGGCATTTCGAAGGAGCGGGCGGCCCCCAGCAGGAAAGCGAGGATGAAGATCATTTCCCGGGTGACATTGTCGGTGGCACTGCCAATGACCAGCGCCAGGGCAATCATCGCCTGCAATGATTGGCAGATCGCCGCGACCTTGCGCCGGTCATAGCGGTCGGCCACGTGCCCGGTATGGAGCATGAACAGTACGCGCGGGGCAAACTCCACCAACCCCACAAGGCCCAGGTCCAAGACGTTGCCGGTCAGTTGATAGAGGTTCCAGCCGATGGCCACGGTCAGCATCTGGAAGCCGCTGGCGGTGAATATCCGAGCCAGCCAGAAGGCGATGAAGGGACGATGGTGACGGAGCAGCAGCGGCGCTTGGCTGGGCATCTGGGACGGGGCCGGTGAGGAAGGCATCGAGATTATCACCGAGCTGTAACTGGAAGTTACGCCTGCTGGAAAAAATAGTTAGCCAAGCATCTACTTTCGCCTGTGGACTGTTCAGGTCAGGGACATCGCGGACACCTGTGGCGAGGGAGCTTGCTCCCGCTGGGCTGCGAAGCGGCCCCAGGATTTTGCGGTCGCTGCGCAACCGAGCGGGAGCAAGCTCCCTCGCCACGGGTACTGCGTACTCCTGAACGTTATTGATCGACCTGAGACAACCTGTCACGCGACAAAAGACCACGCCGTTCATCGGCAATAATGCGTCTACTCTTTGATCATTGCTTGATCCAGGTCAATACCTACCGGGGTGTTGGGCTGGGGGGCCATCCGGCCAGAGTCCTGCGTTGTGACGGTTTTAAAAAAAGAACGATTTGAAAAGCATCGCACTCCATATCCCTGGAGGCTGTGATGCAGGCCCCGCCCGCAGCCGGTTTTACCTGACAGAGGAAGACTTATGTTCGGTTTGGAGGCGCTCGATCTCGCCCGAATCCAGTTTGCATTCACGATCTCGTTCCACATCCTGTTCCCGGCCATCACCATTGGCCTGGCGAGTTACCTGGCGGTACTCGAGGGCTTGTGGCTCAAGACCCGCGATGACACCTACCGCGACCTGTACCACTTTTGGTCGAAGATCTTTGCCGTCAACTTCGGCATGGGCGTGGTGTCCGGCTTGGTCATGGCCTATCAGTTCGGCACCAACTGGAGCCGCTTCTCGGACTTCGCCGGTGCGGTGACCGGGCCGCTGCTGACCTACGAAGTGCTCACGGCCTTCTTCCTCGAGGCGGGTTTCCTGGGCGTGATGCTGTTCGGCTGGAACCGCGTCGGCCGTGGCCTGCACTTCTTTTCCACGGTGATGGTGGCGATTGGTACGCTGATTTCGACCTTCTGGATCCTGTCCTCCAACAGCTGGATGCAGACCCCCCAGGGCTACGAAATCATTGATGGCCGGGTGATTCCGGTGGATTGGCTGGCGGTGGTGTTCAATCCCTCGTTCCCCTATCGCCTGCTGCACATGTCCACGGCAGCATTTGTCGCCACGGCGTTCTTCGTGGGTTCGTCGGCGGCCTGGCATCTGCTGCGCGGTCGCGATACCCCGGCCATCCGCCGCATGCTGTCGATGGCGATGTGGATGGCGTTGCTGGTGGCGCCGATACAGGCGGTCATCGGCGACTTCCATGGGCTCAATACCCTCAAGCATCAGCCGGCGAAGATCGCGGCCATCGAAGGTCACTGGGAGAACGTCGGCAACGAACCGACCCCACTGATTCTGTTTGGCTGGCCGGACATGAAGGAGGAACGGACCAAGTTCGCGGTAGAGATTCCCTACCTGGGCAGTCTGATCCTGACCCACTCGTTGACCGATCAGGTGCCTGCCCTCAAGGAGTTTCCACCTGAGGATCGACCCAATTCAACCATCGTGTTCTGGTCGTTCCGGGTCATGGTCGGCCTCGGGCTGCTGATGATCTTCACCGGCCTTTGCAGCCTGTGGCTGCGCCGCAAGGATCGAATCTACCAATCCCGACCGTTCCTCCACATGGTGTTGTGGATGGGGCCGTCCGGGCTGATCGCGATCCTGGCCGGCTGGTTCACCACTGAAATCGGTCGCCAGCCCTGGGTGGTCTACGGCTTGATGCGCACGGCCGATGCTTCGTCCGGTCACAGTTTTGCGCAAATGAGCATCACCCTGGTGCTGTTCGTGGTGGTGTATTTCGCGCTGTTCGGGGCTGGCTTGAGCTACATGATGCGCCTGGTGCGCAAGGGACCGGAGGCCCACGAAGCCGAACCGAGCGATGGTGGTCCCGGCCAGAAACGGACGCCGGCCCGACCATTGTCGGCCGCCGATGACGGCGAAGACGTGGACACAACTGACCGCTCGAACAAGGGGAATTGAGTCATGGGTATTGATCTTCCGCTGATCTGGGCCGTGATCATCATCTTCGGCATCATGATGTACGTGGTCATGGACGGCTTCGACCTGGGGATCGGCATCCTCTTCCCCTTCGTCAAGGGCGAGCGCGACCGCGACGTGATGATGAACACCGTGGCGCCGGTCTGGGACGGTAACGAAACCTGGCTGGTGCTGGGCGGGGCGGGCCTGTTCGGCGCGTTTCCGCTGGCCTATTCGGTGGTGCTGTCGGCCCTGTACCTGCCGCTGATCCTGATGCTCATCGGCCTGATCTTCCGAGGCGTGGCCTTCGAGTTCCGCTTCAAGGCCAAGGCTGAGAAGCGCCACCTCTGGGACAAGGCCTTCATCGGCGGTTCGCTGACGGCCACCTTCTTCCAGGGAGTCGCGCTCGGCGCATTCATCGACGGTTTTCCTGTGGTCAATCGTCAGTTCGCCGGGGGCTCCCTGGACTGGTTCACGCCGTTCACGATGTTCTGTGGCCTGGCGTTGATCGCAGCCTATGCCTTGCTCGGCTGCACCTGGCTGATCATGAAGACCGAAGGCAAGTTGCAGGAACAGATGCATGACCTGGCCAGGCCGCTGGCGTTCGTGGTACTGGCGGTGATCGGTATTGTCAGCATCTGGACGCCGCTGGCCCACGCCGACATCGCAGCGCGCTGGTTCACCCTGCCGAACCTGTTCTGGTTCCTGCCGGTGCCGATCCTGGTGCTGGTGACCATGTACGGGTTGTTCCGCGCGGTCGCCCGCAACGCCAACTACACGCCATTCATCCTGACGCTGGTGCTGATTTTCCTCGGTTACAGCGGCCTGGGCATCAGCCTGTGGCCGAACATCGTGCCGCCGTCCATCTCGATCTGGGACGCCTCGTCACCGCCCCAGAGCCAGGGCTTCATGCTGGTCGGCACGCTGTTCATCATCCCGTTGATCCTGGTGTACACCTTCTGGAGCTACTACGTGTTCCGCGGCAAGGTGACCCACGACGACGGTTACCATTGATCGACCTGCGGGGTATTGAGCATGGCCAGACCTGATTTGAAAGACATCGAAGCCGCCGAGAAAAAACCGCTCTGGCAGCGGCTCGGCTGGCTGGCGGTGATCTGGACCGGCAGTGTGCTGGCGCTGTTTATCGTCGCCAGCCTGATGCGCATGTTCATGAACGCTGCGGGCCTGACCACCCACTGATTTCCCGTCCCGTTGCCTTGTGGCACGGTTTCAACCCTCCTGACGGAGGGTTTTTTTCGGGCGATGGATAAATTATTTGCGCGCTTTGAGGATGACGAATTTCGGTGTGGCGGCCACTTGCTCGACACCTCGGAACAGCCGCGCCAGTTTGCTGTGGTAACCCAGGTGCCGGTTGCCGACGATGTACAGCGCGCCGCCGACCACTAATGCCTCGCGCGCCTGTTGAAACATCCGCCAGGCCAGGAAGTCACCCACCACTTGCTGTTGGTGGAAGGGCGGGTTGCACAGCACCACGTCCAGGGACTGCGCCTCCTGTCCGGCCAAGCCGTCACCGGCGCGTATTGTCACCTCGCGTTCGCCCAGGGCGGCGCGCCAGTTCTCGGCTGCCGATTGCACGGCCATGTAGGACTCGTCCACCAGGGTATAGCGGGCCTCCGGGTTTTCCAGGGCACTGGCGATGGCCAATACGCCGTTGCCACAGCCCAAGTCCGCGACATGTGCGGTGCCCAGGTTTTTCGGCAGATGCGGCAGGAAGGCGCGGGTGCCGATGTCCAAGCCTTCGCGGCAGAACACATTGGCGTGGTTGAGCAGTTCTATTTTCGGCTCGTCCAGCCAGTAGCGGGTGGGATAGGGCGATACGACCGGCGCCTTGGCGGCAGGCGTGGCGATCAACAGGCGCGCTTTCTTCACTGCGAGGCAAGCCTGCACCGGGCCGATGTAACGCTCCAACAGATCACCGGCGGCCCGGGGCAGATGCTTGACCATTGCACCGGCAATGACCTGGGCACCGGGAGCCAGTTGGCTTTGCAGGCGAATCAATTGTTCTTCCAACAGGGCCAGGGTTTTCGGCACTTTGATCAGCACGCGGTCGAAGGGTCCTGTCAAGGGTTCGCTGGCCGGCAAGGTCGGCACCGCGTCAAAGGCCCGGCCATTGCGCACCAGGTTTTTCTCCAGTGCTTGCAGGGCCAGAAATGAGTCGCCGCTGCTGATCACCTCTACTTTGCCGGCCAGGCTTGCCGCCAGGGCGCCGAAGCCGTCATTGAGTACCAGCACCCGGGTATCGGCGGCCGGTTGTTGTTCGGCCAGATGCGCGAGCAGGTATTCATCGGCCGCATCGAAGGCTTGCAGCGGTTCGTTCTGCTGTTCGGGCTGGCGGATCAGGTCGAGTTGGGCGAAGGGACTGTCGAGCAGGGGCATGGCTGGGGACTCTGGAGATCAACGAATGTCCCGCTGCCTGGGGCAGGTGTCTGAGCGGGACCGCCTGAATGAACTGCGTCGCGTGCGAGAAGCGTCATCATTCAAGTGGAGCCGTAAATGGTACGTTTTTTTGTGGCACATTACTCGCGGGTTTTTCAGCTCGGCAAGGGTGCTCCGTTGTTCAGATCACATGGATTTGAGCGGCTTTGGCGACCGCTGAAATTTTATTGCTGACATTCAGTTTGCGCATGCAACTGCATACATGGAAATTCACCGTCCGTTCGGAAAGACAAAGAATCCTGCCTACTTCCGACGCCGTCTTGCCTTCGGCAGACCATCTCAACACTTCGATCTCTCTGGGCGACAAATGACATTTTTGCCTGACGGCGACGGCGTCAGATAGCTTTTTGCCGGCGAGGGCATGCAGCCTTTGACTGGCAAAGATGGCGTAGCCGAGATTGCCATAATGCTCGTCGATGTCGATGGGGCAATGAGTCCGTGCGAGGCTGAACAGACTGCAGTGTGTTCCCTGTTCATCATGAACTGCCTGGGTCCAGCCGTATTTGAGTCCCTGTCGATTAAGTTCTTGCCACAACTTGGGGGCCTGGGCAAATACATCTTCATTCCACAAAATGGGTAACGGTGATTGATTGCAATGTGCTACTACAGGATCACTCGAAGCATAGCCGTTTTGTTCATAAAGCCGGTCCCATCCATAAGGGTAATTGTTCAGGTTGACCTTACTGGTGTGCTTATCGGGGCTTCCTAGATAGGCTGCAAATGCGCAGTATTCAAATCCCTGATTGTTAAAGAAATTAAGGACCAGACGATAGGCCGTCTGCAGGTCTCTTTCACAGGATAACTTCCTCAGCTGCAAGTCCTTCCACTTGTCCATCGCTCTCTCCTGGGTTTGATTCGCCCCTGCGGATCCAATCCATGATGCGAAATTGCAGTGTAGGACTATTCCTAACTTGTAGTGAGTTTTTTTTGGTTTACTTACAAGGAGGTGTGTTTAAGGAAGTAAACGCTTTAGTTAATAATTTTTACATGGCTCGCAAGTTGTACAAGTTTGGTAGAAGATCAGCGTAGGGTAAATAAGCGCTGCAGTTAAATTGCCATTACTCGCCATCAGTGGTGGCGATGCTCACTTTGCGGGACACTGTGGCTCTTGTTCAGTGGAGTGGCTCATGACCGACAACGCAGAGAAATTCACCCGCCAGACCCTGCTCGATGTTCAGCCATTGACGCCTCATCTGTTTACCTTGCGTACAACCCGGGACCGCGGCTTTCGCTTCCGGGCGGGTCAGTTCGCCCGGCTGGGCGTCACCAAGGCGGACGGGACTACCGTCTGGCGCGCGTACTCCATGGTGTCTTCGCCCTTCGACGAATTCCTCGAGTTTTTTTCCATCGTGGTTCCGGATGGCGAATTCACCAGCGAGCTTAGCCGCTTAAAGCCAGGTGACGAGCTACTGGTGGATCGCCAGGCCTTTGGTTACCTGACCCTGGACCGCTTCGTTGATGGGCGGGATTTATGGCTGCTGTCCACGGGGACGGGCGTTGCGCCGTTTCTTTCGATTCTCCAGGATTTTGAAGTCTGGGAAAAATTCGAACGCATTATCCTGGTGTACAGCGTGCGCGAGGCGCGGGAGCTGGCCTATCAGGACCTTATCAAGGAGCTCACCCTGCGCGACTATCTGGCCGAGTACGCCCATAAGTTTCGGTTCATTGCGACCGTCACGCGTGAGCAGCATCCGGGCGCGCTCAGTGGGCGGATTACCACGCTGCTGGAAAATGGCGAACTGGAGCGGGTGGCCGAGGTAGAACTGACACCGGAACATTCGCGAGTGATGCTGTGTGGCAACCCGCAAATGATCGACGACACGCGCAAGCTGCTCAAGGCCAGGGGCCTGCAACTGAGCCTTACCCGCCGGCCAGGCCAGGTGGCGGTGGAAAACTACTGGTAGAAAAATGGCGTCCCAGGGACGCCACTTTTAATAAATGAGGGTTCAGGGCCGCTCGTTCTGGGCCTTGAGCAGGTCGCGGATTTCGCCCAGTAGTAGTTCTTCCTTGCTCGGAATGGGCGGCGCGCTCGGGGCCACGGCCTCTTCGCGCTTGAGGCGGTTGATGGCCTTGACGCCCATGAAAATGGCGAACGCCACGATGATGAAGTCTATGGTGCTCTGGATGAATTTACCGTAGGCCAGTACCACGGCGGGCGCATCACCCTGGGCGGCCTTGAGGGTAATGGCCAGGTCACTGAAGTCCACCCCACCGATCAGCAGGCCTATTGGCGGCATCACTACGTCGCCAACGAATGACGAAACGATTTTGCCGAAAGCGGCACCGATGATGATCCCGACGGCCATGTCGACGACATTGCCTTTGACCGCGAAGGCCTTGAACTCGCTTAGCACGCCCATGAGTTATTCCTTGTGACAGATAAAGGGGTAGTGGCAGTGTAAATCAGCCCAACGCGTCGCGCTTGAAACGCCTGCTTACAATGCTCCAGTTATCGACCCGGGCCTGGATGAAAAGTTTACAAAGTGCCATCAATCGCGCGTGATACGCGGTTTCCGGTCGATCCCCTACAACGTTTTATCTATCGCAGCGGTACGGCATTTCTATTTAGGTTTTCCTTTTTCGGGCACTAGCCTCTGGATGGCGCACATGGATGCGCTCTATAACATCAGAGGAACATGCCTATGAACACCTCCCTTGGCTACGGGGCTTTTCCCCACCGCCGCGCTCTTGTTGTGCTGACCGCCAGCCTGCTGTCCTTGTCCGTCAACGCGGCCACCCTGACCCGTGACAACGGTGCAGCCGTGGGCGACAACCAGAACTCGCAAACGGCCGGCCCCAATGGCCCGACCCTGCTGCAAGACGTGCAGTTGATCCAGAAGCTGCAGCGCTTCGACCGCGAACGCATTCCGGAGCGCGTGGTGCATGCCCGTGGTACCGGCGCCCATGGCAGCTTCACGGTGTCTGATGACCTGAGCGACCTGACCAAGGCCAAGGTGTTCGCCGCTGGCCAGGTCACACCGGTTTTTGTACGCTTTTCTGCGGTGGTGCACGGCAATCACTCCCCGGAAACCCTGCGTGATCCCCGTGGCTTTGCCACAAAGTTCTACACGGCCGATGGTAATTGGGACCTGGTGGGCAACAACTTCCCGACCTTTTTCATCCGCGATGCCATCAAGTTTCCCGACATGGTCCATGCGTTCAAACCCGATCCGCGGACTAACCTGGACGATGACTCACGTCGTTTCGACTTTTTCTCCCATGTCCCAGAGTCCACCCGCACGCTGACCGAGTTGTATTCCAACTCCGGTACACCGGCCAGTTATCGTGAAATGGACGGTAACGGTGTGCATGCTTACAAATTGGTCAATGCCAAGGGTGAAGTTCACTATGTGAAATTTCATTGGAAAAGTTTGCAGGGCCTGAAAAATCTCGATCCGAAAGAAGTGGCGAAAGTTCAGGGGCAAGATTACAGCCATATGACCAATGATCTGGTCACTCATATTAATAAAGGCGACTTCCCGAAGTGGGACTTGTATGTTCAGGTGCTGAACCCACAAGACTTGTCCAAGTTTGACTTCGATCCGCTGGACGCGACCAAAATCTGGCCGGGTGTGCCTGAGCGTAAAGTCGGGCAAATGGTCTTGAACCGCAATCCGGCGAATGTCTTCCAGGAAACCGAACAGGTGGCGATGGCGCCGGCCAATCTGGTGCCGGGGATCGAACCTTCCGAGGACCGTCTGCTGCAGGGGCGGGTGTTCTCCTACGCCGATACGCAAATGTACCGGATAGGCGCCAATGCCCTGCAACTGCCGATCAACGCCCCCAAGGTGGCGGTGAACAATGGTAACCAAGACGGTGCGATGAACCCGGGCAACACCAGCACCGGCGTGAATTATCAGCCGAGCCGCCTGGCACCGCGGGAGGAGCAATCCTCGGCCCGCTACAGCCAGACCGCGCTGACCGGCAGCACCCAGCAGGCGAAAATCCAACGCGAGCAGAACTTCAAGCAGGCTGGCGACCTGTACCGCTCGTTCAACCAGAAGGAGCGCAATGACCTGATCGAAAGTTTCGGCGGGTCGTTGGCGACCACCGATGACGAGAGCAAGCACATCATCCTGTCGTTCCTCTACAAGGCTGACCCTGAATACGGCACTGGCGTGGCCCGTGTCGCCAAAGGGGATCTGGCCCGGGTCAAGGCACTGGCGGAAAAACTGACCGACTGATCATCGCCGCAAAACCTGTGGGAGCGCGTGCTGCTCCCACAGTCATGTGCCAAAGGAGACGTCATGCGTCAGTTTCTATTATCGATGCTCGCAATCTGGTCATTGAGCGTGTGGGCCGATCAGCCCGTGCCTACCGATCCGGTGGCGGTACAAGAACAGTTGCAAAACTATTACTTTGACGCTGCCCGTCGGGGTGATGTGCCGATGCTCGAGACCTTTATCGAGGCGGGTTACGCGCTCAATACCCAGGATGAAAAGGGCTACACTGCGCTGATCCTAGCGGCTTATCACGGCCATGGCCCGGCGGTGGAGCGGCTGCTGGCCGCCGGCGCCGATGCTTGCGCCCAGGATAAACGCGGCAATACGGCGCTGATGGGCGCCATTTTCAAGGGCGAAGTGCAGATTGCGCGTCGCTTGCTGTCCACCGATTGCAGCCCGGACCAGCGCAACAGTGCCGGGCAGACCGCCGCGATGTACGCCGGGCTGTTCAAGCGTGCCGAATTGCTCGATGCCTTGCAGGCCAATGGCGCTGACCTGCAGGCCCGGGACCCGCTGGGCAACACGGCGGTGGATCTGGCCAAGGGTGAAATCAGAATGCCGGCCCCGCGTTAGTGGCTGCCTGGGCTATCATCGCGGTTTTTATCCCGGAGTTCAGATGGCCAAGGCAAAGCGCATGTACGGCTGCACCGAGTGCGGTTCGACCTTTCCCAAATGGGCCGGCCAGTGCAGCGAGTGCGGGGCCTGGAACACCCTGACTGAAACCATGGTGGAAAGCGGCGGTGCGGCGGCGCCCACCGGCCGTACCGGCTGGGCCGGTCAGCAGGCGCAGATCAAGACCCTGGCGGAAGTCAGCGTTGAAGAAGTCCCGCGTTTTTCCACCGCCTCCGGTGAACTGGACCGGGTGCTGGGCGGTGGCCTGGTGGACGGTTCGGTGGTGCTGATCGGCGGGGACCCGGGCATCGGTAAATCCACCATCCTCCTGCAAACCTTGTGCAGCCTCGCCACGCGGATGCCGGCGCTGTATGTCACCGGTGAGGAATCCCAGCAGCAAGTCGCCATGCGGGCCCGACGCCTGGGACTGCCCCAGGATCAACTGCGGGTCATGACCGAGACCTGTATCGAAACCATCATCGCCACGGCCCGCCTGGAAAAGCCCAAGGTGATGGTGATCGACTCGATCCAGACGATTTTTACTGAACAACTGCAATCGGCCCCGGGCGGTGTGTCCCAGGTGCGCGAAAGCGCGGCGTTGCTGGTGCGTTACGCCAAGCAGAGCGGCACGGCGATTTTCCTGGTGGGCCACGTCACCAAAGAGGGTGCGTTGGCAGGGCCGCGGGTGCTGGAGCACATGGTCGACACGGTGTTGTATTTCGAAGGCGAGTCTGATGGTCGTCTGCGTTTGTTGCGGGCCGTGAAGAACCGCTTCGGCGCCGTCAACGAGCTGGGTGTGTTCGGCATGACCGACAAAGGCCTGAAAGAAGTCTCCAACCCTTCTGCGATCTTTCTGACGCGCGCCCAGGAAGAAGTGCCGGGCAGCGTGGTCATGGCGACGTGGGAAGGCACTCGGCCGATGTTGGTGGAAGTGCAAGCGCTGGTGGATGACAGTCACTTGGCGAACCCGCGTCGGGTCACCTTGGGCCTGGATCAGAATCGGCTCGCCATGCTGTTGGCCGTCCTGCACCGCCACGGCGGGATTCCAACTCACGACCAGGACGTGTTCCTCAACGTGGTCGGCGGGGTCAAAGTGCTGGAGACGGCGTCCGACCTGGCGCTGATGGCGGCGGTCATGTCCAGCCTGCGCAATCGCCCGCTGCCCCATGATCTGCTGGTGTTCGGCGAAGTGGGGCTGTCGGGGGAAGTACGGCCGGTGCCCAGTGGCCAGGAGCGGCTCAAGGAAGCGGCCAAGCATGGCTTCAAGCGCGCCATCGTGCCCAAGGGCAATGCACCGAAGGAAGCGCCGCCGGGGTTGCAGATCATTGCCGTGACACGCCTGGAGCAGGCGTTGGATGCGTTGTTCGAATAACCCGCGATCCCGTGGCGAGGGAGCTTGCTCCCGCTGGGCTGCGCAGCAGCCCCCTTAAACTGGCAACTGTGATGTGTCAGGTTAATTGAGTCGCTGCTTTGGGGCCTGCTTCGCAGGCCAGCGGGAGCAAGCTCCCTCGCCACAGGGGATCGTGTCTGTCACGGGAGCTGTGGCAGGGCTGATCAAATCTGGATCAACGCCGCCAATTCCCGCTCCAGCTCATCATCATCGGCCAGGTTCAGCTCCACCAGCCGACGCAGGTGGGCGATGGAGTCCAGGTCGATGTGCTCGCAGACAAAGCCCAGGTGGCCGTGATCGTCATGGGTGAGCCTGACTTCCATCTCCACCTTTACCTCATTGCCCAGGTGGATGTAGGCCATAAAGGACTCTTCGACGTTGCCCAGCCAGGGCTGGGGTTTTTCGATCAGCAAGCCCTTGAGGGACAAGTCCAGCAGTTTCACCGGCCAAGTGAACGGGGGCTGGCTCAGCTCGGTCTTGGCATCGAATTTGATTCTTACGAAGCGGCGGCGTTCGCTCATTACGCTTTCCCTCTGAAGATTCACTGACTATAGACCCTACTGGCGCGCCATCGTCACCGTTCGACCGCTGACAGACGAATGTCAGGTATGGCCTTTGCGCGGGTTAGCGCTAAACTCCGATGGCACTCTTTCTTGTCCACCCTGGCTGGAATATAAAAATGAACAACAATAATAGCCTGCTGCGCCATCTACCCTGGCTCCTGCTGGCCGTCACAGGCGCGTGCGCCCTGGGCGTCGTGGCCTTGCGCCGCGGCGAACCCATCAACGCCCTCTGGATCGTCGTCGCAGCCGTGGCCATCTACCTGGTCGCCTACCGCTACTACAGCCTCTTCATCGCCAACAACGTGATGCAACTCGATGCGCGCCGGGCCACCCCCGCCGTGCTCAACAACGATGGCCTGGACTACGTCCCGACCAACAAACACATCCTTTTCGGCCACCACTTCGCGGCCATTGCCGGCGCGGGGCCGCTGGTCGGGCCGGTGCTGGCGGCGCAGATGGGCTACCTGCCCGGCACGCTCTGGCTGATTGCCGGCGTGGTGCTGGCCGGTGCGGTGCAGGACTTCATGGTCCTGTTCCTGTCCACCCGCCGCAACGGGCGCTCCCTGGGCGACATGGTCCGCGAAGAAATGGGCCGCGTCCCCGGCACCATCGCGCTGTTCGGCTGCTTCCTGATCATGATCATCATCCTCGCGGTGCTGGCACTGATCGTGGTCAAGGCCCTGGCCGAGAGCCCATGGGGGATCTTCACGGTGATGGCGACCATCCCGATCGCGATGTTCATGGGCATCTACATGCGCTACATCCGCCCGGGCCGCATCGGTGAAATCTCGCTCATCGGCGTGCTGTTGCTGCTGGGCTCGATCTGGCTCGGCGGGCAAGTGGCCGCAGACCCGGTCTGGGCCCAGGCCTTCACCTTCACCGGCGTGCAAATCACCTGGATGCTGATCGGCTATGGCTTTGTCGCCGCGGTGTTGCCGATCTGGCTGATCCTGGCGCCACGGGACTACCTGTCCACCTTCTTGAAGATCGGCACCATCGTCGCCCTGGCGATCGGCATCCTGGTCACCATGCCCGAGCTGAAAATGCCGGCACTGACCCAGTTCACCGACGGCACCGGGCCGGTGTGGAAGGGCGGGTTGTTCCCGTTCCTGTTCATCACCATCGCCTGTGGCGCGGTCTCGGGTTTCCATGCGCTGATCTCTTCGGGCACCACGCCGAAGATGCTGGATAACGAAGTCAACGCCCGCTACATCGGTTACGGCGGCATGCTGATGGAGTCCTTCGTGGCGATCATGGCCATGGTCGCCGCTTCGGTGATCGAGCCCGGCGTGTACTTTGCCATGAACAGCCCGGCGGCCATCGTCGGCGGTGACGTGGTGGCCGTGGCGCAAACCGTCAGCAGCTGGGGTTTTGCAATCACCCCCGAGGCGCTGCAGGCGGTGGCCAAGGACATCGGCGAAACCACCGTCCTGGCCCGTGCCGGCGGTGCGCCGACCCTGGCGGTCGGTATCGCGCAGATCCTGCACTCGGTGCTGCCGGGTGAGAACACCATGGCGTTCTGGTACCACTTCGCGATTCTGTTCGAAGCGCTGTTCATCCTCACCGCGGTGGACGCCGGCACCCGTGCCGGGCGGTTCATGCTGCAGGACCTGCTGGGCTCGTTCGTGCCGGCGCTCAAGCGTACCGAATCCTGGGCCGCCAACCTGATCGCCACCGCCGGTTGCGTGGCAATGTGGGGCTACCTGCTGTACCAGGGCGTGATCGATCCGCTGGGTGGGATCAACACCTTGTGGCCGCTGTTCGGCATCTCCAACCAGATGCTGGCCGGTATTGCCCTGATGCTCGCCACCGTGGTGCTGATCAAGATGAAGCGCCAGCGCTACGTCTGGGTGACCATGCTGCCGGCGGCCTGGCTGTTGATCTGCACCACCACGGCGGGCCTGATCAAGCTGTTCGACGCCAACCCGGCGATCGGCTTCCTGGCCCTGGCGCGCAAATACAACGATGCCCTGGCCGCCGGCCAGATCCTGGCCCCGGCCAAGAGCATCGAGCAGATGCAGCACGTGGTGTACAACGCCTACACCAATGCCACGCTGACGGTGTTGTTCCTGTTGGTGGTGTTCAGCATCCTGTTCTACGCGCTCAAGGTCGGCATCGCCGCCTGGGGCACGAAAGAACGTACGGACAAGGAAGCACCCTTCCAGGCCGTGCCGGACGCTTGATAGAGGATTGCAACGATGTTCAATGACCTGAGTCGCCTCGGTAAATACCTCGGTCAGGCCGCGCGCTTGATGGTCGGCATGCCCGACTACGACAACTACGTCGAGCACATGCAAGCCAAACACCCGGACAAACCGCTGATGGACTACGAGGCGTTCTTCCGCGAACGCCAAGAGGCCCGTTACGGTGGCAAGGGTGGGCCCAAGTGCTGTTGAAGCACCGCTTGGGTTGAGGTAATCCCCTGTGGGAGCGAGCTTGCTCGCGATGGCGGTGGGTCAGTTAATGATGATGTTGACTGACCCACCGCTATCGCGAGCAAGCTCGCTCCCACAGTTGTTTTGGGGGGGGGTCAACATTTGCATACACCACAGATCCCCTTGTGGGAGCGAGCTTGCTCGCGATGGCGGTGGGTCAGTGAGTGATGATGTTGACTGACCCAACGCATTCGCGAGCAGGCTCGCTCCCACAGTTGTTTTGGGGTGGTTTCAACATTTGCATACACCACAGACTCCCTGTGGGAGCGAGCCTGCTCGCGATGGCGGTGTGTCAGTTCATGATGATGTTGACTGGTCCACCGCTATCGCGAGCAGGCTCGCTCCCCCAGTTGTTTTGGGGTGGTTTCAACATTTGCATACACCACAGATTCCCTGTGGGAGCGAGCTTGCTCGCGATGGCGGTGTGTCAGTGAGTGATGATGTTGACTGATCCACCGCTATCGCGAGCAGGCTCGCTCCCACAGTTGTTTTGGGGTGGTTTCAACATTTGCATACTCCACGGATTCCCTGTGGGAGCGAGCTTGCTCGCGATGGCGGTGTGTCAGTTAATGATAATGTTGACTGACCCAACGCTATCGCGAGCAAGCTCGCTCCCACAAAACCGCTTTCCTTTCAGGCATCAAGGAGATTCAGCTTGTCCTCTCCCATCCCGGTCACCATCCTCAGTGGCTTCCTCGGCGCTGGCAAGACCACGCTGTTGCGCCATCTGCTCAAGGCCGAGCACGGCCTGAAAATCGCCGTGATCGAGAACGAATTCAGTGATGCCGGTATCGATACCCAGCTGCTCGGCGACGAGCCGGTGCAAGTCATGACCCTGGCCAATGGCTGCGTGTGCTGCACCATTCACACCGACCTGACCAAGGCCCTGTACCTGTTGCTCGAACGTCTGGACAGCGGTGAGATCGCCTTCGACCGCTTGGTGATCGAATGCACCGGCCTGGCCGACCCGGCCCCGGTGGCGCAGACGTTCTTCATCGACGAGGACCTGCGCGAGCGCTACATCCTCGACGGGATTCTGACCCTGGTGGATGCTGCTCACGCCGATGTCCACCTGACCCAGGCCATCGCCCAGGCCCAGGTCGGATTTGCCGACCGCCTGCTCCTGAGCAAAACCGATCTGGTGGACGCGGCCCATGTCCAAGCCCTTGGCGAGCGTCTGACGCGCATCAATCGGCGGGCGCCCATCAGGGTGGTTGAACACGGCAAGATCGATCTGGCCGAACTGCTCGATATCCGTGGCTTCAATCTCAATGCGGACCTGGGAGCGGGATTCAGCCTGCGCCCGGTCGGTAAGGCCACCACGGGCGATCGGATCAGCAGCCTCGTGCTGCGCACCGACAAGCCGCTGGATATCGACAAACTCAGCGAATTCATGAACCAGTTGCTGGAAGAGCACGGCAAGCAGTTGCTGCGCTACAAAGGCGTGCTGAACATCGCCGGCGAACCCCGTCGACTGGTGTTCCAGGGCGTACTCAAGCTATATGGTTTCGATTGGGACACCGAATGGGCCCCGGATGAACCTCGGGAGAGCGTGATCGTCTTCATCGCCGACGAACTGCCCGAAGAGAAAATCCGCGCCGGTTTCGAAGCCATCCTGTCTTGATGTCCCGGTCCCGGTCCCGGCGCGGCGGCTGGCGAGCAGCTATGAAAACCAGGCACCTAGGTGTGCCTGGTAGATTGGATCGTTCCTGTGAGGACTGCTTCGCAGTCCAGCGGGGATAAATCCCCCTCGCCACAAAGGGTTACCCTTACACGCCTTCACGCAGGCTCAAGATAAAAGTTATCTTTGACTTTTCTTCAGTCTCGGCAAGATAGAGATAGGGTGAGCCGCGCACTCTTAATCCACCGACATATTTATTAGTCGCGGTCATGAGCGAGACAGGGATGTGCTGGGCGTTAATGTTTTTCCGTGTGACGATGTTTTGCTGATGATCGATAAGGATAAAACGCGTTGGATTAACGGTGTTTGCGTTTTCTGCGCCAAGCACTTCAAGCCAGCTCTTGCTGATCAGTTTGTTATAGTATTCCCCGGGTTTTTTCAAGGTCAGGATGTAGCCATTGGGCGTAGGCCGGAAATGCAGCAACAATTGGCTATGGTCCACGCCCTGGGCTTCGGCGCGCATGCCGAGCAGGTGTGAATGATCATGGGTTTGCGGTTTGCCGGTAAAGAATCCGCCGCTGAAAGAACTGACGGTTGCCATCGCGGGTTTGCCATGCAGCGTTTCAAGTAAATTAACGTGGGCGTCAAACATGCGAAGTGTTGCATGAAAAGATTTTTCACTGTCCATGTGATAAATGAATCCTGTATTGAATTGTGAAGTATGGTGTGGGACGAGCTGGATCTTATTGGTTTATTGGTTGTGGGTGGTGTTATCTGTATTGCAGGAAGTTAAGTGTGGTGGCAGACGTTGAATGTTGTAAGGGCGATTTAGTTAGTTGGCATGGTCTTTTTAAAGGTCAATAAAAAAAGGCCCGCATCGAAAGATGCGGGCCTTTTTTACTGCGGCATGACGGGCTGATTAAGCGCCGTATACCGGCAGCTTCTTGCAGATAGCCTTGACCTTCTCGCGAACGGCGTCGATCACCGCTTCGTTGTTCAGGTCAGCCAGGATGTCGCAGATCCAGCCGGCCAGTTCCTTGCACTCGGCTTCCTTGAAACCACGGGTGGTCACCGCCGGGGTGCCGAAGCGCAGGCCGGAGGTGACGAACGGGGAGCGTGGGTCGTTTGGCACCGAGTTCTTGTTCACGGTGATGAACGCCTTGCCCAGCGCCGCGTCAGCGTCTTTGCCGGAGATGTCCTGCTTGATCAAGGACAACAGGAACAGGTGGTTCTCGGTACCGCCCGACACTACGTCGAAGCCGCGCTCGATGAACACGCCGGCCATGGCCTTGGCGTTCTTCACCACTTGTTGCTGATAAGTCTTGAACTCAGGTTGCAGCGCTTCCTTGAAGCAGATCGCCTTGGCGGCGATCACGTGTTCCAGTGGGCCGCCCTGGGCGCCCGGGAATACGGCGGAGTTCAGCTTCTTCTCGATGTCGGCGTTGGCGCGAGCCAGGATCAGGCCGCCACGTGGACCGCGCAGGGTCTTGTGGGTCGTGGTGGTGACCACGTCGGCGAACGGCACCGGGTTCGGGTAGACGCCAGCGGCGACCAGGCCTGCCACGTGAGCCATGTCCACGAACAGGTAGGCACCGACCTTGTCGGCGATTGCACGGAAACGCGGGAAGTCGAGGATCTGCGAGTACGCCGAGAAGCCGGCCACGATCATTTTTGGCTTGTGCTCGAGGGCCAGGCGCTCGACTTCGTCGTAGTCGATCAGGCCGTTGCCGTCGATGCCGTACTGGATGGCGTTGTACAGCTTGCCCGAGGACGAAACACTGGCGCCGTGGGTCAGGTGACCGCCGTGGGCCAGGCTCATGCCCAGGATGGTGTCACCGGCCGACAGCAGCGCGAGGTAGACGGCAGCGTTGGCCTGGGAACCGGCATGGGGCTGGACGTTGGCGTAATCGGCGCCGAACAGTTCCTTGGCGCGGTCGATGGCCAGTTGCTCGACCACGTCGACGAACTCGCAACCGCCGTAGTAGCGCTTGCCTGGATAGCCTTCGGCGTACTTGTTGGTCAGTACCGAGCCTTGAGCTTCCATCACCGCGGGGCTGGTGTAGTTTTCCGAAGCGATCAGCTCAATGTGCTCTTCCTGGCGCTGAGCTTCTTGCTCCATGGCGGCAAAGAGATCGGCGTCGTACTTGGCAATAGTCAAATCACGGCTGAACATGGCGGTCCTCAAGGATCGGGGCAGAAAAGGGGGGCATTCTAACCCAACCGGTTTTGGAAGGCATATGAAAGGACGTCATGTCGCGGACGAATGGGTTTCACGTGCCATTTTGCGCTGCCTTGGCGGGCCTCATCGCGAGCAAGCTCGCTCCCACAGTTGGACCTGTGTGCCCATCATCCTGTGGGAGCGAGCTTGCTCGCGATGAGGCCACTGCAGGCACCGAAGAACCTCAGTCGAGCATGAACAACGCATCATTGCTGAACTGTGCTTCAAACCGGGTGGCCGGCATCGGTCGGCCGAACAGGTAGCCTTGGACTTCGTCGCAACCGTGTTCGCGCAAGAATTCCAGTTGTTCGTGGGTCTCGACGCCTTCGGCGATCACCGCCAGGTTGAGGCTGTGGGCCATGGCGATGATCGCTCGGGCGATCTGGGCATCCTGTACGCCGGAGGGCAGGCCATCGACAAAGGTGCGGTCGATCTTCAGCACGTCGATGGGGAACTGCTTGAGGTAGTTGAGCGACGAATAGCCAGTGCCGAAGTCATCCACGGCGATGCTCAGGCCCAGGTTTTTCAGGCCGTCCAGGATCTGCATCGCTTCGTTGACTTCACGCATCAGGATACTTTCGGTCAGCTCCAGCTCCAGGCAGGCCGGTGGCAGGCCGGTGTTGCGCAGGATGTTGGCGATTCGCGTGCCGAGTTGGCCGTCGGAGAACTGCCGGGCCGAAATGTTGACCGAGACCTTCGGCACCCGGACCTTGGCCTGGTGCCAGGTCCTGAGTTGCCGGCAGGCCTCGGTGATGACCCAGTCGCCGACGTCCACCACCAGCCCGAGTTCCTCGAGCACCGGGATGAAATCCCCTGGCGGCACCAGTCCACGGCGTGGATGACGCCAGCGCAGCAGGGCTTCGGCGCCGGTCAAGCGTTTGCCATCGCCGCTGAACTGCGGTTGGTAATACAACACGAACTCGTTCTGCTCCAGGGCATGGCGCAGGTCGCTTTCCAGTTCCAGCCGCTCCAGGGCGCTGGCGTTCATGTCGGCTTGATAGAACTGGAAGTTGTTCTTGCCGCGCTCCTTGGCGTGATACATGGCCGTGTCGGCGTTTTTCATCAGTTGGCTCAGCTCGTTGCCATCCTGCGGGCTCAGGGCGATACCGATACTGGCGGTGACGAAGAATTCCCGACCTTCGAGCACGAATGGCCGGACCAGGCTGGCGAGGATCTGCTCGGCTACGGTAATCGCCCGGTTCAGCGCCATTTCCCGGCTGGCCCGAGGTTGCAGCAGCAGGGTGAACTCGTCGCCGCCCATGCGCGCCACGGTGTCGTCGTCGGCCACGCAGCCGAGCAGCCGCGTGGCCATTTCCTTGAGCATCCGGTCGCCAGCGGCGTGGCCCAGGGAGTCGTTGATCGGCTTGAAACGGTCCAGGTCGAGGAACATCAGCACCACCCAGGTCTTCTGCCGCTCGGCCGATTGCAAGGCCGTGTGCAGGCGATCCTGGAACAGCGTGCGGTTGGGCAGGTGGGTCAGGGCGTCGTAGTAGGCCAGGCGATGGATACGCTGCTCGCTGGCCTTGCGTTCGCTGATGTCGCTGAAGAAACACACGTAGCTGGCCAGGTCGCCTTCATCGTCCAGTACTGCGGTGATGCCGACCCAGGCCGGGTAGTGCTCGCCATTGCGGCGCTTGAGCCAGACTTCGCCTTCCCAGGTGCTGTGCTGTTGCAGCTGCTTGAGCACATAGCGCAAGTGAGCTTCCTGCTGGTCGTCCACGGTCAGCATGTTGGGCAACTGGTCCAGCACTTGCGACACCGCGTAACCACTGACGCGGCTGAAGGCTTCGTTGGCCTGGACGATATAGCCAGCCGGGTCGGTGATCAGGATCGCCGAGGTCGAATGCTCGAACACCGTGGCGGCCATGCGCAGGTCTTTTTCAGCCCGCCGCTGCTGGCTGATGTCGCGGCCGACACCGAGCACGCCTTCGAACCCACCGTTGTCATCCCACACCAGCACCAGCCGCAACTCGATGGGGATCTTGCGCCCGTCGGCTCGCAGGCAGTCGAACAGGAACAGCTGGGTTTGCAATTGGTTACGCAGTTCGGCCAGTTGTTCGGGTTTGTCGAGGGCTTTGCTGACCCGGTCCATCAGGGTGTAGATACCGGTCAACTGTTGTGGATTGGCGATGATCGATTGCCAACCGCTCTGGAAGATCAAGTCGGCGCTGTAGCCCAGTACCGCTTGGACCGAAGGGCTGACGTAGTTGAGCGAGAGTTTGTTGTCGGTGGAAAAAATCACGTCACTGATGCTTTCGGCGAGCATCCGGTAGCGTTGCTCGCTGTCACGCAGCGATTCGCTGGCCTCGATCTGCTCGGTGACGTCCTTGGCCACACCGATGATCCGTGTCACCTGGTTGTGTCGGTCCCGGGCCAGTGCCTGTTCGCGAATGTCGAAACACCGCCACTTGCCGTTGCGATGGCGAAAGCGCAGCTGACATTGCAGCAGCTGCGTATACCCGCCGCGCCGTTGTTCCTGGCGCAGGTTATGGTAGTGCTCGGCGTCTTCGCTGTGCAGCAGGATCTCCCAGAAGTACTCGCCCATCTGGTGCAGTTCGGTACGGTCGTACCCCAGGGTCTGGCCCAGGTGATGGTTGCTGAAGATCATCCGCTGGCTGATGACGTCCTGCACGTAGAGATGATCCGGCACGGTACGCACCACGTCGGACCAGAAGCCTTCACGTTCAAGCAGCGAGAGCTCGATCAGCTTGCGACTGGTGATGTCGTTGATGCTCAGGATGACGGCATTATAGTCTTGCTGTTTTTCCGGCAGGCGCAGTACCAGCCACAGGTGTTGATCGCGGCCATGGGCATCCTGGAGCTTGATTTCCAGTTCCAGCTGTTTGTGCGGGTCGAGCAGCGCTTCGAGCAGTTTCGAGCCAATGGGGTTGTTGTCCTGCGTCCCTTCACCGACCAACAGCCGGCGGGCCTCTTCGCAGGAATCGACGTTGAGCAGCTTCAACGCCATCTGATTGACTTCGGTGACGTGTACTTCCTGGCGCAGTTGCTCGAACTGGTGCGCACGTTCCACCCAGGCTCGCAATTGATCGCCATTGTGCAGGCCGGCCCTGTCAAAGAAGGCCTTGAGCCCCGACAGATCAAGCACGCACAGGGCCACGCCGGTGCCTTCGAAAATATCCTGGTAGCGACGACGTTCTTCGTGCAACTGGCGCTGGCGTCGGCGCGTATTCAATAGCGCGAGCACCGGCAGCATCGAAAACGCCAGGCCCAGCAGGCACTTGCCGATGAAGGCCGGTAGCAATTGCTCGATCACCTGGCGCTGGTCGAACAGCCCGCGCAGTTGCCAGTCACTGCTGCTCAGGGGCACGGTCAGTACGGTGTTGCTCAGGTCATCCGGCGATAGGCGGCCAGGGCTGGCTGAGATCAGCCCTTCGTCGCGACTGATGATCTGCTGGTTAAGGCGGTTTTCCACCAGCCATAACGGACGCATGCCCACATCGGCCTGTTTGGTCAGGGTCGAGAAAAAGCTCGGGGTCAGGCGCAAGGCCCAGTAACCGCGGGTGCTGCCAGTGGCCTGGTGCAGCAGCAGATGCACCACGGAGCCGTCTTCGGCATTGCTGAAATAGTGCGCCTGGGCACGACTGCGGCGCACCAGTTCACTCAGGTAATCGGCGTCCCGGCTGTCGGCAGCGCTGTCACTGAGCACCTTGCCGGACGGGCTCAGCAACGCCAGGCTGCGCAGCTCGGGCAACGATTGCTGGAGTTTGCGCAACAGGGCCTGCTGTTCGTCGGCCGTTTGCGGTTGTTCGACGATCGGTAGCAAATTGAGGGCGATTTGCGCGTTCAGGGCCATGTTAAGGCTGACTTGCGCGGCCAGGTCGGCGGTGTATTCGATGGTGTATTGACGCTGTTGCTGCTGGGTTTCGCGCAGTTGGTCGAGCAATAGCCAGAAGAGCAATCCGAGCAGCACCAGCACCAGCATGGCCAGCGCGCTCTTCAGCGTCCCGCGCAGGGGCGCGCCTGGCACAGCAGTCGGTGCTCGTGGGGACAGGGGCGGCGTGACGTTGGACAAGCTGGAATCCTGCAGTTTGCTGGACTGGCGCGCGTGCACTATAAGCCGGACGCCCGGAGGGCGGCTAGCATGCCTTGCCTTGTGGCAAAGTGCCAGTCCTCGATGGCTGGACCTTGACTGACGGTTGAGGTAGCTTTGCCGGTCAAACAAGAGCGCTCCGGCTCCAGACCCCCAGGCTTGAACTGCCCGCAGGCATTGATAACGATCAAGTGCCGGCGCCGCGCATGGCCTGGCTCGTTCTTTTCACCTGTCACTGACGCTAGGTTCACCATGGCTCAATACGTCTTCACCATGCATCGGCTGAGCAAAGTTGTTCCGCCGAAGCGGGAAATCCTGAAAAACATTTCACTCTCGTTCTTCCCCGGCGCCAAGATCGGCGTCCTCGGTCTCAACGGCTCGGGTAAGTCCACGCTGCTGAAAATCATGGCCGGCGTCGACAACGAGTTCGATGGCGAAGCCCGTCCGATGCCGGACCTGAACATCGGCTACCTGCCTCAAGAGCCTCTGCTTGACCCGACCAAGACCGTACGTGAAGTAGTCGAGGAAGCGGTCAGCGTGATCAAGGATGCCCAGGCGCGCCTGGACGAGGTCTACGCCGCCTACGCCGAGCCGGATGCCGACTTCGACAAGCTGGCCGCCGAACAGGCCAAGCTTGAAGCGATCCTGCAGGCCAGCGATGGCCACAACCTGGACCGCCAGCTGGAAGTCGCCGCCGATGCGTTGCGCCTGCCCGCCTGGGACGCGAAGGTCGAACACCTGTCCGGCGGTGAAAAACGCCGCGTGGCCCTGTGCCGGCTGCTGCTGTCCGCCCCGGACATGCTGCTGCTCGACGAACCGACCAACCACTTGGACGCCGATTCCGTCGCCTGGCTCGAACACTTCCTGCACGATTTCCCGGGCACCGTGGTCGCGATCACGCACGACCGTTACTTCCTGGACAACGTCGCTGGCTGGATCCTGGAACTGGACCGCGGCGCGGGCATTCCGTACGAGGGCAACTATTCGGGCTGGCTGGAAGCCAAGTCCGATCGTCTGGCCCAGGAATCCAAGCAGCAGTCGGCCCACGAAAAAGCCATGAAGGACGAATTGGAGTGGGTGCGCAAAGGCGCCAAGGCCCGCCAGTCCAAATCCAAGGCACGTTTGCAGCGTTTCGAGGAAATGCAGTCCCAGGAATTCCAGAAACGCAGCGAAACCAACGAGATCTACATCCCGGCCGGTCCGCGCCTGGGCGACAAGGTCATCGAGTTCAAGAATGTCACCAAGGGCTATGGCGACCGCGTGCTGATCGACAACCTGTCGTTCTCCATGCCCAAGGGCGCAATCGTCGGTGTGATCGGCGGTAACGGTGCGGGTAAATCCACGTTGTTCCGCATGTTGATGGGCAAGGAAACCCCGGACTCGGGCACCATCGAAGTCGGTGAAACCGTGCAACTGGCCTGCGTCGACCAGAGCCGCGAAGACCTGGACGGCAGCAAGACCGTGTTCCAGCAGATTTCCGACGGCTCCGACCAGATCCGCATCGGCAACTATGAAATCCCGTCGCGCACTTACGTGGGCCGCTTCAACTTCAAGGGCGGCGACCAGCAGAAGTTCGTCAAGGACCTGTCCGGTGGTGAGCGCGGTCGTCTGCACCTGGCGTTGACCTTGAAGGAGGGCGGCAACGTCCTGCTGCTCGACGAACCGTCCAACGACCTTGACGTCGAAACCCTGCGCTCCCTGGAAGAAGCCCTGCTGGACTTCCCGGGCGCCGCCATTGTGATCTCCCACGATCGGTGGTTCCTCGACCGTGTGGCGACCCACATCCTGGCGTACGAAGACGATTCGCAAGCGGTGTTCTTCGAAGGCAACTACACCGAGTACGAAGCCGATCGCAAGAAGCGCCTCGGCGAAGCGGCTGCCCAGCCGCACCGGGTACGGCACAAGAAACTGGCCTGATCCGGTTGGTTGCATGAAAAAACGGAGCCTTCGAAGGCTCCGTTTTTTATGGGGGGCAATCAATCACTGTGGGAGCGAGCTTGCTCGCAATGACGGTGGCACATTCAGCGTTGATGCAAACTGACCCACCGCTATCGCGAGCAAACTCACTCCCACAGGGTTTTTGGTTGTCTATGCAGGCATCGCAAAATCAAGCGAGAGTATGTTGGGGAGGGTCGGATCCATTGCATATAGCAAGGCATAACCCGCGCCCGTAATGCCGGTGAGCAGACTGACGTCGGGCACCCGGTCGCTGTCGAGCGATGGTCCTTCAAAAAACTGCTGGGCTATGTCGCCAAGCGCCTCCCGGACCCTGCGCATGCCTTCAGGGGTATCTGAATGCCGATACAAGTCATACAGGCAGATCAGATTGCCGAAATCGCCATGGCAAAGGTTATAGCCCTCGCCAAAGCCGTGCTGCCAGAGATTGCTCTCACATCGCTGTATGTCGTCGAGCACCGTCTGCCTGGTCGCTTCGTCCAAGGCATCTCCCATGGATTTCATCAGCTGGCGCCTGGCGATGAGGATGCCTCCGTCGCCGTGGCACCACTTGGACGTATGGTCCGCAGGCCCGAGGTTTCGCAGGTCCAGCCAGAAACCGTCCCGACTCAAGCGGTTTTCGCCCTTGAGCACCTGGATGGCCAAGGGCACCAAAGCCGCATCGCCGGTCACGTCATAGGCTTTGCACAATGCATGGATGACGCCCGAGAGGCCGTGGGATAAGCCCGTCAAAATGACGGAGCGATCATCCCGCCGCAGAAGCTGACCGTCTTCAATCAGGACTTGATCCTTTATGTAGTCGACCATGCGTCGGATGGCCGGCAGCACGTCCTCCTGCGCAGATAACGCATGGATATTGGCCAGTAGCGTCACCGCCCCACAACAGCCGCCCAGGAAGTCGAAATCATAGTCTTCAGGAGGGACTTCAATCAGTTGGGTCAGCAGGCCGGCGATTTTTTCATCGTGTTTCGGATCTTCCGTTATTTGCCGACGATTGATCAGCAGATAGAGATAAGCCCCCAGCCCGTGATAGGCACTGACGGTCAAATCGGTTTTGAAAAAGCCAAAGCGTTGTTCCAGGGAGTACAGGACCTGATCCATGCGCGACAGGAAGTGCGGTTTGCCGCTCACTTTGAACAGGCTCAGATAAAACAGGCCAATCCCGGCGATACCAGAGTAAAGCCCGTGATCCATGGGGGACGGGTATTTTCTCTGAGTCGTGGGGTGCGTATGGAAAGACAGCCAGCTTACATCCTCTGCTGTGCCCACTACCGCGAGTTCCTCAAGGCGGGAACTGATGCTCACTATCGCGTCGAGTCTGTCCGTTTGTGGGCGCTGTTCAAGGTTCGTCAGTGTCTGGGTGATACGGGAGGGTGGACGTCCATTCGGTTCTGGGAACAAACAGATTTCGAGTAAGGTGCGTTGCAAGGCCCAGTCATTCCGGGACAGGTTGGCTATTTTCTGTAGACAGCTTTTTATCGGTTGCTCCACGGCCGCCATTTCTACGGGTTCACCCTGTGCGCTCATAAAATAGTTAGCGTTCAGAGGCATGGTAAAACACGGAATACTGGATTTTTGCAGATCGGCTATTTCATGGCGAGGAATGCCCTTTTCCCGATAGGGTTCTTTCAAATCTTTCCACAGCGTGGCGAGTAGAAGTTCCCTGTCGAGCATGTTTTGCATAAAGCGTGGGTGGCGGCTCAGCCCGATAAAATCAGCGTAGCGCTGGGAATTTTTGAGCAATACCCGGGTTGACAGTTCGCCCGCGGATTGTTCAAGCATCTGCATGATTGCGCGCCGATGAACCATCAGTTCGCCATAGGCATATTCAAAGCCTTGGAAGAGTTCTGCTTTATAAGCTTCAGGTCCCTTGCGCTCAGCCTGTAAAAGCGGCAGATGTTTTTGCATCAGATGGTGTTCGAATTCAACTTTACGCAGGTGGTAAAAGCCAGCCTCGAAAACCAGGGAGTGGCGGGTAGAGATGAATAGCGCTTGCCGGGTCAGACCGCTTTGGTCGTTATTGAGTTGTTGTGAAAAGGGTACAAAGCCGCTAGAACAGACTGACTGCTGGACCCATTTGAAGCTATTGGACAGTGCGCAGCCAGTGGGCAGGTCAGTGAACAGGTCGCTGGTGGAAGCCGTGAACAAACACTCGAGGTCAATCATGACCGGACTGTTGCCGCACGCAATAATATTTTCGTAGTGGAAGTCGATCCCATTCAACGCATGAATGACGGCTATTTGTGCTCCCATTTTTTTATAGAACAGCTCAATGTCTGTTTCGCTATCGCAAGGCAGGTTGTCGACTTCTTCTACCCAACTATGTCGTTCGCGACTGAGAATGCTTGGCGCGTGGATAGAAAAACAATCCGCGCCTGTCCACTCACGCAACTGCCCAAGAAGACGATAGAAAAAAAGCGCCTCCCGGCTTGCTCTTGGCTTGTAGATCAGTGAAACCGTACACGTTTTCACTTGGCAGACCGTTTCGCCACGACCGTGGGGGTCACCCAGGCCGAGCTCAATAGCATCGATTTTCCGAGACGGGATCGAAAACTCTGCCTCCAACGATTCAGCATCGTCGGCGAAGTTGTGAACGACCGTATAAAGGTAATGAATGGTGTCTTCCAGCAGATCAAACAGCAGTGTTGCCAGCACTGGGTAGGATTCGAAAAACTTCAGCAACGGCAACGTGCGCAATTGCTCATTGAATCCGCTCAAGTCAATGTCATCGCCGTTCGCAATCCGCGTATTCAGATAATGGACAAGGCTTTGTTCTGACGTGCGTCCGACTCGGGCCAGGACATAGCGTTCAAGGCTTGCAAACAAAGCGGGTTCATCAATGTATATTGACGCATTGCAGTAGCGCTCGTCGGCCTTGAATGTGTCGATGAAATAAAGAAAAAAACGATAGCCGAACCAATAAAAATTGTCTTTGCTGCTCGAGCTTATTTTCGCTTCGACATTAATGCTGTCGAGGTGAATAAGCTTTTCCTTCAAGGTGCTCAAGGTGGTTTTGCCATCGGCGGGCAAGTGCTGCTGGTTGATGGGTTCCTTGATATACGAGACCAGCTGTTCCCTGTTCAGCCCAAAGTGATTCAGCAAGGATTGGTCATCAGTATGCAGGCGGGTCAGGTTGTTTTCAAAAAGGGCGATGTCGCTGCCGGAGGCGTACCTATACTTCCCTCGCTGATCCAACTTCAAAGCGTTAACAAGCATGCCGTATCTCCTGACATGGATAGAGCAGGCGCTGCCTGCTCTATGTTTATAGGTGTTGCCTGTTTCGATATCAGTTAAGCGGGATTAACAGCCAAGGGTCGAACAGCCAATGTTGGTGCACGTTCCAAAGGTGTTACATTCCATTGTCGTCGCGAGCATCCCCGCGATGTTGTTGGCAGGCGCTTGATAAGCGTTGAACTCGAGATAGAAGTCACCGGACATGTTCAGGATCTTTTCGCTCATGGTATTTCCTCATCAGTTATTAAGCATCGCGTGCAGCGATTTATGGTCAAACGGAAGCCAGTCACTGCGTCCGAACTGCAGGATGTCAAATAAAGTCATTTATGAATGGGATTAGGGATATCAAAGTCGTCCAGCGTAGGTTGACTTTGAAAGGCTGGGATTTAGCACAAAAGAGCGGTGCACTCTGCGGTGCCGCACTCGACAATGGTCAGCGCTGCTGACTCAATACCGCGACTGTTAACTTGCTGGTAGGACTTGAAGTCACCGTCGAAGTCACCTGACATGGCCAGTATTTGTTCGCTCATCATGTTTCTCCTCTACTGTTGTTGCACCCTGTTTTGGCGCGGGGAAAACAGTAGCATGCTCCTGAACTAACACAAACATGTCGTTATGACCTTATGTTGCGGTTACATGTTGCTACAGGCATGTAATGTGCTGTTCCCACGCTCTAGCGCTAGAGGCTTTAACGCTCTTTATGCGACCCTGTTGGAAATGTTTTATTTTTTATCATTGTACTAACAAGCGCCGGCCGCCTAGTCCATTAATCAACCTCTATCGCAACGACTTCAATGGCGAGATTCCCGACAGGTCGCTCCCAGATCACCTCATCCCCAGCCTTCGCCCCCAGCAACGCCCGCCCCAGGGGGGAGCCCCAGTTGATCAGCCCACTCGCCGCATCGGCCTGGTCTTCACCCACCAATTGCACTCGCTGTTGCTGATCGTGCTCATCGACAAAGGTCACCCAATGCCCGATGCGCACCTGTTCCGCTGACGTCGGCGCAACGACCTGCGCGCTTTGCAAGCGTTGGTTGAAATAGCGCAGGTCCCGTTCGATGTCGGCGATGCGCTGTTTGTCTGACTGATCTTTCCTGGCGGTCTGCTGGCTGTGCAACGCCTGCAACTCGGCGACCCGGGCCTGCAATTGAGCAAACCCGCTGGGGGTGACGTAATTGGGTTGCGCACTGACCTGGCGTTCGACCGGCTGATCGGCCTGGGCAGCGGCGTTGTCTTCGTTGACGAAAGCGCGGCTCATGGTGTTCTCCTCTATTGGAGCTTGGGCCATGGTGGCAGGCTTTTGGTTTCGATGGATATCTGTACGCGACTCACGGCGAGCGGTACGCCCGGCCGGCGTCCCGATCCTTCTCTTGTTGCCAGGCCCGTTCGTGGTCATCCCAATGACGCTCGCGGTAGGCATTACGCTCTTCGCTTTCGCGCATGGCCTGGCACTGACGGAAACCATCGCTCCAGCCTTCGGCGTAGTGCGGGTCCTTGAGATAGCGCGGCACGTCTTTCCTGAACTGTCCGGTGATCACCCCGGCCGCTTGCCGGCCGCTGCTGCAACCGTCGTCGTAACCGTCGGCGAACGCTGGTGGATAACCTCGGGCGATCAGGTCTTCATGGGTGGTTTCACAGCCGCCGAGCAGCATCAACACACCCAGTACCACTGCCGTGCGCCTCATTTGTGCCTTCCCGCCATATCCGCTTATACGAGAAGTCTAGAGGCGGATTCGTCAGGCCGATGTGAAAGCCCTGTGATTAATCCGTTTGTCCCTGTGCGCGTGCAGAGACGCCTCGGTCAATAGTGATACCACTTCACCTCGAGCATCACCTCGTTCTCCGGCGAAGCCAATTGGCTGAATTCCCGCTGGGCACTCAAGCGCAGGCCGAGGTTGCGGGACAATTCCCATTGTTGATTCAGGCTCAGGCTACGGCGCACTTCGCCGTTGACGAAATAGTCGCCCTTGGCTTCCAGGCTCAGGTTGCCCAACGGATTTTTCCACAGCACCCCGCTGTTGAAACCGGCGGCCGGGGCGATGAACTGGGCGAAGTCATTGTTGTGCTCGACCCGCACCGTGCCCAGCGCAAAGCCCAGGACATCTTCGCCCAGCGCCCAGGTACCACCGGCGCCGCCATTGACGTGGCTGACCAAGGTTTCATCGTCGTGTTTGCCCGGCACCCGCTCCAGGCCCCCGGTAACCTGCCAGGACAGCGGTTGCAGCAGCTCGTTGCGCGGGGTCAGGGAACGAATAGTCGCCAGGTCCAGTTGCTGCAACTGCCAGTCATTGCCTTCGTACTGACGCAGTTTCAATTGGAGAATTTCGATCTGCGCGCCCAGGGGGAAGCTCTCGGCGTTGTCGTTGAGGTCGTGGTAGGCCATGCGCAAGCCATACTCACCGAACGCCCGGTCGCCCCGGGTGCCGAGGCCGGCCTGCCAGGTGCGCGATTCATGGCCATCCTCGGGCAGGCCGGGTTGCGGGATGTCGAGTTCCGGCGCGGGGTTCTGGTTGATTGCGCGCAACAGTTCGAAGCTGCGTTGGGAACGTTGCGGATCGCGTTCCTGGCCGTTGGCGCGATAGCGCTCCAGACGATACGCCGCATCGATGATCAGCGCCTGGCGCGCCCGTGGCAGCGCTTTGAATGCAGGGGCTTGCAGTTGCTGCTGGTCGGCGCTGACCTTCAGCACCCATTGTTGCTCGTCGTCGGTGAGCGGTTCGGCGCGACTGAGCAGTTCCCGTTCCCGGGACGGCCGATAGTCGATGCTCTCCACCAGTCCGGCTTCTTTCACGGCCTTGACGGTGTCGGTGGGAATCGCCGTCAGCGGGAATTGTTCGGTCAGGCGCAGGCTGGGGCGGGCCACTTGGAGCAATTCGAGCAGGCGATAGGAACAGTTTTCGTCGAAGAAGAAATAGTCGAACTGAATCTGCTTGAGTTCCCAGACGTGTTCGACCATGCGCTCGGTTTCCGCCTGGCTCAGGTTGAGGCGGTATTCCCACAGGTCGCGGTTCTCCAGGCTACGGTATTCGGAGAGTTTTTCCTGGTACGGCACCAGGGCGAACAGGCCGGGATAGCCGCCCATCAGGCCTTTCCAGGCGTAGAGGATGCTGTTGTCCGAGCCTTCGATGTAGGCGCCGAAATTGATCGCATAGCTGAGCAGGGCTGTCTTGTCGCTTTGCACATCGGCCTGGTCGATGCGCAGCAAGGTATGGCCGAACATCGAAGAAGGGCTGTTCAGGTACGCGGCCGGGAAAATCATCACCGCGCTGTGGGGCGACACGTCCTTGAACCACTGGGTGAATTCGCTGCAATCGATGGCCGGCAGGTCCGTCAGCTTGAGCTGCGCCTTGAGCCAGCGCGTTCGCGCCGGGAACACGCACTGGGCGTGCTGCTGGCCGGCGCTGGCCGGGCCATACAGGGCTTGCAGCGTGGCGGTCAGCTCACGGTCGGGGTGTTCATTGCCGTCGGGCGCGAGGAAGAATTTCCTGTCGCTGACATAGCTGCGCCAGCCGCCAAGCTTGGCGGTTTCGTAGTGGCCCAGGGAAATCCAGAAGCGGTCGTTGGCCAGTTGCTGCAAACGTTGAGGGTCGACATGAGGCGCGGCGGACAGCGGGGCGCACACACAGAGCGCCAGCCAGGCAAGGCGTTTGAGCATAGTCGGCTACTTGGAAAGTCGAAAATAAAAGACCGAAAGGGGCCCCAAAAAGAAAAACCCGCTCCCCGAGAGGAGCGAGTGGTACCGAGCTTAAGCTTGAGTTGCGTACTTGGCCAGGCGAGGATCGCTTTTCAGTACAGCCAGAGTGTTGGTATGCACGTCTTCGGCAGTCACGTCAGCCTTGCTGAAGATCTGCTGGAAGTGCTCGTGAGTGACGGCAGAGAAATGCGCACGGTCTTCCGGCGCCACGCCCAGTACCACGGCGTAGGTGGTCAGTGCTTCGCCCTGACCCTTGGCCATGTCTTCGGACAGCTCGTTCATCATGCCATTCATGGCCAGCCAGGACTTGCCACCGTAGGTCAGCGCCGCGTTGGTCGAGCAGCCGTTGGTGCCGGAGGTCATGCCGAAGGTAGCGTTACCGGAGGTGCCGTTGGTGGTGGATGCCAGGAAGTGAGCTGGAGTGCCACGCTGACCTTCGAACAGCATGTTGCCCCAGCCGCAATCCGGGCCGCCCGGCGCCTGGGCCATGGCGTTGAGGGATACAGCGGTGAAGAGAGTACCGAGAAGAATCCGTTTCATAGCTATGTTCTCTTTATGTGCATACCAATGGACAGGGTCTGGCCCCTACAGCTGCCAGTGGGCTGGTTATATTCCAGCCGCGCAATTTGGAGTTTAGGCACGATCCAAGGGTTCCGTGACATTTTGCAAAAACTATCCTTCAAGTCCCGAATTTACTGAGCCCCGCCCGGGGTATGTCCCTCGACTATGCTTTGGCCTGAGGCGCTCCTTGCCAGTCAGGTGCGGGGGACGCCAGAATGCCGTTATCTGCCCCGCCTGATGTAAGGAAGCCCGATGCCTGATCCTGTTGCTGCCAGCTTGCGTCTAGCGCCCGAAGCGCTGACCCGTCCGTTTTCCGCTGAACAGTTCAGCTTCTCTACCACCAATGATCTGGAGCCTTTCCGCGGTGTGCTTGGCCAGGAACGTGCGGTCGAAGCATTGCAGTTCGGCGTGGCCATGCCGCGCCCCGGTTACAACGTATTTGTCATGGGCGAGCCCGGCACTGGCCGGTTTTCGTTCGTCAAACGCTATCTCAAGGCCGAAGGCAAGCGCCTGCAAACCCCGGCCGACTGGGTCTATGTCAACAACTTCGATGAGCCTCGCGAACCCCGGGCCCTTGAGCTGCCCTCGGGTACTGCCGGGGCTTTCATCGCCGATATCAACGGCCTGATCGACAACCTGTTGGCGACCTTTCCGGCGGTGTTCGAGCACCCGTCCTACCAGCAGAAAAAAAGCGCCATCGACCGCGCGTTCAACCAGCGCTACGACCGTGCGCTCGATGTGATCGAGCGCCTGGCATTGGAGAAAGATGTCGCGCTGTACCGTGACAGCACCAACATCGCTTTCACGCCAATGAGCGAAGGCAAGGCGCTGGATGAGGCGGAATTCGCCCAGTTGCCGGAGGCCGAGCGCGAACGTTTCCATGACGACATTTCCGGCCTCGAAGAGCGTCTGAACGAAGAACTCGCCAGCCTGCCGCAGTGGAAGCGCGAGTCCAGCAACCAGTTGCGCCAGCTCAACGAAGAAACCATCACCTTGGCCCTGCAACCCTTGCTGGCGCCGCTGTCGGAAAAATACGCGGAGAACGCGGCGGTCTGCGGATACTTGCAGGCGATGCAGGTGTACCTGCTCAAGACCGTGGTCGAGCAACTGGTGGACGACAGCAAGACCGACGCCATCGCCCGCAAGCTGCTGGAAGAACAGTACGCACCGAGCCTGGTAGTGGGGCATCCGTTCAGTGGTGGCGCCCCGGTGGTGTTCGAGCCGCACCCGACCTACGACAACCTGTTCGGCCGCATCGAATACAGCACCGACCAGGGGGCGCTCTACACCACGTATCGGCAGCTGCGTCCGGGTGCGCTTCATCGGGCAAACGGTGGTTTTCTGATTCTCGAAGCTGAAAAAATGCTCAGTGAGCCGTTCGTGTGGGATGCGCTCAAGCGCGCCCTGCAATCGCGCAAGCTGAAAATGGAATCGCCGCTGGGTGAGCTGGGTCGTTTGGCCACGGTGACCCTGACGCCGCAGCACATTCCGTTGCAGGTCAAGGTCGTGATCATCGGCGCCCGCCAGCTCTACTACACGTTGCAGGACCTGGATCCGGACTTTCAGGAAATGTTCCGCGTGCTGGTGGACTTCGACGAAGACATCCCGATGGGCGACGAGAGCCTGGAGCAGTTCGCCCAGTTGCTCAAGACCCGCACTTCGGAAGAAGGCATGGCCCCGCTGACCGCCGATGCGGTGGCGCGCCTGGCCACCTACAGTGCTCGCCTGGCCGAGCACCAGGGGCGCTTGTCGGCGCGGATCGGAGACCTGTTCCAGCTGGTCAGCGAGGCGGATTTCATTCGTCAGCTGGCCGGTGACGAGATGACCGACGCCGGCCACATCGAACGCGCCCTCAAGGCCAAGGCCACGCGCACCGGGCGTGTCTCGGCACGGATCCTCGACGACATGCTGGCGGGGATCATCCTGATCGACACCGACGGCGCGGCGGTGGGTAAATGCAACGGGTTGACGGTGCTCGAGGTCGGCGACTCGGCGTTCGGTGTGCCGGCGCGGATTTCCGCCACGGTGTATCCGGGTGGCAGCGGGATCGTCGACATCGAGCGGGAGGTCAACCTTGGCCAGCCGATCCACTCCAAGGGCGTGATGATCCTCACGGGTTACCTGGGTAGCCGTTATGCCCAGGAATTTCCGCTGGCGATCTCCGCCAGCATCGCCCTGGAACAGTCCTACGGCTATGTGGATGGCGACAGCGCCTCCCTGGGCGAGGCGTGCACGCTGATTTCGGCCCTGTCGAAGACGCCGTTGAAGCAATGCTTCGCCATCACCGGCTCGATCAACCAGTTCGGTGAAGTGCAGGCGGTGGGGGGGGTCAACGAGAAGATCGAAGGCTTCTTCCGCCTCTGCGAAGCCCGTGGGCTGACCGGTGAACAAGGGGCGATCATTCCCCAGGCCAACGTCGCTACCCTGATGCTCGACGAGAAAGTGCTGGCCGCCGTGCGCGCCGGGCAATTCCACGTCTATGCCGTGCGCCAGGCCGACGAAGCCTTGAGCCTGCTGGTGGGCGAGCCTGCCGGTGAACCGGATGAAAATGGCGAGTTTCCTGAGGGCAGCGTCAACGCACGGGTGGTGGAGCGGCTGCGGGTCATCGCCGAGATGATCAGCGAAGACGACATCAAGGAAGCGGAAAAGGAACTGGCGCAGCAGGCGTTGGCGGAGGCCAAGCCGGCCTGATTGCTGCATTCCATGTGGGGCCCTGTGGGAGCGAGTTTGCTCGCGATAGCGGAATTTCAGTCACTCATCAGTCGACTGTCACACCGCTATCGCGAGCAAGCTCGCTCCCACAATTTTATTTGGGCTATTTCAAAAAAAACGCCGCCACTTTGGCGTCAATATTCACACTATGACCGCTCGGCGTATTCTGGTCTCGGAAACCCTTGCGCCCGGAACTTTTCTTCTATCCTCAGCTCAAGGATAACGAGAGTCATCATTGGATCGAAACAGCCTCCTCAAGGGGCTGAATACCGGATCTACCGAGGGGCGCCGCCATGTCGCGCAACCTTTGCCTCACTCGTCAATGCCTGGGCCTTGTCACCCGTATCGAATGTGCCATCCGCCCACTCGCGGGAGATACCGGTATGTGGACCGTGCTCTTCGCCGCCGGAATGGCCGGTGAACAACCTTCCGCCATCAAGGCCCAGGGCCCGTTTCCTGGTCCGAACGCCGCGGAATCGATCCTCGATACCATCGTCCAGACCCTGACCACACACGGTTATACGTTGGCCGACGATCCGCAAATCTGGTGCCTGCACATGCAGGCTCAATTGCGTGAGATCAACGGCGGTCGTTATCGCAGTATCGACGGCTTCGAGTTTCGCCCGCTGCATTGAGGGCGTCGTCGCACAGGCATCGGCTGTAAAGTTTTGAAATAAGGGCTCGAGCCAAGGACAGGCCCGGCGTTTATGGGGCCGGCCGCGGCTGATATACTCGCCGCGATTTTTCAGCCCTGGTGAGATTCAATGGAACGCTTTATCGAAAATGCAATGTACGCCTCCCGTTGGCTGCTGGCGCCGATCTACTTCGGGCTGTCCCTGGGCTTGCTGGCCCTGGCGCTGAAATTTTTCCAGGAAGTCTTTCACGTCATCCCCAACGTGTTTGCCATGGCCGAATCCGAGCTGATCCTGGTGCTGCTGTCGCTGATCGACATGGCGCTGGTGGGCGGGCTGCTGGTGATGGTGATGATCTCCGGCTACGAAAACTTCGTCTCGCAACTGGACATCGCCGACGACAAGGAAAAGCTCAACTGGTTGGGCACCATGGACTCTTCATCGCTGAAGATGAAAGTCGCGGCCTCGATCGTGGCCATTTCCTCCATTCACCTGCTGCGCATTTTCATGGACGCCAAGAACGTCGATCCCGAACACCTGATGTGGTACGTGATCATCCACATGACGTTCGTGGTCTCGGCATTTGCCATGGGCTACCTGGATAAGCTGACCAAGCACTGAGATCGTTTCATCGCCTTGGCGCGGCGCCCGCCTGCAGAGAGGCAGGCGGGCGTTGTCGTTTCTGGGCGGCGCTTTGAAGCGGGGGCTCGTCACCCGCCCCGGCATCTGTGCTAGTCTGCTCGCCCTTTTGGTTCCGGGCGCTCCGGGAGGCGCTGTGTCACGCACGGCAATTTCCCGAGCCGTCCGCACAGCGGAGCAGCATCATGTCCGAAGTTAACCTGTCCACCGACGAAACCCGCGTCAGCTACGGCATTGGCCGTCAGTTGGGCGACCAGCTGCGCGACAACCCGCCACCGGGCGTCAGCCTGGACGCGATCCTGGCCGGCCTGACCGACGCTTTCGCCGGCAAGCCAAGCCGTGTGGGCCAGGACGAGATGTCCGCCAGCTTCAAAGTCATCCGCGAAATCATGCAGGCCGAAGCAGCCGCCAAGGCTGAAGCCGCCGCTGGCGAAGGCCGTGCGTTCCTGGCTGAAAATGCCAAGCGCGACGGCATCACCACTTTGGCTTCGGGCCTGCAGTTCGAAGTGCTGACCCAGGGCGAAGGCGCCAAGCCGTCCCGTGAAGACCAGGTGCGTACCCATTACCACGGTACCCTGATCGACGGCACTGTGTTCGACAGCTCCTACGATCGTGGCCAGCCTGCCGAATTCCCGGTGGGCGGCGTGATTCCTGGCTGGACCGAGGCACTGCAATTGATGAACGCCGGCAGCAAATGGCGCCTGTATGTGCCGAGCGAACTGGCTTACGGCGCTCAAGGCGTTGGCAGCATCCCGCCGCACAGCGTACTGGTATTCGACGTCGAGTTGCTGGACGTGCTGTAAGGCATCAACGCTTGAACAAGCTCTTGTGGGAGCGAGCTTGCTCGCGAAAGCGGAGGGTCAGACGACATCTTGTCAGCTGATACGCCGCCATCGCGAGCAAGCTCGCTCCCACAGGGTTTGCCTGCTTCATCCGTGAAACCTGCCATTGAAATCACTCGTCGGGCGCAACGCCCGGGCATAACAGAACAGGAACAGATTGCGCACCAGCTCCTTGAGCACCAGCGGTTCGCTGGAATTGAGGCTGCTGAGGTCCAGATCCCCTTGGTCCTGCAACTCGCTCAGGGCTTCTTCTTCAAGCACTGCACAGACTTCCCCGGTTTCCCGATGCAGGATCCGGAGGTAGGGATGTGGGCGGTCCAGCCAGGCATCGATCAAATAAGTCATGGTTCTCATCTCCTTGATGGGTTCGATGAGAATAATTCTTATTCGCTAAATAGCAAGTCTCTATTGGTGGTCCGATTCGTTTTCTGACGGTGGGTCGTGACGGGTCAGACCGACTGAGGCTTGGCTGTGTGCGGAAAACGGGGGCTGAAGCGGGGAGGGCGAAGCACCATCCCACGCGCGCGCGCGGGATGGAATACACAAGGCTCAGACCTTTCTGACGAACTCGGACTTGAGCTTCATCGGGCCGATGCCGTCGATCTTGCAGTCGATGTCGTGGTCGCCATCGCACAGGCGGATGTTCTTGACCTTGGTGCCGACCTTGACCACCAGCGATGTGCCCTTGACCTTGAGATCCTTGATCACGGTGATGGTGTCGCCGTCCTGCAGGACGTTGCCGACCGAATCTTTCTTCACGGTGTCATCGGACGCCGCTTCAGCTTCGCCGCTGGCAGACCATTCGTGGGCGCACTCCGGGCAGACCAGTTGAGTACCGTCTTCGTAGGTGTATTCGGAATTGCATTTCGGGCAGGGAGGCAACGTGCTCACTAAGGTTCCTTGGGTATCAGGAGGGCAAAAGGGCGCACATTATATAGGGTTTTGTTATCGAAATGGGGTGTACGCGGTCCTGTGGCGAGGGAGCTTGCTCCCGCTGGGCTGCGAAGCAGCCCCAATATGGCACTTGCGGTTGCTGCGCAACCGAGCGGGAGCAAGCTCCCTCGCCACAAAAGCTCGCGGTTGCTGTGCAATCAGTGCGTACGAGCCACCGCAAACTCACTCAACTCCACCAGCGCATCGCGGTATTCGCTGGCCGGCAGGGCGTCGAGGCATTTGATTGCGCGGGCGACGTAGTCACGGGCCAGTTTTGCGGTGTAGTCCAGCGAACCGGACGCCTCAACTGCTTCGCGAATGCTTTCCAGGTCTTCGATCCCGCCTTTCTGGATCGCCTTGCGTACCAGCGCCGCCTGTTCTGGCGTGCCTTCGCGCATGGTGTAGATCAGTGGCAGGGTTGGCTTGCCTTCGGCCAGGTCGTCGCCGACGTTCTTGCCCAGGGTTTCAGCGTCGCCCTTATAGTCCAGCAAGTCGTCCACCAATTGGAACGCCACGCCCAGGTGATCGCCAAAGGTGCGCAGCGCTTCACGCTGCTCGGCGCTGGCGTCGGCCAGGGCGGCGGCGCTGTGGGTCGAGGCTTCGAAGAGCATCGCGGTCTTGCCGCGGATGACTTCCATGTAGGTTTCTTCGGTCGTGCTGGCATCGCGCACTTTGGACAGCTGCAGCACTTCGCCTTCGGCGATGATGCGCGTGGCCTGGGACAGGATCTTCATCACCGGCATCGAGCCGAGTTCGACCATCATTTCGAACGAGCGCGAATAGAGGAAGTCGCCCACCAGCACGCTCGGGGCATTGCCCCACATGGCGTTGGCGGTCGAACGGCCGCGGCGCATGCCGGACATGTCGACCACGTCGTCGTGCAGCAGGGTTGCGGTGTGCAGGAACTCGATGGTGGCGGCCAGCAGGCGCATGTCGTCGCCTTCACGACCCAGGGCCTTGCCGCACAACAGCACCAATAGAGGACGCAGGCGCTTGCCACCGGCTGAAGTGATGTAATCGCCGATTTTCGATACCAGAGGCACTCGGGAAGTCAGCTGCTTCTTGATGATGCCGTCGACGGCGCTAAAATCGTCCGCCACCGCGCGGTAGAAAGCTTGGGGTTGCATCAGCGACAGGTGCTCCAGAAGGGTTGCGCGGCATGCTAGGACCCACACCCAGACCTGTCAAGGCGCATGCTTGTACGGCGCGGACGGCTACTTGCAAGGCTCGATCAGCTTGCGTACAATCGCGCACCCTGAACTTCCTGGGCAGCACCTGCCTTACGCAATTGCATCCGGGCCTTCCAGCCCATGCAGCCATGCCAGCCAATACCTCTTCTTATAAAGCGCTGGGTGAGCAGGATTATCGGAGAAATACCATGTCGTACGCAGTAATTGTTACTGGTGGCAAGCAATACAAGGTCGCCCCAGGTGAATACCTGAAGATCGAAAAACTGGAAATCGCTACCGGCGAATCCGTGACTTTTGATCGCGTTCTGTTGGTCGCCAACGGCGATGACGTGAATATCGGCGCTCCAGTCGTTGCTGGCGCTACCGTTGTGGCTGAAGTGATCTCCCAAGGTCGTCACGATAAAGTCCGCATCATCAAGTTCCGTCGTCGTAAGCACCACATGAAGCGTATGGGCCACCGCCAGTGGTACACCGAGATCAAAATCACCGGTATTCAGGCTTAATTTCAGCCTAATTCCTCACTAGGAGAATTGAACTCATGGCACACAAAAAAGCTGGTGGTAGTACCCGTAACGGTCGCGACTCAGAAGCCAAACGCCTTGGCGTGAAGATGTATGGCGGCCAGAAGATCATTCCGGGCAACATCATCGTGCGTCAGCGCGGCACCCAATTCCACGCCGGTTACGGTGTTGGCATGGGTAAGGATCACACCCTCTTCGCTAAAATCGAAGGCGTGATCAAGTTCGAAGTAAAGGGCGCGTTCAACCGCCGTTACGTGAGTGTTGTCGCGGCTTAATCGCGAGAATGCTGGAAAAGCCCTGTCTTGCGACGGGGCTTTTTCGTTTGTGGGGTGAGTCTCTTGCAAAACTGTCTGTATGGGCTGTCGGCGCTGCAATTGGGGCGTTTCATCAGGTCGCTGCGTTCATTTTTGCAAGAGTCTTATGTCTTGTTTTTTTGGCTCGTCCGTATGGCGAGAGGCGTGTGTCATGAAGTTTGTTGATGAAGTATCGATTCGAGTAAAGGCTGGCGACGGCGGCAATGGTTGCATGAGTTTCCGTCGGGAAAAATTCATTGAAAACGGTGGCCCGAACGGTGGTGATGGGGGTGACGGCGGCTCGATCTACATGCTTGCCGACGAAAACCTCAACACCCTGGTGGACTACCGTTACACCCGGCACTTCGATGCCGAGCGTGGCTCCAACGGCGGCAGCACCGACTGCACCGGCAAAAAAGGCGAAGACCTGGTCCTGCGCGTGCCGGTCGGCACCACGGTGATCGACTCCGCCACCCAGGAAGTCATTGGCGATCTGACCAAGGCTGGCCAGCGTCTGCTGGTCGCCCATGGCGGCTGGCACGGCTTGGGTAACACCCGTTTCAAATCCAGTACCAACCGCGCGCCGCGCCAGACCACGCCAGGCAAGCCCGGCGAGCAGCGTGACCTGAAGTTGGAAATGAAAGTGCTGGCTGACGTGGGCCTGCTGGGTCTGCCGAATGCTGGCAAGAGCACCTTCATTCGCTCCGTCTCGGCAGCCAAGCCGAAAGTGGCTGATTACCCGTTCACCACCCTGGTGCCGAACCTGGGCGTGGTCAGCGTCGACCGTTGGAAGAGCTTCGTGGTCGCGGACATTCCGGGGCTGATCGAGGGCGCTTCCGATGGTGCCGGCTTGGGGATTCGCTTCCTCAAGCATTTGTCCCGTACGCGCCTGTTGCTGCACCTCGTGGACATGGCGCCGCTCGATGACACCAGTGCCGCCGATGCCGCCGAAGTCATCGTCAGCGAGCTGACCAAGTTCAGCCCGGCCCTGGCCGAGCGTGATCGCTGGCTGGTGCTGAACAAATGCGACCAGATCCTCGAAGAAGAGCACGAAGAGCGGGTCAAGGAAATTGTCGATCGCCTTGAGTGGGAAGGTCCGGTCCACGTGATCTCGGCCATTGCCAAAGAAGGCACCGAGCGCCTGTGCCACGACATCATGCGCTACCTGGAAGATCGCGCCGATCGCCTGGCCAATGACCCGGCCTACCGGGAAGAGCTGGCCGAGCTCGATCAACGTATCGAAGACGAGGCCCGTGCCCAGCTTCAGGCGTTGGATGATCAGCGTGCCCTGCGTCGCAGTGGCGTGAAGTCGGTCCATGACATCGGTGACGACGATTGGGACGAGGAAGACGTGGATGATGAAGACGGTCCGGAAATCATCTACGTTCGCGACTGATCAATCCTGATCATTTGGAACTGAAACTGTGGGGCGAGCCTGCTCGCGAAAGCGGCGTGTCAGCCGGCATCAATGTTGCTGATCCGACGCCATCGCGAGCAGGCTCGCTCCCACAGGGATTTCCAAGTGGCTGGCATAGGGACAGGTTCAAGTGTTTCGGTGCGGTGTTATCATCGCAGCCAGCCGGTTTCCAAGGCGCCGCTCATTCGAGCGGCGTTTTGGTTTCTGTAAAACGCAAATACGAATAATCCCATGGACGTCGCTGGGTCGCGCCGTTCGCTGGCAAAGGTTGAAGATGATGCGGAGCAAGGTGACGGGGGCGCGGCGCTGGGTCGTGAAGATCGGCAGCGCACTGCTGACGGCGGATGGCAAGGGTCTGGATCGCCAGGCGATGGCGGTATGGGTCGAGCAGATGGTGGCCTTGCATGAGGCCGGCGTCGAGCTGGTGTTGGTCTCTTCAGGGGCTGTGGCAGCCGGTATGAGCCGTTTGGGCTGGACGTCGCGACCCAGCGCGATGCACGAGCTGCAGGCCGCCGCTGCCATCGGCCAGATGGGGCTGGTGCAGGCCTGGGAGTCGAGCTTTGCCGAACATGGCCGCCATACGGCGCAGATCCTGCTGACCCACGACGACCTGTCCGATCGCAAGCGCTACCTCAACGCCCGCAGTACCTTGCGGGCGCTGGTGGAGCTGAAAGTCATCCCGGTGATCAACGAGAACGACACCGTGGTCACCGACGAAATCCGTTTCGGCGATAACGACACTCTGGCCGCGCTGGTGGCGAACCTGGTGGAGGCCGATCTGCTGGTGATTCTTACGGATCGCGACGGTATGTTCGACGCTGATCCGCGCAACAACCCCAATGCCCAGTTGATCTACGAAGCCCGTGCCGATGATCCGGCGCTGGATGCAGTGGCGGGCGGTACTGGTGGTGCGCTGGGTCGTGGCGGCATGCAGACCAAGCTGCGTGCCGCGCGTCTGGCGGCGCGTTCCGGGGCGCACACGGTCATTGTTGGTGGTCGGTTGGAGCGGGTGCTGGATCGCCTGAAAACCGGCGAGCGCATCGGTACTTTGCTGTCCCCTGAGCGCGGCATGCTGGCTGCGCGCAAGCAATGGCTGGCCGGGCACCTGCAAACCCGTGGCACGCTGGTGCTGGACGCAGGCGCCGTGTCGGCCCTGTCCCAAGGCAACAAAAGCCTGCTGCCGGTGGGTGTGAAGCTGGTCCAAGGCAGTTTCCGTCGCGGCGAAATGGTCGTGTGCGTGGCGCCGGATGGGCGCGAGATTGCCCGTGGCCTGGCTAACTACAGCGCATTGGAAGCGCAGAAAATCATCGGTCAATCGTCTGATGCGATTGTCGGTTTGTTGGGTTACATGGCTGAGCCTGAACTGGTTCACCGTGACAACCTGATCCTCGTCTAAGGAAAAATCATGGGTTTGGCAAAAGGATTGGTCGGCTTGCTGCTGGCAGTACCGCTGCTGGCGTCGGCCGAGGAAATTGGCCAGGTGTCGACGGTGTTCAAGTTTGTCGGGCCGAACGACCGGATCGTGGTCGAGGCATTCGATGATCCCAAGGTCGAGGGCGTGACCTGTTACCTGTCTCGGGCCAAGACTGGCGGCGTGAAGGGCGGTCTGGGCCTGGCCGAGGATCGCGCCGAGGCGTCCATCGCCTGCCGCCAAGTGGGGCCCATCAACTTCAAGGGTGAGCTCAAGGATGGCGAGGAAGTGTTCAAGGAGCGTACTTCCCTGGTGTTCAAGACCATGCAGGTGGTGCGTTTTCTCGACAAGAAGCGCAATACACTGGTGTACCTGGTCTACAGCGACCGTGTGATCGAGGGCAGCCCGCAGAACGCGGTGACGGCGATTCCGATCTTGCCGTGGGCCCGCGCTCAATAATCAGCATATAGCCCTGTGGGAGCGAGCTTGCTCGCGATGGCGGTGCGTCAGTAACGAAGATTTGTCTGATGCTCCGCCATCGCGAGCAAGCTCGCTCCCACATTTTTTGCGGCGTGCCTGTTAAATCCCAGGCAATAAAAAACCGACCCTGAGGTCGGTTTTTTAATGAACGCGTCGCTTAGGCAGCAGCGGCAACGTTCAGGGCCTTTACGTGGCCATTCAGGCGGCTCTTATGGCGAGCAGCCTTGTTCTTGTGGATGATGCCTTTATCGGCCATGCGGTCGATAACTGGCACAGCCAGAACGTAAGCAGCTTGGGCTTTTTCAGCGTCTTTTGCGTCGATGGCCTTAACTACGTTCTTGATGTAGGTACGGACCATGGAACGCAGGCTGGCGTTGTGGCTGCGACGCTTCTCAGCCTGTTTTGCACGTTTTTTGGCGGAAGGTGTGTTGGCCACCGTCGAGCTCCTCGAAAGACTTTTTAGGAAATAGCAAACAAAATAGGCCGCGAATCATGCCGATGAGTTGATGTGTTGTCAAGGGCGGGTGACGCGTTCCGCTGAATGGCAGGTGCAGCGCACCGAAGGATTTCTTTCCGGCGTGCGACCTGTAAACTCGCGGGCTTTGGCTCTGTGCTGTTTAGCGGCGCGGAGTATCGCATAAGTGGGCGCGTTGTTCGCCTGCTGTTTATCGACAGGCAAAAACTCTTTTCATGAATCTGCTCAAATCGTTGGCTGCCGTCAGCTCTATCACGATGCTTTCCCGTGTCCTGGGCTTCGTTCGCGACACGCTGATCGCGCGGATATTCGGCGCCGGAATGGCCACCGATGCCTTCTTCATTGCCTTCAAGTTGCCCAACCTGCTGCGGCGGATCTTCGCCGAGGGGGCGTTTTCCCAGGCCTTTGTGCCGATCCTGGCGGAATATAAAAGCCAGAAGGGCGACGAGGCGACCCGCACGTTCATTGCCTACGTCACCGGTTTGTTGACCTTGGTGCTGGCGCTGGTCACGGCCGCCGGCATGCTCGCCGCCCCGTGGGTGATCTGGGCCACGGCACCGGGCTTCACCGACACCCCGGAAAAATTCCAGCTCACCGCTGATCTGCTGCGGGTGACCTTTCCTTATATATTGCTGATTTCCCTGTCATCCCTGGCCGGGGCGATCCTCAATACCTGGAACCGTTTTTCCGTGCCGGCCTTTGTGCCGACCCTGCTCAACGTCAGCATGATCGTATTTGCGGTGTTCCTGACGCCGTACTTCGATCCCCCGGTAATGGCCCTTGGCTGGGCGGTGCTGGTGGGCGGCTTGGCCCAGTTGCTGTATCAACTGCCGCACCTGAAGAAGATCGGCATGCTGGTACTGCCGCGGCTGAACCTGCGTGACAGTGGCGTGTGGCGGGTGATGAAACAGATGCTGCCGGCGATCCTCGGTGTCTCGGTGAGCCAGATCTCCCTGATCATCAACACCATTTTCGCCTCGTTCCTGGTGGCCGGTTCGGTGTCTTGGATGTACTACGCCGACCGTCTGATGGAATTGCCGTCCGGCGTATTGGGCGTGGCCCTGGGCACGATTCTTTTGCCAACCCTGGCCAAGACCTACGCCAGCCAGGACCGCCAGGAATACTCGCGCATTCTCGACTGGGGCCTGCGCTTGTGCTTTGTATTGGTGTTGCCCTGTTCCCTGGCGCTGGGGATCCTGGCCGAGCCGCTGACCGTTTCTTTGTTTCAATACGGTCAATTCAGCGCGTTTGACGCCTCGATGACCCAGCGAGCGCTGGTCGCTTACTCGGTGGGCTTGCTCGGGATCATCGTGATCAAGGTGCTGGCGCCGGGCTTCTACGCCCAGCAGAACATCCGCACGCCGGTGAAGATCGCCATTTTCACCCTGGTGATGACCCAGTTGTTCAACCTGTTGCTGATCGGTCCGCTGGCCCACGCCGGCCTGGCCCTGGCAATCAGTGCCGGCGCCTGCCTGAATGCCGGTTTGCTGTTTTACCAACTGCGCAAACAGAAGATGTATCAGCCGCAACCGGGCTGGGGCAAGTTTGGCCTCAAGCTGCTGGTAGCCGTGGCCGTGATGTCGGCGGTTTTGCTGGGAGCGATGCATTTCATGCCGCCCTGGGGCGACGGGCAGATGCTCGAGCGTTTCCTGCGCCTGGGCGTGCTCGTCATTGCTGGCGTGGTGGCGTATTTCGGCATGTTGCTGCTGATGGGATTCCGCCTGCGCGACTTCAACCGCAAGGCCTTGAGTTGAGGGGCTGGCCCTCGATAATCCAAGGCTGGACGGCGGTTTTGTCGGTTCGATCACTTTGGGGTGCGGTGTTGCCTGTCGTCGGCCGCCGTGTGTGGTTATAATCGGCCACTTTATGAGCAAGAAGCGCGTTATGCAGCTGGTTCGAGGCCTCCACAACCTGCGCCCCCAACATCGGGGCTGTGTCGCCACTATTGGCAACTTTGACGGTGTTCACCGTGGCCACCAGGCTATCCTGGCGCGACTGCGCGAGCGTGCGCTGGAATTGGGCGTGCCCAGCTGCGTGGTGATCTTCGAACCGCAGCCCCGGGAGTTTTTCGCCCCGGACACCGCCCCGGCCCGCTTGGCCCGGCTGCGGGACAAACTGCAATTGCTGGCCGCCGAAGGCGTCGACCGGGTCCTGTGCCTGGCCTTCAATCAGCGCTTGAGCAAGCTCAGCGCTGCCGAGTTCGTCGACACGATCCTGGTGGACGGTCTCGGCGTGAAGCATCTGGAAGTCGGCGATGATTTCCGTTTCGGCTGTGACCGGTCGGGGGATTTCGATTACCTGCAACAGGCCGGTATCGCCCAGGGCTTCACCGTCGAAGCGGCACAGACGGTCGAGATCGATGGCTTGCGCGTCAGCAGCACCCAGGTTCGCAATGCCCTGTCGGCGGCCGACTTCGAATTGGCCGAGCGCTTGCTCGGCCGGCCGTACCGGATTGCCGGGCGGATCCTGCACGGGCAGAAGCTGGCGCGCCAATTGGGCACGCCGACGGCCAACGTGCAACTCAAGCGTCGTCGTGTGCCACTGACCGGGGTGTTCCTGGTGAGTGTCGAGATCGATGGCAAGACCTGGCCCGGTGTCGCCAATATCGGCGTACGACCCACGGTCCAGGGAGATGGCAAGGCCCACCTCGAAGTACATGTTCTGGATTTTGCCGGCGATCTGTATGACCGGCGTTTGACGGTGGTTTTCCACCAAAAGCTGCGTGAAGAGCAGCGTTTTGCCTCTCTGGAGGCGCTCAAGACGGCGATCCATGCAGATATCGCCGCCGCCCGTGCCCTTGTCGCAACCAGCGCCAATCGCTAATGAAGAGCCTTAAATGACCGACTATAAAGCCACGCTAAACCTTCCGGACACCGCCTTCCCAATGAAGGCCGGCCTGCCTCAGCGCGAACCACAGATTCTGCAGCGTTGGGACAGCATTGGCCTGTACGGAAAGTTGCGCGAAATTGGCAAGGATCGTCCGAAGTTCGTCCTGCACGACGGCCCTCCGTACGCCAACGGCACCATTCACATCGGTCACGCGCTTAACAAGATTCTCAAGGACATGATCATCCGCTCCAAGACCCTGTCGGGTTTTGACGCGCCTTATATCCCGGGCTGGGACTGCCACGGCCTGCCGATCGAGCACAAGGTCGAAGTGACCCACGGCAAGAACCTGGGCGCGGACAAGACCCGCGAGCTGTGCCGTGCCTACGCCACTGAACAGATCGAAGGGCAGAAGTCCGAATTCATCCGCCTCGGCGTGCTGGGCGACTTCGCCAACCCGTACAAGACCATGGACTTCAAGAACGAAGCCGGCGAAATCCGTGCCCTGGCGAAAATCGTCGAGGGCGGCTTCGTGTTCAAGGGGCTCAAGCCGGTGAACTGGTGCTTCGATTGCGGTTCGGCCCTGGCCGAGGCGGAAGTCGAGTACGAGAACAAGAAGTCCTCGACCATCGACGTCGCGTTCCCGATTGCCGATGAAGACAAGCTCGCCGCCGCTTTCGGCTTGGGCCAGTTGGGCAAACCGGCCTCGATCGTGATCTGGACCACCACCCCGTGGACCATCCCGGCCAACCAGGCGTTGAACGTCCACCCGGAATTCAACTACGCCCTGGTCGACGTCGGCGACAAACTTCTGGTGCTGGCCGAAGAACTGGTCGAATCCTGCCTGGCGCGCTACAACCTCGAAGGCTCGGTGCTGGCCACCGCGCCGGGTTCGGCGCTGGAGCTGATCAATTTCCGTCACCCGTTCTATGACCGTCTGTCGCCGGTGTACCTGGCCGACTACGTGGAACTGGGCGCGGGCACCGGCGTGGTTCACTCCGCACCGGCCTATGGCGTCGACGACTTTGTAACCTGCAAGAAATACGGGATGGTCAACGACGACATCCTCAACCCGGTGCAGAGCAATGGCGTGTACGTGCCGTCGCTGGAATTCTTTGGCGGCCAGTTCATCTGGAAAGCCAACCCGGCCATCGTCGACAAGCTGACCGAAGTCGGCGCGCTGCTGCACACCACCGTCATCGAACACAGCTACATGCACTGCTGGCGTCACAAGACCCCGCTGATCTACCGCGCCACCGCGCAGTGGTTCATCGGCATGGACAAGCAGCCCACCACTGGCGACACCCTGCGCCAGCGTTCGCTCAAGGCCATCGAAGAAACCCAGTTCGTGCCGGCCTGGGGCCAGGCGCGCCTGCACTCGATGATCGCCAACCGTCCGGACTGGTGCATCTCCCGCCAGCGCAACTGGGGCGTGCCGATCCCGTTCTTCCTGAACAAGGAAAGCGGCGAGCTGCACCCGCGCACCGTTGAGCTGATGGAAGCCGTGGCCAAGCGCGTCGAAGTCGAAGGCATCGAAGCCTGGTTCAAGATGGACGCCGCCGAGCTGCTGGGCGACGAAGCGCCGCTGTACGACAAGATCAGCGATACCCTGGACGTCTGGTTCGACTCCGGCACCACTCATTGGCACGTGCTGCGCGGTTCGCACCCGATGGGCCACGAGACCGGGCCGCGTGCCGACCTGTACCTGGAAGGTTCGGACCAGCACCGTGGCTGGTTCCACTCGTCGTTGCTGACCGGTTGCGCCATCGACAACCACGCGCCGTACCGCGAGCTGCTGACCCACGGCTTCACCGTCGATGAGTCTGGCCGCAAGATGTCCAAGTCCCTGGGCAACGTGATCGCGCCGCAAAAGGTCAACGACACCCTGGGCGCTGACATCATGCGTCTGTGGGTGGCGTCCACCGACTATTCCGGCGAGATGGCCGTGTCCGAGCAGATCCTGCAGCGCAGCGCGGACGCCTACCGGCGGATCCGTAACACCGCGCGCTTCCTGCTCTCGAACCTGACTGGCTTCAACCCGGCCATCGACCTGCTGCCGGCCGAGGAAATGCTCGCCCTGGACCGTTGGGCCGTGGACCGTACCCTGCTGCTGCAACGCGAGTTGCAGGAGCACTACGGCGAATATCGCTTCTGGAACGTCTACTCCAAGATCCACAACTTCTGCGTGCAGGAGCTGGGTGGTTTCTACCTCGACATCATCAAGGACCGCCAGTACACCACCGGCGCCAACAGCAAGGCCCGTCGTTCGTGCCAGACCGCGCTGTTCCACATCAGCGAGGCGTTGGTGCGCTGGATCGCGCCGATCCTGGCGTTCACCGCCGATGAGCTGTGGCAATACCTGCCGGGCGAGCGCAACGAATCGGTGATGCTCAACACCTGGTACGAAGGCCTGACCGAATTGCCCCAGGGCTTTGAGCTGGACCGTGCCTATTGGGACCGGATCATGGCGGTCAAGACCGCGGTCAACAAGGAAATGGAGATCCAGCGCGCGGCCAAGGCCGTCGGTGGCAACCTGCAGGCCGAAGTGACCCTCTACGCTGAAGAAGCCCTGAGCGGCGACCTGGCCAAGCTGGGCAACGAGCTGCGCTTCGTGCTGATCACCTCCACTGCCAGTGTCGCCCCGTTGGTGCAAGCGCCGGCCGATGCGGTGGTCACCGAAGTCAGCGGCTTGAAGCTCAAGATCGTCAAGTCGAGCCACACCAAGTGCGCCCGTTGCTGGCACTGCCGCGAAGACGTCGGCGTGAACCCGGAGCATCCGGAAATCTGCGGGCGTTGTGTCGACAACATCAGCGGCACCGGCGAGGTTCGCCACTATGCCTAATGTGGCGCCTAACGCAACGGGCCGTTTCGGACGGCTGAGCTGGCTCTGGTTGAGCGTGCTGGTCCTGGTCATTGACCAGGCCAGCAAGTTCTACTTCGAAGGCTCGTTGACCATGTACCAGCAGATCGTGGTCATCCCTGACTACTTCAGCTGGACCCTGGCCTATAACACGGGGGCAGCGTTCAGTTTCCTGGCCGACAGTTCGGGCTGGCAGCGCTGGCTGTTCGCCCTGATCGCCATCGTGGTCAGCGGCGTGCTGGTGGTCTGGCTCAAACGCCTGGGCCGTGACGAAACCTGGCTCGCCGTGGCACTGGCGCTGGTGCTCGGCGGCGCGTTGGGCAACCTGTACGACCGGATTGCCCTCGGCCACGTGATCGACTTCATCCTGGTGCATTGGCAGAACCGCTGGTATTTCCCGGCGTTCAACTTTGCCGACAGCGCTATCACCGTGGGCGCTGTGATGCTCGCCCTGGACATGTTCAAGAGCAAGAAAACCGGAGAAGCCGTCCATGACTGAGCAGCGTATCGCTCAAAACACTGAAGTGAAGCTTCACTTCGCCCTGCACCTGGAAAACGGCGACACCGTCGACAGCACCTTCGACAAGGCCCCGGCCGTGTTCAAGGTCGGCGACGGCAACCTGCTGCCAGGTTTCGAAGCGGCGATCTTCGGTTTCAAGGCCGGCGACAAACGCACCGTGGTGGTTCCACCGGAAAACGCCTTTGGTCAGCCCAACCCGCAAAACGTGCAGACCATGCCACGCTCCCAGTTCCAGGACATGGAGTTGTCCCTGGGCCTGTTGGTGATCTTCAACGACGCCGCCAACACCGAGCTGCCGGGTGTGGTAAAGGCGTTCGACGACGCCCAGGTGACCGTGGACTTCAACCATCCGCTGGCGGGCAAGACCTTGAACTTCGAAGTGGAAATCATCGAAGTGAAGGCGGTTTAAGGTTTAACGGGCAGTTCCTGCTGCCACCCGATTCACTGTGGGAGCGAGCTTGCTCGCGATGACGGAGTCACTTTCAATACAGGGTGACTGACCCACCGCCATCGCGAGCAAGCTCGCTCCCACACTGGATTGCACTGATTCAATTTCTTGCGCGCAAGACACGAGGCACAGCATGCAAATCAAACTCGCCAACCCCCGTGGCTTCTGCGCCGGTGTGGACCGGGCGATCGAAATCGTCAACCGCGCCCTGGAAGTCTTCGGGCCGCCGATCTACGTGCGCCACGAAGTGGTCCACAACAAATTCGTCGTCGAAGACCTGCGTAGCCGCGGGGCGATTTTCGTCGAGGAACTGGACCAGGTGCCGGACGACGTCATCGTGATCTTCAGTGCCCACGGAGTTTCCCAGGCGGTGCGGACCGAAGCCGCCGGCCGTGGCCTGAAGGTGTTCGATGCGACTTGTCCACTGGTGACCAAGGTGCATATCGAAGTTGCGCGCTACAGCCGTGACGGTCGCGAATGCATCCTGATCGGCCACGAGGGCCACCCGGAAGTCGAAGGCACCATGGGCCAGTACGACGCCAGCAATGGCGGTGCAATCTACCTGGTCGAAGACGAGGATGACGTCGCGGCCTTGCAGGTGCGTAACCCCGAGAGCCTGGCGTTTGTCACCCAGACCACCCTGTCCATGGACGACACCAGCCGTGTGATCGACGCCCTGCGCACTCGCTTTCCGGCCATCGGCGGCCCGCGCAAGGACGACATCTGCTACGCCACCCAGAACCGTCAGGACGCGGTCAAGCAACTGGCGAACGAGTGTGACGTGGTGCTGGTGGTCGGCAGTCCGAACAGTTCCAACTCCAACCGCTTGCGTGAACTGGCGGAGCGCATGTCCACACCGGCCTACCTGATCGACGGTGCCGAGGACATGCAACGTAGCTGGTTCGACGGCGTCGAGCGTATCGGCATTACCGCTGGTGCTTCCGCGCCAGAAGTATTGGTACGTGGCGTGATCCAGCAATTGCAGGCCTGGGGCGCAACCGGTGCCGATGAGTTGGCCGGTCGCGAGGAGAACATTACTTTCTCCATGCCCAAGGAACTACGCGTTCGCTCCCTGCTTTAAGCCTTTTTCGCACAGCGCCTGCTCGGCTTCGACGCTTTCCAGGTGGACGCGGCCGGAGGGCGCCAATATCACTTGATGGTGGCTGACCGGCCCGTGTTTGGCGCAGACATGCAGCCTGCCTGCCTGGAATGCGCCGCCGGGGTGCAACGCTTCCCCTTTACTGCCGAACCTCACCCGGCGTCTCATCGGCTGGTTGCCGAACACCCGAGCGTTTGCCCTGCGCTCCATCAGCACGGTCTTCTCCTTGTCGTCCAGGGTCATTCGCCAGCCCCGGCCCCAATCGTTGTCTATGCCCCTGAGCACGATTGTCCGGCTGCGCGTGATGGCTTCGCTGCGCGCGCTGCGCAATCCGCTGATCAGCAACTGCGCGGTGTCCTCGCGTTCGATGGATTCGATCAGCTCTTTGTAGCCAGCGCTGGCCAAGGGCAGAACAATTGCCGCAATCGCCAGTCCCATGAGCAGTTCAATGAGGCTGAAGCCCTGTTGGTGCATGACATCTCCTCCCTGGAGAATGTGAAGTGGTGCGATAGTGCAAGGCACTCGGTGTGGCAGGAAGCAAGTTGTGGCGAGGGAGCTTGCTCCCGCTGGGCTGCGCAGCAACCCCAAAATAGCGGCCGCTACGCGCCCGAGCGGGAGCAAGCTCCCTCGCCACAGGCGGTGGTATGTTCTAGCGTGTAAAAGCAGGTATAGCCGACGGCAACGGAGGGCACCGATGGATCTTCGTACAAAAGGTTTCACGCTGATTGAGGTGTTGGTGGCCCTTGGCGTGCTGCTGATCCTGATCACCATGGCGGTGCCGGCGTTTACCGGATCGATGCAAAGCACCAAGGCCGATACCGAGATCGGCGATCTGCGCCGGGCGCTGAACTTCGCCCGGATGGAAGCGATCGACCGTGGTGTCACCACTCGGATTCGCCCCATGGCCGAGGGCGGGGCCTGGAGCAGCGCACTGGCGGTGTACGACAGCACCGGCTCGTCGCCCAATGTATTGCGGGTTGTTCCAGCGATGGGCAGCGGCGCCACTCTGACGCTAACCTTGGATGTGACCAACATTGATTTCAACAATCTGGGCGGGTTGTCGTCCCCGTCCACGCCGGTGAGTTTCAATTATGTAAGGGGGGCGCAGAGCAGGACGCTGAATGTTTGCCTCAATGGAAGAATCGTCTTGGGCGGTGGTTGCGGATGAAGGATTGCAGTAAAAAAGCACAGGAAGGCATGACGCTGATCGAGGTGCTGGTGGCGGTGCTGATCCTCGGCGTGGGCATGCTGGGGGCAGCGATGATCCAGCTCAATGCCCTCAAATACACCGACAGCTCGCGCATGACCAGCCAGGCCAGTTTCATCGCCTATGACATGCTGGACCGCATCCGCGCCAACTCCGGCGCCGACTACACCATCACTCCCCCCAATTCGCCTAACCTCAACGTCGCCCGCGACCAGGACCTCTACGATTTCAAGACCAACATCGTTGCCTTCGGCGGCGCCACGGCCACCGGTACCGTTGCGCTGAACCAGCGGGTCTACACCATTACCATTTCCTGGGACGACACCCGGGCCGCCAACACGACCGACGCGGCCGAGGCGCGCCGCAGCTTTGTACTCACCAGCCGGGTTGCCGTCGATCCGGTGGGGACGCCGCCATGAACAAGCAGTGCCGGGGATTCGGCCTGATTGAATTGATGATCGCACTGGTGCTCAGCCTGATCGTCGTGCTGGGCGTCGTGCAGATTTTCATTGCCGCCAAAAACACCTACGTCAGCCAGGGCGCCGCGGCGGTGATGCAGGAGGATGCCCGCTTTGCCTTGAGCAAAATGATTCAGGAGATTCGCATGGTGGGCATGTTCGGTTGCCTGGAGACCATTACCGATGCGTCCACGGCGGGGGATTTCAATGCCAGCCAGATCACCCCGATCCGCTGGGACAACGCCAACCTGAAACTGACCCTGGTGACAGCGGATGTGGGCAACAGCGGCGGGACGCCCACCTGGACAGTGGTTTCCGATTGTCGTACCTCGGCCACCGCCTACAGCGCCGTGCGGTTGCCAGCGGCCGGGCAGATGGCGTTCCCGATAAGGCGACAGATCTACAGCTTCAGCAATAACCAGTTGCTGATGGGGGTTCAGACCGCTGGCGGTCCTGCCAACCCGACCATGGCGGTGCTGGTGGATAACGTCCGAACCTTCAATGTGACGTTCGGCGTGGCCAGCAGCGCGACGGAAGTCGCGGCGTCGAGCTACAGCAGCAACCCGACAGACCCGGCACTGATTCGCAGCGTGCGCCTGACCCTGACGCTCTTCGATCCGAAGAACGCCGTGCGTGAGCAGACCTTCAACGTGGTTGCCGCTTTGCGCAACCGGCTCTTGTGAGGGGCGCTTGATGAATACGACCTCCATCAAACACAGCCAGCGCGGCATGGCCTTGCTGGTCAGCCTGGTTTTCCTGCTGCTGCTGACGCTCATCGGCCTGTCGTCGATGCAGAGCGCCACGCTCCAGGAAAAGATGACCAGTAGCGTCATGCTGCGCAACCAGTCTTTCCAGATCGCTGAGGCGGCGCTCAGGATGGGCGAGAGTGCGGTGCAGGTCGAGACCTATGCGCTGGCGGTCTGTACCTCGACGACGCAATGCGCCCCTCCGGCCGAGTCGGCGACCCTCTCGGTAGCCGGGCGCAATTCATCTTCGGGAGTGACCTGGGTCGCCGCCGCCGGCGGGTTTTATGGCGTGCAAAACATCGGTACCACGCTCGCGGCGGTCAATGTGCCCAGCAATACGTCGGCGACGCTGTACAGGATCACGGCGGTGGCTGTGGTGGGGAATAACCAGCGCAGCGTAGTGGAGAGCATTTATGCGAAGTACTGAGGTGCGCCGCGACTGGATGCAAGCGCTGTGGGGCGCGCTGCTCAGCCTTTACCTGGCTGCCCCGGCCTATGGGTTCACGCCTTCGGATTCGCCGCTGTTGAGTGCCGGCGCCGTTACGCCGAACGTGATGCTGCTGATCGATGACTCGGGGAGTATGAATAATATTATCTGGGCGGCGGGGTTTGATCCGACGGTGGCCCGGCCAGCTATTTCCACATGTGAGGCCAGCAATAACTGCAACAGCATTGCTCCGCTGGATATGGATGATGGCAATGTTCTGCTGGCGAGCCTGTCCCGTGGCGGCTGCTCGAGCGCGGGCAACTGGTACGGCTTTTACCGAAGCAATATTGGACGGGTCTGTTTGAGGCTGCCTGACCCGGTGGGTAACGGCGATACCCGATACACGGCCAAGTACTTGTCTTACCTGGTGACGTTGGCCAACGGTTCGAGCCGGGACTTCACCACCGGCACGATTCCCACCGACTATCGAATCAACGTGGCACGGGATGTCTCCAACGACTTGGTCGCCGCTAACCGTGCCTTGCGCATTGGCCTCGCCACCTTCAACCCGCCCAACAGCAACAACTCCGGTCCCGGAGGCTACATCGCCCGCGCGGTCAGCGACCTTTCACCGGTTAGCGGCAGCGTGACCCAGACCCAGGCCAACACTAACTACAACGCCCTGATCAACGCTATCAACGCCTTGGGCGCCGTCGCGAATACGCCACTAGCCGAGAGCTATTACGAAGTGACCCGCTACTTCAGGGGCATGGCGCCGTACTACAACGGTACGCCGAGCACCTACACCAGCCCGATCCAGTACCGCTGCCAGAAGAACTTCGGCGTGGTGATCACCGACGGGTTACCCACCTTTGACCGAACGTTTCCCAGCAACGACCCACAGGGCTTGGCCCGATTGCCAAATTGGGATGGCATCAACAACGATGGTGCCAGTCTCAATGGTGATGGCGAGGGCGACACGCTGTACCTGGACGACATCGCCAAGTTCGCCTTCGACATCGACATGCGGTCCACCGGCACCGACGCCACCGGCCAGAGCTGGAACGCCACGGATTTTCCCCGGCAGTACCTCAATACCTACACCGTGGGTTTTACCGCCACCAACCAGATGTTGTCCGATGCCGCCCGCTATGGCGCGGGCAAGTATTACCAAGCGACCGACAGCGAAGGCCTGAACTCGGCCCTGTCATCGGCCCTGAGTGACATCACCTCCAAAGCCGGGTCCGGTGGCGCTGGCACGACCAATGCCGCCACGTTGTCCAGCACCTCCAGTTACTACCAGACCACTTATGACCCCAAGGACTGGCGCGGGACCATCCGGGCGTTCGGCTTCACCGCGGCCGGCACGGTCAACAGGGCAGCGGTGCAGTGGACCACCGACACGGCCATCGTGCCCAGCGCCACGGCACCGATTTATCAGTCGTGGAATACCGCGACCAACGTGCCTGTCACCCTGGCCTACGCTAACTTTTCACCGGCCCAGCAAACCAGCCTCAGCCAGAGCCTGCCCACGGGAATTACCGGCAACGATCTGGTGCAATGGAGCAAGGGCGTCAATAAAACCGGCCTCAAAGTACGTAGCGCGTTGCTGGGGGACATCATCAATTCGCCGCTGGTACTGGCATCGCCCAACGAGCAGACCGCTGCGGACTTGCTGAACGACACCAGCTACAGCACCTACCTGGCGACCAAGGCGACGAACATGGATACCAGCCTGGTGGTGAACGCCAACGACGGCTTTTTCAGTGTCATCAACAGCGCCAACGGCACGCGGCGTTACGCCTACATGCCGTCGAACGTGCTGCCCTCGTTGCAGGACATTGCCGATACCAACTACATCAATGGTGTGAGCCACAAGTTTTTGGTGGATGGCCAGATCGGCGTATTCGATACGCAGTCGGGAAGCGCCTGGAAGACGCTGGCCCTGGGCGGCACGGGTGCCGGAGGCAAGACGTTCTTCGCGGTCCAACTGTTCGATGCGGCGGCGGGCAATGCGTTGCGGGCGTTGTGGGAAATCAGCGCACCGGCCGTTGCCAACGCGGCCAACGCCTTCAATGATTTGGGCTACGCCTACGCCCGCCCCGAAGTCGCCCGCCTGGCGGATGGACGCTGGGCGGCATTTATCTCCAATGGCTATGGCAGCAACAGCGGCGTGGCGGCGTTGTACGTGGTGGATATCCGCGACGGTTCGTTGATCAGGAAAATCGTCATCAACAGCAGTGAGACCAATAACGGCCTGTCGTCGGTCAAGCTACGGGTCAATTCCCAGAACGTGGTGCAGGCTGCGTATGGGGGCGACTTGAGAGGGCGGATGTGGAAATTCGACCTCAGTGGCACCTCTCCGACCGCTTGGGGCGTGGCGTTTTCCGGGCAACCATTGTTCACCGCGCCCGGTGGCGCGACCCAGCCGATCACCGTTCAACCGTTGCTGGCCGACAACCCCCAGGGCGGCACCCAGGTGTTTTTCGGCACCGGCAAGTTCAACGAGGCGACGGACAAACTCAACAAGGACCTGCAAGGGTTCTACTCGATCTGGGACGCCATCGGCGGGGCGGGGCAAATCACGGTGTCGAGCCTGCAGGCCCAGTCCATCACCGGGGTGTTTTCAGGCAGCACGGGGCAGTTCGTGACCACCAGCCAGACCGACGTGACCTATCCTGCGAAGAAAGGCTGGTACCTGCCCCTGGTGTACAACAATGTGCTGACTGGGGAGCGGGTGATCAACCCGGCCAACCTGGTGCTCGGGCGCGTGGTCTTTACCACGGCCGCCGTGGACACCACCGACCTGTGCGCCAGCTTCGGTACTGGCAAACTGATCGAAGTGGATGCGTTCAACGGTAAGATGCTCAACTACGCGGTGCTCGACACCAACGGTGACGGCACGCTCAATAGCCTCGACACGATTTCCAGCGGGGTGGTCTTCACGGGCGGTATCCCGACTTTAAGCGCGGTCGTCAGCACCAGCGGGGCCACCAACATGATCGTCAACGACTCCAGCGGCAACATCACCGAACTGTTGGGAAAAACCGTGGGCGGCAGCCGTCGTATCATGTGGCGACAAATTCAGTGAGAGGTAAGGTATGCGCAGATCCAACCGAGGTTTCACCTTGATCGAGATCATGATCGTGATTGCGATCATCGGTATCGTGATCACCGTTGGCTATCCGAGCCTGACCGAATACATGAAGAAGGGTCGACGCACCGAAATCGCCGGGTTGTTATCGGAGCAGGCGCAGATTCTCGAACGCCACTATTCAAAGAACAACGTCTATACCAATGCGACCGGATTAAGCGGCGGTAACGATTTCTACACCATCAACCAGGCGCTGACGGACCAGAGTTTCATCCTGACCGCCGTGCGCAAGAGTGGCTCGTCCATGGCGACGGACAAATGCGGTGACTTCAAGATCACCAATACCGGCGCACGAACCGTGGAAAACACCGCCGCCGGGGTGACCACCAAGGATTGCTGGGGGCGCTGAGTTTCTTTTATTCGGGGCGCTGTCTTGCGCCCTCTGTCTTATGAGTCGAATCAGAACATGACCAGGCAACAGCAAGTGGTGATTGTCGGCGGTGGGGTCATCGGCCTGCTGACGGCGTTCAATCTGGCGTCCGAAGGGCAGCGTGTGGTGCTGTTGGACCGGTCCAGTGTCGGCCAGGAATCGTCCTGGGCCGGTGGCGGTATCGTTTCGCCGTTGTACCCGTGGCGCTATAGCCCGGCGGTCACCGCGCTGGCCCATTGGTCGCAGGATTTTTATCCACAGTTGGGCCAGCGTTTGTTTGCGGCCACGGGGATCGATCCGCAAGTGCATGTCACTGGCCTGTATTGGTTGGACCTGGATGATCAGAATGAGGCGCTGGCCTGGGCCGAGCGGCAAGGGCGCCCGCTGCGGGCTGTGGATATCTCTGCTGTTCATGATGCTGTGCCGGTTCTGGGGGCGGGTTTTTCCCGGGCGATCTACATGGCGGATGTGGCCAACGTGCGCAATCCCCGGTTGGTGAAGTCTCTCAGGGCCGCGTTGTTGGCGCTGCCCAACGTCACGGTTCATGAGCACTGCGAAGTCAGTGGGTTCATTCGCGAGGGTGAGCGTGTTGTCGGGGTGGACAGCTCGGCGGGGCCTATGCGTGGCGATCAGGTGGTTTTGGCGGCTGGCGCCTGGAGTGGCGAGTTGCTCAAGACGCTGGGGCTGAGGCTGCCGGTCGAGCCGGTCAAGGGCCAGATGATTTTGTATAAGTGTGCGTCGAATTTTTTATCGAGCATGGTGTTGGCCAAGGGGCGTTATGCGATTCCTCGTCGCGATGGTCATATTCTGGTGGGCAGTACGCTGGAGCGGGAGGGTTTTGACAAGACGCCGACTGATGTTGCCCTGGAGAGTCTGAAGGCTTCGGCGCAGCAGTTGATTCCGGCGTTGGCGGGGGCTGAGGTGGTTGGGCATTGGGCTGGGCTGCGGCCTGGGTCTCCGGAGGGCATTCCCTATATTGGCGAAGTGCCGGGGTTTGCGGGGCTGTGGTTGAATTGTGGGCATTATCGCAATGGGTTGGTGCTGGCGCCGGCGTCGTGTCGGTTGTTTACGGATCTGATGTTGGGGCGGGAGGCGGTGATTGATCCTGCGCCTTATGCGTTGGCGGGGCGGTTGTAGGTTTGGGGCTTTTTATTGAGTACATATCCGTTGCTGCGGTAACGGCGGCTTAGGGTTCCGCCCTGACGGCGGGTCACTTTCGAAAATCCGGAAGCCGGCCCAGGCGAAAGTAACCAAAGCGCTTTTGCCCCACCACTCGGTGCCTCGCTAGGGCTCGGCATGCCCGAACGTAGGCATTGCTCCGTGGGCCGCCGCGAAGGGCCCTCCATGGCCCAGCGCGGCTAACCCGGCATCCATGCCGGGTTGCCCTCTGCGCAATACCTACGTTCGGCCAGCGTGGTTAATGGGGCGCCCGAGATCAACGTCCATTGCGAGGCGGCCTTATAGCCGACCTGGCTTAGGGTGAACGCGTTCCTCCTGTGGGAGCGAGCCCGCTCGCGAAGGCGGCCTGACAGCTGACCTGGCTCTGGCGACTGTACTTCGATCTAACTGTGTGGCTTGCCCGCGAAGACGGTGGCACATCCAACGCTGATGCAAGCTGATCCACCGCTATCGCGAGCAAGCTCGCTCCCACAGGGATTTGCAATGGCCGCAAATCTGTAGATCGTCACCGACCCAGTGTGGGAGCGAGTTCGCTCGCGATGACGACAGTAAATCCAATCTCTATCTAACTGAACCACCGCCTTCGCGAGCAGGCTCGCTCCCACAGGGGAAACGCGATCCCCATCAAGAACCAGGTCGGCTATCAGGCCGCCTCGCGGCGGACGTTGATCTCGGGCGCCCCATTAACCACGCTGGCCGAACGCAGGCATTGCGCAGTGGGCACCTCGGCATGGATGCCGAGGTAGCCGCGCTGGACCATGGATGGTCCTTCGCGGCGGGCCCACGGAGCAATGCCGGAGTGAGGGCATGCCGAGCCTAGGCGAGGCACCGAGTGGTGGGGCAGAAGCGCTTTGGTTACTTTCGCCTGGGCCGGCTTCCGGATCTTCGAAAGTGACCCGCCGTCAGGGCGGAACCCTAAGTAGCCGTTACCGCAGAAATGGATATACACCCCCCCGATGCCCTGACAGCCAAATCAGAATTTGTGGGAATGGTCGGACAACCTTCTAATTTAAGCAGACATTTCCGACGAGTTCTGGCGGTTGCCGGGTGGGAAGGGCTCTAGCTAACCTTCTCCCGTCGCTGCCAATTCAGCGGCCGGGCGTCGCGGCCCGAAAACTTGGTAATCCATTCCCCCTTTGGAGTACCGCTATGTGTAACAAACCTCCATCACCTTCAGAAACCAATAACGCTTCTCCCAACGCCAGCCTTAACCCCAAAAAGCTCGACGAAGCCGCCCAGCGCGCCCTCGACTATTACCTGGCTCCAACGCCTGAAGCCAAAAAGAAACCATCCTCAAACCAGCTATTCACCGTCGTGGAAGGCATAGACACCGAATGCCTCCTCGCCAACCTCAGCGAAACCTTGACCTCAGCCAATGCAACAATCAGCGACCTGGCCTTCGAACTCGACGGCTCGCGACGGCATGTTGCATTGGGAGTGCAACAGCTGATCGAGTTGAGTGAGTTACTGGCCAATCGTGTGCTGGACGAGCAGGTGCCGGTGACGAAGGGCTAGAAAAGCAGCCAAGGTGAACACAGAACCCGTGGCGAGGGAGCTTGCTCCCGCTGGGCTGCGAAGCAGCCCCAAAAGCAGCGACTCAAACAACCTGACACACCGAGGTGCCAGGTTCGGGTCTGCTGCGCAGCCCAGCGGGAGCAAGCTCCCTCGCCACGGGGATCAGCGTGGGCTTCAAAACCGTGGCTCAATCCAACCCAAGTTTCTTCAACCGATACCGCATCGACCGAAACGACAGCTTCAACCGCTGCGCCGCCGCCGTGCGGTTCCAGCGGGTTTCCTCCAGGGCCTGGAGAATCAGTTTGCGCTCGACGTCTTCCAGGTAGTCTTCCAGGTTGTCGACCTGCATCAAGTCGGGATTGCCCGCCTCAGCGCTGCCATTACCCTCGGCCAGGCGCAGGTCGTCGGCTTCGATCTGTTGATGCTCACAAAGGGTATAGGCCCGCTCGAGCATGTTCTCCAGTTCCCGCACATTGCCCGGGAAGCGGTAGTTGCGCAGGGCGTCCAGCGCTTGGGGATGAAGCTTGACCGCAGGGCTGCCGGCGTTGGCCGCCAGGCGCTGGAGCATGTGATCGGCCAACAGCCCAATGTCTTCGCGGCGTTCACGCAATGGCGGCACGCGCAGTTCGATGACGTTAAGCCGGTAGTACAGATCCTGGCGAAAGCGCCCGGCGGCGACTTCACCGTCCAGGTCCTTGTGGGTCGCGCAGAGGATGCGTACATCCACCACTTCTTCCTGCTGGCCGCCGACGGCGCGCACGGCTTTTTCCTGGATCGCCCGCAGCAATTTGACCTGCATGGCCAAGGGCAGGTCGGCCACTTCGTCGAGGAACAGGGTCCCGCCGTGGGCTGCTTGGAACAACCCGGGTTTGTCTTCGATGGCGCCAGTGAAACTGCCTTTTCGATGACCGAAAAACTCGCTTTCCATCAGCTCGGTGGGAATGGCCCCACAGTTGACCGGCACAAAACGCTGGCTGGTGCGGGGACCTTGTTCGTGGATCAATCGGGCAACCAGTTCCTTGCCGCAGCCTGACTCCCCGCTGATGTACACCGGCGCCTGGCTGCGGGCGAGTTTTTCGATCTGTTTGCGTACGCTGCGCATCGGTGGGGAGTCGCCCAGCAGGCAGCGCTCGATGGTGGCGGCCGGTGTGGCGACGGATGGCAGGCGCAAGGCGCTGGTGACCAGCTCCCGCAGGCGGCCCAGGTCGACTGGTTTGGTCAGGAAGTCGAAGGCCCCGGCTTTGAGGGCGTCGATGGCGGTTTCCAGGCTGCCGTAGGCGGTGATCATCGCCACGGGAAGTTGGGGGTAACGCTGCTGGATGTGCTGCACCAGCTCCAGGCCGGTGCCGTCGGGCAGGCGCATGTCGGTCAGGCACAGGTCAAAGGTTTCGTCCATCAACAGGCTTTGGGCCTCGGCGAGGTTCTTGGCGCTGCGGGTGCCGAGTTTCATCCTTCCCAGGGTGATCTCCAGGAGTTCGCGAATGTCCGGTTCGTCATCGACGATCAGGATTCGTTGCCGTGAGCGAATATTCAAATCTGTTTCCGTCCGTGAGCAAAGGTGATGCGAAAGCAGCCGCCGCCTTGGCGTGGTTTGAAGTCTAGGCGGGCCTGGTTGCTTTCGCACAGCTCACGGGACAGATAGAGCCCAAGGCCGGTGCCTTGGTTGCTGGTGGTGAAGAAGGGTTCGAACAGGTGCGCTTGCTGGTCCGGTGTCACACCGGGGCCGTTGTCGAGGATGTCCAGGGTGGATAACTGGCTGTGGGGGTCGATGAACAGTTTCAGCCAGGCCTCGGCCTGTTCATGACGCATGGCGCTGTGGCGCCAAGCGTTGCGCAACAGGTTGTCGAGCACCTGGGTCAACTGGTCGGGGTCCATCAGCGTGGTGTAGTCGCCCGGATCGATACTCAGGTGCAATAGCTGGTGCCCGGTTGCGCTTTCGCGGGTCTGACGGACGAACTGGTCGAGCCAGGCCCGCAGATCCAGGCGTTGGGGCGTGGTTTGCTGGCGGCGAGACAGTTGCAGGACGTTTTCAATGACGCGATTCATTCGTTGGGAGTGGTCTTGAATAATCTGCGTCAGACGCCGATCCGCGGTGTTCAGTTCCTCGGATTCGCGCAGCAATTGCGCCGCATGGCTGATTGCCCCCAAGGGGTTGCGGATTTCGTGGGCGATGCCGGCGGTCAGGCGGCCGAGGGAGGCGAGTTTGAGCTGCTGGGCATGCTGGGCAACTTGGGCCAGGTCTTCGAGGAATACCAGGGTTTGATGCTGGTCGTTGTGCCCCAGGGCGATGAAGCTCGGTTGCAGGGTGAGGCCGGTGCCGCTGATGGTCAGGCTCTGCGGGCGCAGGCTGGGGTTGTTCAGCCAGAGTTGCAGGCGCTCGACCAGTGCCGTGGAGTAGTCGTCGATTGGCTGGCCGACCAGGTCGTGCATGCCCAGCAGGTTCAGCGCGCTTTCGTTGGCCAATTGCACCCGGCGCTCGCGATCAAGCACCAGGATGCCGGTGCGCATGCGTTGCAGGATCAGCGCGTTGAGCGCTTCGAGGCCGATCACTTCGCTGGCGCGTTGCTCGGCCAGGGTTTCGCTGGCTTCCAGTCGCCGGGTCAGGCCTTGCACCAGCAGGGCGGCGGCAAAACACAGCGCCCCCAGGGTGCCGGCCTGCAGATAACTGCTGGGACGGTTTGAATCGCTCAGGCCGAGGAAGAACGTCGAGCTGACGATACCGATCGTGGCTACGGCGGCGATCAGCAGGCCGATTCGGCCGCGCAACAGCGTGTTGCCGATGGCGACCGAGACGATAAGCAGGTTGCCGATGGCACTGGGGGTGCCGCCAGCGACGAAGAACAGCCACGACAGCAACAGCACATCGGTGAGTGCCAGGCCGAACAGCCGGGCAGGGCGGCGGGTGTTTTCAAGGAACACCACCAGCAGGATGTTCAGCACCAAGTACAACCAGCTGCCGCTGCGCAGCAGGTCGTCGTTGGCGAACTCCAGCAGGCGGTTGTCCATGTTGCTGGAGATCAGCAGCACCAGGGTGATGCCGATGCTCAGGCGGTACAGGTGATAGAGACGCAGCAGGCGCTGCGCCTGTTTGACGCGTGGGCTTGAGGCCTCAGTGGTCACGGGGGCCTGGGCCTTGCTCGAGATGAGCCTGGCTGCAATACCACTGTTGTTCGAGGGCCAGTGCCCGGTCACGAGGCAGGTGGACGCCGCAATGGGCGCAACGGACCATGGGCGGTGCGTCTTGCTCCGGGGTGGAGCGCGACGCGCGAGGGCCAGACTTCACCCCGCGAAAGATCCATATGGCGGCGGCAACGACGGCGAACAAGATCAATAAACGAAGCATGATGGGCGGCTTTCTGGCGAGTGATCCGGCAGTTTAGCCAAAGGACTGGAGCGGCGCACAGCGCAATAAAGGCCAGGCACAAAAAAGGGAGACCCGTGGGTCTCCCTTTTTGAGTTGATCATTCCCACGCGTAGCGTGGGAGTCATCATCGTCAGGTGTTTTTCGATTGATCAGTCGAACACGCCGAAGGTCATGTAGCTGAACCAGGAACGGTCGCTGGACTCGCTTTCAGGCTCTTCTTCTTCGATCACGTCGCCATTTTCGTCCTTGGGCTTGAGCTCGCTCGGAATGGCTTCCTTGGCATCCTGGAACTGACGCTGTACGTCCTGGTTGGCGCGGGTTTCGCCTGGTGGCAGCGGCGGACGGGATTCGATCAGGCCCAAGGTGGCCTTGCTCAGCCACGAACGGTTGTCGGCTTCGTCCACCCGTGGGGTGAATTGGCCATCGACCAGGGAAGGGTGATCCGGGTAGTTCAGCTTGAGGGTTTCCAGGCTGGTGGCGGCCAGGTCGTCCAGGTGCAGACGCTGGTACGCTTCGGTCATCACCGCCAGGCCGTCGCCCACCGATGGGGTTTCCTGGAAGTTCTCCACCACGTAGCGGCCACGGTTGGCAGCGGCGACGTAGGCCTGACGGGTCAGGTAGTAGTCGGCCACGTGGATTTCGTAGGCCGCCAGCAGGTTGCGCAGGTAGATCATGCGCTGCTTGGCGTCCGGCGAGTAGCGGCTGTTGGGGAAGCGGCTGGTCAGCTGGGCGAACTCGTTGTAGGAGTCGCGCGCGGCGCCCGGGTCACGCTTGGTCATGTCTAGCGGCAGGAAGCGCGCCAGCAGGCCGACGTCCTGGTCGAAGGAGGTCAGGCCCTTGAGGTAATAGGCGTAATCGACGTTCGGGTGCTGCGGGTGCAGACGAATGAAACGCTCGGCGGCGGACTTCGCAGCTTCCGGCTCGGCGTTCTTGTAGTTGGCGTAGATCAGCTCCAGCTGGGCCTGATCGGCGTAGCGCCCGAACGGATACCGCGACTCCAGCGCCTTCAGCTTGGCTGTGGCACTGGTGTAGCTGTTGTTGTCCAGGTCGGTCTGCGCCTGTTGGTACAGCTCGACTTCGCTCAGGTTTTCGTCTACGACTTCCTTCGACGAGCAAGCAGCGGTCAATGCGAGGATGGCGATCAGCAGCAGGTGTTTCACTTGCATGGCGGCTTGCGTCCCTATGACGGCCGCTGTCTTGGGCGGGGCCGTCCTGTTATGATGAGCGCCCCGTTGAAAAGCCTCGGGGCAAAAGACGCCGTATTTAACCACAAGCGCGCAGCCGAAACCAAAGGCTGTGCCGACGCCTAGTCCGAGCATGTCCGATAAAATAGAACTTCGCGCAGAGGTGCCGTCCGAATTGGGCGGCCAACGCCTCGATCAAGTCGCCGCACAACTCTTCGCCGAGCACTCTCGCTCGCGCCTTTCCGCCTGGATCAAGGACGGCCGCCTGACTGTGGATGGGGCGGTGATCCGCCCGCGCGACATCGTCCATGGCGGCGCCATCCTCGAGCTGACTGCCGAGCAGGAGGCCCAGGGAGAATGGGTCGCCCAGGACATCGCCCTGGACATCGTCTATGAAGACGATGACATCCTGGTGATCAACAAACCTGCGGGCCTGGTGGTGCACCCGGCGGCGGGTCATGCCGATGGCACCCTGCTCAACGCCCTGCTGCACCATGTGCCCGGTATCATCAATGTGCCGCGCGCCGGCATCGTGCACCGCCTGGACAAGGACACCACCGGTCTGATGGTGGTGGCCAAGACCATCCAGGCGCAGACACAGCTGGTCACACAGCTGCAAAGCCGCAGTGTCAGCCGTATCTATGAATGCATCGTGATCGGCGTGGTTACGGCCGGTGGCAAGATCAATGCCCCCATCGGTCGTCATGGCCAGCAGCGCCAGCGCATGGCGGTGATGGAGGGGGGCAAGCAGGCGGTCAGTCATTACCGCGTGCTCGAACGGTTCCGCTCCCACACGCACGTGCGGGTCAAGCTGGAGACCGGCCGTACTCACCAGATTCGTGTGCACATGGCCCACATCAACTTCCCGTTGGTGGGTGATCCGGCCTACGGCGGACGTTTCCGCATTCCGCCAGCCGCCAGCATCACGATGGTCGAGTCGCTGAAAAACTTCCCGCGCCAGGCACTGCACGCACGTTTCCTGGAGCTGGATCATCCGACCACCGGTATACGCATGAGCTGGGAGTCGCCGTTGCCGGATGACTTCGTCTGGCTGCTGACCTTGCTCAAGCAGGACCGCGAGGCGTTCATCGGATGAGTGACTGGCTGATACCCGACTGGCCCACGCCGGGCCGGGTAAAGGCCTGCGTCACCACCCGTGGGGGCGGCGTCAGCCTGGCGCCGTTCGACAGCCTCAATCTGGGCGATCATGTGGGCGACGACCCTGCGGCCGTCGCTGAAAACCGTCGCCGCCTCACCGATCACTTCGCCATCACACCGGCCTGGTTGCAGCAGGTCCACGGCATTGCCGTGGTCGAGGCTGACCCGGCCCAGGTGGCAACCGCCGATGCCAGCTGGACCGCCACGCCGGGTATCGCGTGCGCGGCGATGACCGCGGACTGCTTGCCCGTGTTGTTCTGCAACCGTGCCGGCACCCGCGTCGCGGCGGCCCATGCCGGTTGGCGCGGGCTGGCGAACGGCGTGCTGGAAGCCACCTTGGACAGCCTCGCAGTGCCAGCCGATGAAATCCTTGCCTGGCTCGGCCCGGCCATCGGCCCGCAAGCCTTCGAAGTCGGGCCCGAGGTGCGGGAAGCCTTCATCGCGCAGTTGCCCCAGGCGGCCCAAGCCTTCGTCCCCAGCCACAACGCCGGCAAGTTCCTCGCCGACATCTATGCGTTGGCACGTCTGCGGCTGTCGGCGCGGGGCGTCACGGCGGTCTACGGTGGCGGTCTATGTACCGTGACCGACCCACGCTTCTTTTCCTACCGCCGCAATCCGCGCACCGGTCGCTTTGCCTCGCTGATCTGGCTCGAACGCTAGACTTCTCTGATCTGTATCAAGGGTGTGCTGCTTGAATCTTCCAGAATCGACCACATCTATAACGGTATCTGGCAGGTTTCTTCATTCAGGATGTTTTTCGGTCCGGCCTGCTCAAAAGGAAGGTGACCCATGCGTATTGATCGTTTGACCAGTAAATTACAACTGGCCCTGTCCGATGCCCAATCGTTGGCCGTCGGGCTGGACCATCCCGGTATCGAGCCGGCGCACTTGATGCAGGCCATGCTCGAGCAGCAGGGCGGCTCCATCAAGCCACTGCTGATGCAGGTAGGCTTTGACGTGAGCAGCCTGCGTAAAGAATTGACCAAAGAACTCGACCAGTTGCCCAAGATCCAGAATCCGACAGGGGACGTGAACATGTCCCAGGATCTGGCGCGGCTGCTCAACCAGGCAGATCGCCTGGCCCAGCAGAAAGGCGATCAGTTCATTTCCAGCGAGTTGGTGCTGCTCGCCGCCATGGACGAGAACAGCAAGCTCGGCAAACTGCTGCTGGGCCAGGGCGTGAGCAAGAAAGCCCTGGAAAATGCCATCAACAACCTGCGTGGCGGCGAAGCGGTGAACGACGCCAACCACGAGGAGTCCCGCCAGGCGCTGGACAAATACACTGTCGACCTGACCAAGCGCGCCGAGGAAGGCAAGCTCGACCCCGTGATTGGTCGCGACGACGAAATCCGCCGCACGATCCAGGTGCTGCAACGCCGCACCAAGAACAATCCAGTGCTGATCGGTGAGCCTGGCGTGGGTAAAACCGCCATCGCCGAGGGCCTGGCCCAGCGCATCATCAACGGCGAAGTGCCGGACGGCCTCAAGGGCAAGCGCTTGTTGTCCCTGGACATGGGCGCGCTGATTGCTGGTGCCAAGTACCGTGGCGAATTCGAAGAGCGGCTCAAATCCCTGCTCAATGAGCTGTCGAAGCAGGAAGGGCAGATCATTCTGTTCATCGACGAATTGCACACCATGGTCGGTGCCGGTAAGGGCGAAGGCTCGATGGACGCCGGCAACATGCTCAAGCCTGCGCTGGCCCGTGGCGAGTTGCACTGTGTCGGCGCGACCACACTCAACGAGTACCGCCAGTACATAGAAAAGGACGCGGCCCTGGAGCGGCGTTTCCAGAAAGTGCTGGTGGAAGAGCCGAGCGAAGAAGACACCATCGCCATCCTGCGCGGCCTTAAAGAACGCTACGAAGTTCACCACAAGGTGGCGATCACCGACGGCGCGATTATCGCGGCGGCCAAGCTCAGCCACCGCTACATCACCGACCGGCAATTGCCGGACAAGGCCATCGACCTGATTGATGAGGCCGCCAGCCGCATTCGCATGGAAATCGACTCCAAGCCCGAAGTGCTGGATCGCCTGGAGCGGCGCCTGATTCAGCTCAAGGTCGAATCCCAGGCCCTGAAGAAAGAAAGCGACGAGGCGGCGAAGAAGCGCCTGGAGAAATTGCAGGAAGAAATCGTTCGTCATGAGCGCGAGTATTCCGATCTCGAGGAGATCTGGAACTCGGAGAAAGCCGAAGTCCAGGGTTCGGCGCAGATCCAGCAAAAAATCGAACAGTCCCGCCAGGAACTGGAAGCGGCCCGCCGCAAAGGCGACCTCAACCGCATGGCCGAGCTGCAGTACGGGGTGATCCCGGACCTGGAGCGCAGCCTGCAAATGGTCGACCAGCACGGCAAGAGCGAAAACCAGTTGCTGCGCAGCAAAGTCACTGAGGAAGAGATTGCCGAAGTGGTTTCCAAGTGGACCGGTATTCCCGTGTCGAAAATGCTCGAGGGCGAGCGCGACAAGTTGCTGAAGATGGAAAGCCTGTTGCACCAGCGTGTGATTGGCCAGGAAGAAGCGGTGGTGGCGGTGTCCAATGCCGTGCGTCGTTCCCGCGCTGGGTTGTCGGACCCTAATCGTCCGAGCGGCTCGTTCATGTTCCTCGGCCCGACCGGGGTCGGTAAAACCGAGCTGTGCAAGGCGCTGGCCGAGTTCCTCTTTGACACCGAAGAGGCCATGGTGCGCATCGACATGTCCGAGTTCATGGAGAAGCATTCCGTGGCACGGCTGATCGGCGCCCCACCGGGTTACGTCGGTTATGAGGAAGGCGGTTACCTGACCGAAGCGGTACGTCGCAAGCCGTACTCGGTGATCCTGCTCGATGAGGTCGAGAAGGCCCACCCGGATGTGTTCAACATTCTGCTGCAAGTGCTGGAGGATGGTCGCCTGACCGACAGCCACGGGCGCACGGTGGACTTCCGTAACACGGTGATTGTGATGACCTCCAACCTGGGGTCGGCGCAGATCCAGGAGCTGGTAGGGGACCGCGAGGCGCAGCGCGCTGCGGTGATGGACGCGATTTCCACGCACTTCCGGCCGGAATTCATCAACCGGGTGGATGAAGTGGTGATCTTCGAGCCGCTGGCCCGTGATCAGATCGCCGGCATCACAGAGATCCAGCTCGGTCGCCTGCGCAGCCGCCTCACCGAGCGCGAGCTGAAGCTGCAACTGAGCAGCGAGGCCTTGGACAAGTTGATCGCCGTGGGTTATGACCCGGTCTACGGCGCCCGGCCGCTGAAACGGGCGATCCAGCGCTGGATCGAAAACCCGCTGGCGCAGTTGATTCTGTCCGGTCGCTTCATGCCCGGCGAAACCGTGACAGGCACTGTGGAGAACGACGAAATCGTCTTCAACTGAGGCGATTGCCTGGTCTCTTGTGGCGAAGGAGCCTGCTCCCGCTGGAGGGCGAAGCACTCCTCGCTTTTTGAGGGCCGCTACGCGACCCAGCGCGAGCATGCTCCCTCGCCACGACCGTTGATCTTTTTTTGATTTATGGGTGTTAGCTGCCAAGCGCCATTTTTTTCATCAGGCCGTTGAACTCAAAGGAAAAGGCTTGTAAAGTGCGCCCCGCAGTACGTCACCCCCAAGGGTTACTTCTCGCTGA